>JAQTMN010000063.1 GCA_028714315.1 Sulfuricella sp. | reverse complement strand
ACGAAGTCGAGGAAGCGCTGGCCGAAGGCATCGAAATTCGCGGCAGCATCACCCCGGTTTCCGTGGTGGTCGGTGCGGATGGCCGTGCTACCGCCCTGCGCGTGGCGGTGCTCGAAACCGTCGGCAACAAGCAGGTGGTCAAGGAAGGTTCCGAATACGACATTCCGGCCGACCTGATCGTGTCCGCCATTGGCCAGGCGGTGGACTTCACCGGCCTGGAAGGATTCGACAACGGCAAGGGCCTGATGAACGCCGACAAGCACTATCAAGTGCCCGGCCAGAAGGGCATCTTCGTCGGCGGCGACGTGATCCGCCCGCACCTGCTGACCACCGCCATCGGCCATGGCCGCATCGCCGCGGACAGCATCGACCATTACCTGGCCGGCCTGGACCTGGGCAAGCGGCCCAAGGTGGACGTCGCCTACTTCGACGTCGTGCGCAAGCAGATCGAAGCCGGCAAGGGTCCGGAAGCGTTCCACACCCTGACCAAGGAAGAAGTCGCCAAGGCCGAAGGTTTCGCCAAGGAAATCGACCTGGGCGTACGCGGTTCGGATGCTTCCAAGTTTGCGGTGCATAACCTGGAAAATCGGTCCGACAAGTATGTCATCCCGGCGGGTGAGTTGTTCCTCGGCCATTTCCCGTTCACGCCGCGCAACGTGCGCAGCTTCGTGACGTTGAACTCCGACCAGGTGCTTGGCCATTTCGAAGAGCGCCTCGAGGTGCTGGACGACAAGCAGGTGGTGGCGGAAGCCAAGCGTTGCATGAGCTGCGGCCTGTGTTTCGAATGCGACAACTGCGTGATCTACTGTCCGCAGGCTGCCGTGTTCAAGGTGAAGAAGGCGACGGCGACCACCGGCCGCTACGTGGACACCGACTACTCCAAGTGCATCGGCTGCCACATCTGCGCGGACGTATGCCCCACCGGTTACATCAAAATGGGCTTGGGCGAGTAAAAAATATGAGCAATCCAGCGAAACGGCGAAGCGTACTGGGGTGGCTTGGCGCCGCTCTGGCAGCGGTGCTGCTGGCGGGCGCCCTGCCCGCCGGCGCGCACGACGAGCATGGCGATCACAAGGTGATCGCCAAGGGGGACAAGTGCGTTGAGGACGCCGCGTACATGCGGCGCAACCACATGAAGCTGCTCAAGCACCAGCGCGACGAAACCATGCACAAGGGGATTCGCACCACCCAGTACAGCCTGAAAAACTGTATCGAGTGCCACGCCAATCCCAAGACCGGCAGCGTGGCCAGCAGCAAGGAAGACTTCTGCATGGGCTGCCACACCTACGCCGCCGTCAAGCTCGATTGCTTCGAGTGCCATTCCACCAAGCCGAAGGCCGCCGGCGGTACGCTGCATCCGATCGTGGCGCCGTCCGTCCAGCCCGAAGGCACGGACAAGCAATCCAGCCTGTCCGGCAAGATGCGCTGGCAGATGCAGGCCAACCTGGCGAGCTTGAATGGGGGCGAGGGAGTCAAATGAGTAAGATGGATAACAGCCGCAGACTATTTATCGGCGCCGGGGCGGCGGCCACAGCCGGCCTGGTGATCGCGCCGGGCGTGACCCTGCTGGACTTGGCCCACGCCCGTCCGGCCGACGAGGCGGCTTCCAGCGCCAAACGCTGGGGCATGCTGATCGATAGCAGCAAATGCGCGACCGGGTGCAACGATTGCGTGGCCGCTTGCGGCAAGGAAAACGGCGTGGCCTCCACCGGCCATCCGGAAACCGACCCGCAATGGATCCGCAAGGTCGAGCTGAAGGAAATCAAGACCGGCACCAGCCATTCCCTGCCGATGATGTGCCAGCACTGCGCCGAGCCGCCGTGCGTGGATGTCTGCCCGACCGGCGCTTCATTCAAGCGTGCCGACGGCATCGTGCTGGTGGATCGCCATATCTGCATCGGCTGCCGCTATTGCATGATGGCGTGCCCGTACAAGGCGCGCTCCTTCGTGCACGAAGAGCACGAAGACCAGAATCCCGACGTGCCGCGCGGCAAAGGCTGCGTCGAAAGCTGCACGCTGTGCGTGCATCGCATCGACCGCGACCAGCAGCCGGCCTGCGTCGAGTCCTGCAAGGAAGGCGCGATGCTGTTCGGCGACCTGAACGATCCGAACAGCGAAATTTCCAAACGCATTGCTACCTACGCCACCACGCAAGTTCGCGCCGATCTGGGGCTGAACACCGGTGTGCGCTATCAGGGGATTTGAACGCCATGAACTTTGAAGCCTTCCGCAAAATTGAAAACAGCGTGTTTTACGCGCTGCTGGGCGTGTTCGGCCTGATCGCGGCGGCCGGGATGGGCGCCGCCTACTACATGGAATCGCACGGCCACGTGGTGACCGGCATGACCAACCAGATCGTCTGGGGCATGCCGCACGTGTTCGCCATTTTCCTGATCGTGGCCGCATCCGGCGTGCTCAACCTCGCCTCGCTGGGGTCGGTGTTCGGCATCAAGGTGTACAAGGTGCGCGGCATGCTGTCCGGCCTGCTGGCCATCGCCATGCTGGCCGGCGGCCTGACCGTGCTGATGCTCGATCTGGGCCGCAACGACCGGCTCATCGTGGCGATGACGCACCTCAATCTCACCTCGGTGTTTGCCCTCAACGTGTTCCTGTACACCGGCTTCTTTTCCATCGTCGCCGTCTACATCTGGACCATGATGGATCGCAAGATGCATGACTATTCCAAGTACGTCGGCTTCGCCGCCTTCATCTGGCGCCTTGCGCTGACCACCGGTACCGGCGCCATCTTCGCCTTCCTGGTGGCGCGCCAGGCCTATGGCACCGCGCTGCTGCCGCCGATGTTCATCATCATGTCGTTCTCGTTCGGACTGGCGGTCTTCCTGCTGGTGCAGACCGCGATGTACCGCTGGAACAACCGGCAGCTGGACCCGACCATTCAGCGTCGCCTGAAGAACCTGCTGGCGGTTTTCGTCGCTGCCGTGCTGTACTTCACGCTGGTTTATCACATGACCAACCTGTATTTCGCCAAGCAGTCCGCGTTCGAACGCTTCATCCTGCTTGACGGCGGCATCTACACCACGCTGTTCTGGGTCGGCCAGATCCTGCTCGGCAGCCTGCTGCCGCTTGCGATCCTGTTCCATCCGGAAATGGGGAAGAAGTGCAACTGGGTGATCGTGGCGTCGCTGCTGGTGATTTTCGGCGGCTTTGCCCAGCTGTATGTCCTCCTCATCGGCGGCCAGGCTTTCCCGCTCAGCATTTTCCCTGGCTACGAGGTGAGCAGCAGCTTCTTCGACGGACGCATCAACCCCTACAGCCCCAGCCTGCCAGAATTCCTGCTGGGCTTCGGCGGCATCGCCGTCGCCGCGCTGATCACCACGGTGGCGGTTCGGGTGCTGCCTTTCCTGCCGGACGACAGCGTCCTTCACGGCGAGACTGCCGGCGAGTAAACGCGGAGGCGGGGAGCGGATGCTCCCCGCATTTCGCGGGTGCGCCCGGCACGGGAACCAAACGGATTCTTCGATGCCTGACCGGGCGATTGCCATTACACGTTAAGCGGATTCCGACCCATGTCCCGCCTGCTGATCTCTGCCGCGCACAAATCCTCCGGAAAAACCACCGTTTCCATCGGCCTGTGTGCCGCGCTGCGCGCGCGCGGCACCGTGGTCCAGCCGTTCAAGAAGGGCCCCGACTACATCGATCCGATGTGGCTGTCCACCGCCAGCGGACGCAGCTGCCGCAACCTCGACTTCTACCTGATGGAACGCGACGAGATCGTCGCCTCCTTCGTCCGCCATTCGGCAGGCGCCGACGTCAGCCTGATCGAAGGCAACAAGGGACTGTACGACGGACTCGACCTCGACGGCAGCAACAGCAACGCGGCGCTCGCAGGCCTGCTCCAGGCGCCGGTGGTGCTGGTGATCGACGCGCGCGGCATGACCCGCGGCATCGCCCCCTTGATTCTCGGGTACCAGGCGTTCGACCGGGACATCGCCATCGCCGGCGTGATCCTCAACAACCTCGGCGGCGCGCGCCACGAGAGCAAGCTTCGCGCCGTGATCGAACACTATACCGACGTGCCGGTGATCGGCGCGGTGCACCACGACAAGCGGCTGGAGATCGTAGAGCGCCACCTCGGCCTGATCCCCAGCAACGAAGCCGCCGCCGCCGCGCGCCGGGTGGACGAGATCGGCGCGCTGGTCGGTGCGCAGGTGGACCTCGACCGGCTACTGGCCGTGGCGGCCGCGGCGCCGGCGCTACCGGCGCCGACCCAGGCCGGAGCCATGGCGCCCGCTGCCTCGTGCGAGCCGAAAGTACGCATCGGCTGGGCGAAAGATCAGGCTTTCGGCTTCTATTATGCCGACGACCTCGACGCGCTACGCGCGGCCGGGGCCGAACTGGTGCCGCTCGACACGCTGCGCGACTCGCATCTGCCCGAGGTGGACGGCCTGTTCATCGGCGGCGGCTTTCCCGAATTGTTCATGGCGGAGCTTGAAGCCAACAGTTCGCTGCGCGCCGAAATCGGCGCCGCCATCGACAGCGGCATGCCGGCCTATGCCGAATGCGGCGGGCTGATGTACCTGGCGCGCACGCTGACCTGGCACGGCAAGACGCACGACATGGTGGGTGTCATTCCGGGCGACGTGGTGATGCACGAGAAACCGGTCGGGCGCGGCTACATCCGCCTGCGCGAAACCGGCGAAAGCGTCTGGCCGGCGCCGGAAGGGCAAGCGCCCGCCGAAGTGCGCGGCCACGAGTTCCATTATTCCAGCCTGGACAACCTGGACACCGAGAAGCTGAAATTCGCCTACGAGGTCAAGCGCGGCCACGGCATCGACGGCCGCCGCGACGGCATCGTCTACAAAAACCTGCTGGCGTCCTACGCCCACCTGCGCAGCCTGGATAGCTACAACTGGGCCGCGCGCTTCGTCGCTTTCGTGCGCGACCGGGCGGGCAAGAACAGCGGCCATGCAATGCAGGACGGGAGCCGTTTCGGCCGCGCCGCCTGATTTGAAAACCGGAATTTTGACGAGGAGAAACTGATGATTAAAGTAACCGCCGACGCCGCCGAGCAAATCCGCCAGGCCGCCGTCCAGAGCAACGCCGAAGGCCTGTTCCTGCGCATCGCCGCCCGCCGCGGCGAGGACGGCTCGATCGAGTACGGCATGGGTTTCGACGAGCAAAGCGAGGAAGACCTGCTGGTGGAATCCGAAGGCGTCACCGTGCTGGTGTCGCCGAGCTACGTGACGCTGCTGACCGGCGCCGTGCTCGATTTCGTCGAGATGAATCCGGGCGACCGCCGCTTCATCTTCATCAACCCCAACGATACCGGCGGCTCCTGCTCCAGTTCGTCGGGCAGCAGCGGCGGCGGCTGCGGCGGCTGCGGTGGCGGCTGCCATTAAATGATCGACCGCTGATGAACGCCGATCTGGGAGGTTTCCCGGTTTTTTATCCGCGTTCGTCGGCGGTTAAGCAAGACTAACGGTCATGGCGCATCGCCGGCCCGAATTATGAAACGGCGATGTGCCATGACCGTTTCCCTCACCCCTAGCCCTCTCCCGCCCGCGGGAGAGGGGGACAAGGTCTCGCTTCGCGAGTTTCACGTTTAATGATGGAATTCGACCTCGTCATCATCGGCAGCGGCCCGGGCGGCTACAAGGCCGCGATCACCGCCGCCCATCTCGGCGCCAGGGTGGCGCTGGTGGAAAAGGGCCTGCCGGGCGGGGTCTGCCTGAATCAGGGCTGCATCCCGAAAAAAACCCTGCTCCATCTCGCCTCGCTGATCGAGGACGTCAACGGCTTGCAGGGGCGCGGCCTGATCGGCCAGGTGCGCGGCGATTTCATGGCCGCGATGGCGCACAAGGACGAGGTCGTCGCCGGCATCCGCGACAATTTCACGGTGTGGCTGAAACGCCTCGGCGTGCAGGTTTTCGTTGGCGAGGGACGGTTGCTCGGCGACGGCCGGGTCAGCGTCGTGCCGGCGCGGCAGCCGGTGCCGGTCGAGGCCAGCGCGCCGTTCGCCGACAAGGAAAAGCTGACCGTCACCGAGCCGCTGGAGCTGCATGCCAGACGTATCATCATCGCCACCGGTTCGGTGCCGAAAGAGCTCGACAACTGCAAGGCCAACGGCCGCGAGATATTGAATTCGCAAGACTTCATGTACCGGCTCGACCACCTGCCGGAATCCATCCTGTGCGTCGGCGGCGGCGCGATCGGCGTGGAACTGGGCTTCCTGCTGCACCAGATGGGCTCCCGCGTCGGCATCGTCGAGCGGGGCGGCCGTCTGCTCGATCAATCCCATATCTCGGACCGCGCCAGCGCCGTGCTGGAGCGCAAGCTCAAGCGCATCGGCGTCGAGGTGCGCAAGAACGTTTCGGTCGCGGCTAGCCGCATTGTGGAAGGCGGCGTCGAGGTGACCTGCACCGACGGCCGGCGCGACGTCTACCAGCACGTGCTCGTTGCGGTGGGGCGGCGGCCGATGACGGCGGGGCTGGGGCTGGAACAGGCCGGCGTGGCGCTGGACGCGGACGGCTTCGTCGAGGTGTCGGAATCGCTGGAAAGCAGCGTGCCCGGCATCTACGCCATCGGCGACGTCAAGCCCGGTCCGATGACCGCCAACGCGGCGCTGCACGACGCCAAGGTGGCGGCGGCCAATGCGATCAACGGCAATTGCCTGCGCGGCAACTACCACAAGGTGCCGGTGGTGATTCATTCCGCGCTGGAAATCGCGGCGGTCGGCCTGACCGAGGATCTCGCCGAGCAGGCTGGTTTCGACGCCGATGTGGCGCGCTCGAACCTGGGCGGTTCCGGCAAGGCCCGCGCCCACCATGCCTGGGAGGGCTTTACCGAGGTGGTGCACGACGCCGAGACCGGGCAGCTGCTGGGCGGCTGCATCGTCGGGCCGGAGGCGGGCGAGCAGATACACATGATGTCCGCCGCCTGCCAGTCGGAGCGCGGCCTGTGGTTCTTCACCGACATGAGCTACAGCCACCCGTCGTGGTGCGAAGAGCTGGAAACCGCGATCGACCCCTACACCTCAGCGTTTTCCAAATCGGGCAAACAGGTGTTTCGCCCCGGCATCTTCGCCAAGCAGCAGAAGTAAAATCCCCCGCCATCCAGGTATAATCTCGGTAGTTTTTTGACTGCATGGCCGCGAAAAGGCACAAAAAGCACAAAAAACCGGTAGGCGGCTAGCGGTAAGCAGGAAGCTGCCCCGGCATTCACTCAGCTAAAGATTTTGTGGATTTTGTGCCTTTTCGCGGCCAATGAAGTTTTTCGACAAAGAATACATCCGAGGGGAAAACGACCTATGCCACCCGCAAAACCCGGAGAACGGAAGCTCCAGATCCTGCAAACCCTGGCGGAAATGCTGCAAAATCCGCAGGGAGAGAAAATCACCACCGCCGCGCTGGCGGCCAGGATCGGCGTCTCCGAGGCGGCGCTTTACCGGCACTTCGCCAGCAAGGCGCAGATGTTCGAAGGCCTGATCGAATTCATCGAGCAAACCCTGTTCGGCATGATCAACAAGATCGTCACCGAGGAGCGCAGCGGGGTGAAGCAGCTCGAGGCCGTGTTGCCGCTGCTGCTCGGCTTCGCGAAGAAGAATCCCGGCATGACCCGGGTGCTGATCGGCGAGGCGCTGGTCAATGAAGACGCCCGTTTGCAGGCCCGCATCAACCAGCTGCAAGACCGGCTCGAAGCCACGCTCAAGCAATCCTTGCGCGTCGCGGCCAGCCAGAACGAAATCCCCGCCGCGTCGGATGCCGGCGCCGCCGCCAACCTGATGATGAGTTTCGTCGTCGGCCGCTGGCACCAGTTCGCCAAGAGCGGCTTCAAACGCGATCCGATGGAATATTGGGCGGAGCAGTGGCCGGGGTTATTGGGGTTGTAGTTCGGTTCGGGCGCGGATCGGCGATTCCTCGTGCGTGTTGTTTGTGGGTGCGGCTTTAGCCGCACATGTCAGGCTGAAGCCTGACCCACATTTCGTCGCCAACCACTTCAGGACTCGCCACAAACCGGGCAAGCCGGATCCTTCTTCAGCCTGATCGAACGCCATTCCATCTGCAAACCGTCGAGCAGCAGTAGCCGGCCGGCGAGAGACTGGCCGGCGCCGCTCAGGATCTTCAGCGCTTCGGCCGCCTGCATCGAGCCGATGATCCCCACCAGCGGCGCGAATACCCCCATCACCGCGCAGCGTTCGCCTTCTTCTCCTCCCGCTTCCGGGAACAGGCAGTGATAGCAAGGACTGTCGGGGCGGCGCAGGTCGAATGCCGTTACCTGGCCGTCGAAGCGAATGGCGGCGCCGGATACCAGCGGTTTGCCGTGGGCGACGCAGGCGCGGTTGACGGCGTGGCGCGTGGCGAAGTTGTCGCTGGCGTCGAGCACGATGTCGGCCTGGGAGACGAGGTGGTCGAGCTCCCTCCCCTCGACGCGTTCCGCAACGGCGGTGACGGTCACTTCCGGGTTGATCGCGGCGAGGGTGCGCTGCGCCGATAGCGCCTTGTTGCTGCCGAGGGAATGGGTGAAGTGGGCGATCTGGCGTTGCAGGTTGGTGAGGTCGACGCTGTCGCCGTCGCACAGGGTGATCCTGCCCACGCCGCCCGCGGCCAGGTAGAGCGCGGCGGGCGAGCCCAGCCCGCCGGCGCCGATGATCAGCGCGTGGGCGGCGAGCAGCTTTTCCTGGCCCTCGATGCCGATCTGCGGCAGCAGGATGTGGCGGCTGTAGCGCAGGAGCTGGTTGTCGTCCATGGAGCAGTCGTCAGTTGTCAGTCGTCAGTTGTCAGTTTGGTGTTGAGTGCGGCAAAGCCGCACGGCTGATAACTGACAACTGATTACTGACTACTCTTTCATTTGTTCTGCAGGATCTGCAATCCCTTGAGCAGATTCACCGCCTGATTCAGCTGGTAATCGTTTTTCGAGACGATATCGGCCGGGTTGAATTTGTCCTCGCTCTTGCCGTCCTTGCCCTTGGGCGCGGCTTTTGGCGGGGCGGGAAGCTTGGCCGGCTCGGCGTCGGGCTTGGCTTCGTCCTTGTTGCCGTTGGTCAGGTGGCGTTCCAGATCGGATTCGCGCAGGTTGAAGGCGGCCTGCTGATCCACGCCGTTGACCGTAGCTTCTTCCACCACGATGTCCGGAGTGATGCCCTTGGCCTGGATGGAACGGCCGTTGGGCGTGAAATAGCGCGCCGTGGTCAGCTTGATGGCGGTGTTGTTGCCTAGCGGCAGGATGGTCTGCACCGATCCCTTGCCGAAGGACTGCGTGCCCATGACGATGGCGCGCCTGTGATCCTGCAGCGCGCCGGCGACGATCTCCGAAGCGGAAGCCGAGCCGCCGTTGACCAGCACCGCCATGGGCACGGTCTTGACGCCCGCCGGCAGGTCTTTCAGGTAGTCGCCTTGCGTGGCGGAGCGCAGATAGTTTTCCTTGGCCGCCGTGAGTTTCATCTTGGCATCCTCGGTGCGCCCTTCGGTGTACACCACCAGCGCGTCGTTCGGCAGGAACGCGGCGGACACCGCCACGGCGCCGTTGAGCAGGCCGCCCGGATCGTTGCGCAGATCGAGGATCAGACCTTTCAGCGGAGCCTTGTTCTCCTTGTAGAACTTTTCCAGCGCCTTGGCCAGGTTTTCCCCGGTGTGCTCCTGGAACTGGGTGATGCGCACGTAGCCGTAGCCCGGCTCGATCAGCTTCGCCTTGACGCTCTGGATCTTGATCACGGCGCGGGTCAGGGTGATGATCAGCGGCTTGGTTTCGCCCTTGCGGATCACGGTGAGGGTGATCTTGGTGCCGGGCTTGCCGCGCATGCGCTTGACCGCGTCGTTCAGCGCCAGGCCTTTGACCGGGGTGTCGTCGAGCTTGACGATCAGGTCGCCGGTTTTCATGCCGGCCTGGAACGCGGGCGTATCTTCGATCGGGGACACCACCTTGACGAAGCCGTCTTCCATGCCGACCTCGATGCCGAGGCCGCCGAATTCGCCTTGGGTGCCGACCTGGAGATCCTTGAACGCGTCGGCGTCGAGGTAGGCGGAATGCGGGTCGAGGCCGCTGAGCATGCCGTTGATCGCTTCGGTGATGAGCTTCTTGTCTTCCACCGGCTCGACGTAATCGCTCTTGATTTTGCCGTAGACCTCGGTAAATGCCCTCAGGTCGTCGATTGGCAGCGGGCTCGCGGCATCCTTGTTGGCCACAGCGGAAAAATTGAGGCTGATCATCACGCCGAAGATGGCGCCGACGAAGACCAGACCGGCTTTTTGCATTTTGCCGCGCATTCCTTTAACCCTCGTTTCAGTAGTCATAAGTCATGAATATTTGTTTAATTCAATTTGATCCAGCCGAGCGGATCGAACGGCCGGCTTTGATAACGCATCTCGAAGTATAAACCGGATTCGGCAATTCCGCCGCTGTTTCCCACCGCAGCAATTATGTCTCCGACATGCACGGTTTCGCCGGCCTGCTTGTAGAGCGTTTCGTTGTTGCCGTACAAACTCATGTAGCTGCCGCCGTGATCGACGATGATGATGTTGCCGAAGCCGCGCAGCCAGTCGGAGAACACCACCCGCCCATTGGCGACGCATTTGACCTCCTGCCCGGCCGGCGATTTGATGAACACGCCTTTCCAGGTGGTGCCGCCGTCTTCCCGTGGACTGCCGAACCGGCTGATAAGTTCCCCGCGCACCGGCAGGCGGAGCTTGCCCTTGAATTGCAAAAATGCGCCATCCATGGGTTCCGGAGCCGGCACGTACCGGTTGTGCGGCGTGGCGCCTTTTTTGGGTTTGGCGGGCTTGGCGCGGGCCTGTTTGCTCAGGCGCTCGATCAGCTGGGTCAGGCGCTTTTCGTCCTGCTGCAGGCGGCCGATTTCGTGGCGCTGCGTGGCGATCTGCCGGTCGAGGCGCGCCAGCAGCGTTTTGCGCGCGCCCTTGTCGCGTTCCAGCTGCGCTTTCTGCCGGGCTTGTTCCGCTTCGACCTGTTGCAGTTCGGCGTTCTTTTCCTGGTTGCGCCGGGTCAGGGCTTGGGAATGCGCCAAGTCGTCGCGCAGGCTGCCGATCAATTCGGTGCGGGCGCGGGACAGGTAGGTGTAGTAGTGCAGCCGGCGGGCGGCCAGGTTGGGGTCCTGGCCGTTGAGCAGGATTTGCAGCGGGTCGTGCTGGCCATGGAGGTTGTAATGGACCAGCAACTGGCCGAGCAGGGCCTGCTGCTGGCCGATCCGGCCCTGGGTGTCGCGGCTCTCGCGCTGGAGCTGTTCCAGCGCCGCGCCGATGTCTCCCTGCTGCTCTGCCAGTTCGCGCAAGCGGCGGTTGGCGGTGCTGATGGCCTGCTCGGATTGCTTGAGCGCGTCGGTCGCGTCGGCCTTCTTGCCTTCCGCGCTTTCCACGCCTTTTTGCAGCGTCCTGATGCGGTCGCGCAAGCTGGACAGGTCGTCCTTCGGCGCGGCGTGAACGCTCAACGCGCAGGCCAGCCCGGCGGCAAGGAAAATCGCGCGGGCAGGCCTAACGCTCATGGCGAATCGCCGCCTCGAATCATGAAGCAGTGATTCGCCATGACCGTTCCCTCTCCCCTAACCCTCTCCCGCAAGCGGGCGAGGGGGACGAAGTCTCGCTTCGCGAGTTTCACGCTAACCAGCGTCATTATTCGAATTCGATCAGCGGGTGGCCCGTCATTTCGGCGGGCTGCGCCAGCCCCATGATTTTCAGCAGCGTCGGGGTGACGTCTTCGAGTGCGCCGGTTTTGGCGAGGCGCGCGTGGCGGCCGATGTAGAGGAAGGGCACCAGGTTCATGGTGTGGGCGGTGTGAGCCTGATGCGAGCTCTCGTCCGTCATCATTTCCGCGTTGCCGTGGTCGGCGGTGACCAGCACCTCGCCGCCGATTTCCTGCATCGCCGCGACCACCCGGCCGAGGCACGCGTCCAGCGTCTCGACCGCCTTGACCGCGGCTTCCAGCACGCCGGTATGGCCGACCATGTCGGCATTGGCGTAGTTGCAGACGATGGCGTCGTATTTGCGGCTCTTGATCGCTTCGACCAGCTTGTCGGTCACTTCGATGGCGCTCATTTCCGGTTTTAGGTCGTAGGTGGGCACGTCCGGCGAAGGCACCAGGATGCGGTCTTCGCCCGGATAGAGGTGGTCTTCGCCACCGTCGAAGAAGAAGGTGACGTGCGCATATTTCTCGGTCTCGGCGATCCTGAGCTGTTTCAGTCCCAGATTGGCGACATATTCGCCGAAGCCGTTCCTGATCCGCTCGGGCGGATAGGCGACCGGCACCTTGAAGTCCTTGTTGTATTCGGTCAGGGTGCAGTAGCCGGCGAGCTTGGGCACGTATTCGCGCTCGAACGAATCGAAACCGGGTTCGATGAAGGCGCGGGTGATTTCGCGCGCGCGGTCGGAGCGGAAGTTCATGAACACCACCACGTCGCCGTCCTCCATCCGCACCGGCTGCGCGCCCGGCGGAACGATGGCGCTGGCCTGGACGAATTCGTCGCTCTCGTCGCGGGCATAGGCGGCCAGGAGGGCGGCTTCGGCGGTTTCGGCCTGGAACGCGGCCTTGCCCTGGGAGAGCAGGTCGTAGGCCGGCTTGACGCGGTTCCAGCGCTTGTCGCGGTCCATCGCGTAGTAGCGTCCGACGATGGAGGCGATCCGCCCGGCCTTGAGCTCGCCGCATTTGGCCTCCAGCTGGCGCAGATAAGCCAGCGCGCTTTTCGGCGGCGTATCGCGTCCGTCAAGGAAGGCGTGCAGGTAAATTTTTTCCACCCCGGCGCGGGCGGCCAGTTCGAGCATGGCGTAGATGTGCTGCTCGTGGCTATGCACCCCGCCGTCTGACAGCAGGCCCAGGATGTGCAGGGCTTTGCCGCTGCCGCGGACGGTTTCCACGGCTTGGGTGAGGACGGGATTGGTGAAGAAATGAGCCCGGTCGATGGCCCGGTTGATGCGGGTGAATTCCTGGTAAACCACGCGGCCCGCGCCGATGTTCAGGTGGCCGACTTCGGAGTTGCCCATCTGCCCGTTGGGCAATCCCACCGAGGCTTCGGAGGCGTTGATGGCGGTGTGGGGATAGGACTGCCAGAATTTGTCCCAGTTGGGCTTGTGCGCGATGGCGATGGCGTTGTTGCTGGCGTCTGCGCGGCAACCGAATCCATCCAGGATAACGAGCAGTGCGGGGGTGACCTTCATCGAGAATTTGCGGACTTGTCTTTAAAAAAGTAACATAATTTTATTATATTTTGCTAATAATCGCATTATACTTATTTTCCTACCTTGGCATCCTCAATCCGGATCGTCCGCCAGGGCGAAACTCGCGAAGCGCCGCGCGGCGGACAGGCCGGATTCAATATAGATCATGAGCACGAAGGGACGCAGATGGATTTTGACCAGGTTGAATTGATCGACAAGGACGAGCACATCGAACAGGCCTCCCGCGCCATGAAGGCGATGTCGCATCCGCTGCGGCTGAAGATATTGTGCGTGCTGGGCGATCGGGAAATCAGCGTGCAGGATATCGTCGAAAATGTCGGCACCTCCCAGAGTAACATCTCCCAGCATCTGGCCATCCTGCGCGACAAGGGCGTGCTGCGTACGCGCAAGGATGCCAACCGCGTCTATTACCGCGTGGGCGACCCGCGCACCCTGAAGCTGATCGGCCTGATGCGCGACGTTTTTTGCGGCTTCGCGAAGTAAACGACTTAAAACTAAAAATGGCATGTAGGTGCGAATTCATTCGCACGATCAATTGTGCGAATGAATTCGCACCTACATGTATCGGATGAAACCAAAAAATTTGGACTTGATCCAAATAATATATTAGAATTCGCTAATATTCATTCAAGGGGGCGATTGTGCTGAGACTGAGCTGGACGCTGCTGGGGATTTTGCTGATCTCGCCGGCTCAGGCGGCGCTGCCGTTCGCCACGGCGGCGGTAGAGCTGCGCGAGGTGGACCAGACCTATGCTGCCGAGGCGACGGTCGAGGCCGTCAAGCAATCCAGCGTGGCCGCCCAGATTTCCGGCCGCGTGGTCGAAGTCAATTTCGATGCCGGCGACGCGGTGAAAAAAGGCCAGGTGCTGGTGCGCATCGACGAGCGCGAGGCCGGCCACGCGCTGGCCGGCAGCGAAGCGGCGGTGGCCCAGGCGCGCGCCAATTTGCAGAATGCGCGCCTCAACTACGAGCGCACCAAACAGCTGCTGGCGCAGAAATTCGTCAGCCAGGCCGCACTCGACAAGGCGCAAACCGAATTCAAGCTGGCCGAGGCGCAGCTCGCGGCGGCGCAGGCCAATGCCGGCCAGGCCGCCACCGCCAAAGGCTACACCGCCGTGTTGGCGCCCTACAGCGGCGTGGTCGCCGCGCGCCATGTCGAGCTGGGCGAAATGGCCAGCCCCGGCAAGCTGCTGATGACCGGCTTCGACCCGAAGGATTTGCGCGTGGTGGCGAGCATCCCGCAGTACAAGCTTGACGACGTGCGCCGCGCTTCCCGCGCCCAGGTTGAATTTCCTTCACTCAATGACAAATGCCCTAAAGGACTCCGATCCACTACGAGCCATGAAACCGGCTCGTGTGGAGTCGTATGGATCGCCGCCAAGGCCGTGACGATCCTGCCCGCCGCCGATGCCCGCACCCACACCACCCGCGTCCGCCTCGACCTGCCGGAAGACGTCCGCGATGTCTATCCCGGCATGTTTGCCCGCGCTCACTTCGCCGTTGGCCGCGCCAAGAAGCTGCTGGTGCCCGCCGCCGCCGTCGTCCGGCGCAGCGAGGTGACCGCCGCCTACGTGGCGGACGCCAAGGGCGGCGTCACCCTGCGCCAGATCCGCCTGGGCGAGCCCGTGGCGGACGGCATGGTCGAAGTCCTGGCCGGGCTTTCCGCCGGGGAAACGGTGGCGCTGGAGCCGGTTAAGGCGGGAATGGCGTTGAAGGCCGCGAGGGGCAAGGAGTGAAGAGCGAGGGGCAAACCCCAACGGAGCGCGACTCCTCTCTCCTCACCCCTCACCCCTCACCGGGCATGGGAATCTCCGGCCGCATCGCCAAAACCTTCCTGCAATCGCAGATGACGCCGCTGATCGCGCTCATCGCCTTCCTGCTCGGCCTGTTCGCCGTGATGGTGACGCCGCGCGAGGAAGAGCCGCAAATCAACGTCACCATGGCGAACGTGTTCATCCCGTTCCCCGGCGCGTCCGCCAAGGACGTGGAAAGCCTGGTGGCGACGCCGGCCGAACAGGTGCTGTCTCTGATCACCGGCATCGAGCACGTCTATTCCGTGTCGCGCCCCGGCATGGCGGTGCTGACGGTGCAGTACAAGGTCGGCGAGGACCGCACCCAGGCGCTGGTGCGTCTGTACGACACGGTGCAGTCGCATCGCGACTGGGTGTCGCCCAATCTCGGCGTCGGCGAGCCGATCGTCAAGCCGGTCGGCATCGATGACGTGCCGATCGTCGGCTTGACCCTGTGGACGGCGGATCCCGCGCGCGGCGCCTACGAGCTGCAGCAGGTGGCGCACGCCGCCGAAATCGAGCTGAAGCGGATCAAGGGTACGCGCGAAGTGAAAACGCTGGGCGGCTCCAGCCGCGTGGTGCGGGTGATCATGGACGCCGAGCGGATGAACGCCTACCGCGTTTCCGCGCAGGACATCCGCGACGCCCTGCAGGTCAGCAACGCCTCGCAGCCTTCCGGCACGCTGGTCGAAAACAACCGCGAGGTGCTGGTGCAGACCGGCACCTTCCTGTCCGGCAGCGCCGACGTGAAGCAGCTGGTGGTCGGCGTCGCCGACGGGCGGCCGGTGTTCATGACCGACGTGGCGCGAGTGGTGGACGGCCCCGACCAGCCCGGCCGCTACGTCTGGCTCGGCACCGGTCCGGCCGCGGCGGGCAAGAACATCGCGGACAAGGGCGAATTCCCGGCGGTGACCCTGGCGGTATCGAAGAAGCCGGGCGAGAACGCGGTGGACGTCGCCGAGCGCGTCATCAAGCGCGTCGAGCAGCTGCACGGCACCATCATCCCCGACGGCGTCCATGCCACGGTCACGCGCAACTACGGCGAAACCGCCAACGACAAGG
>JAQTMN010000062.1 GCA_028714315.1 Sulfuricella sp. | reverse complement strand
AGATGGGCTGGCTGTTCACCAAGGCCGCGCTGGTGACTTTCGGCGGCGCCTACGCGGTGCTGCCCTACGTCTACCAGGCCGGCGTGGAGCACTTTCACTGGCTGACCGGCCCGCAGATGATCGACGGTCTGGCGCTGGGCGAAACCACGCCGGGGCCGCTCATCATGGTGGTGGCCTTCGTCGGCTTCGTCGGCGGCTGGAGCAAGGAGCTGTTCGGCATGGAAAGCCTGCTCCTGGCCGGCGCGGCGGGCGCGACGGTGGCTACCTTCTTCACCTTCCTGCCCTCGTTCCTGTTCATCCTGATCGGCGGCCCGCTGGTGGAAAGCACCCACGGCAACCTCAAATTCACCGCGCCGCTCACCGGCATCACCGCCGCCGTGGTGGGGGTGATCCTCAACCTGGCGATCTTTTTCGCCTGGCACGTTCTGTGGCCGCACGGCTTCGGCGGCGCGTTCGAATGGCCGTCCGCCCTGATCGGCGTCGCCGCCGCCGTCGCCTTGTTCCGCTATAAGATCGGCGTCATGCCGGTGATCGGCGCTTGCGCCGTGGCGGGGCTGGCGTTCAAACTGATGTTTTAAGGAGGCAATATGGACCGCTCGATTTCCCCCGCCAATCTCAAAAAACTGCTGAACTCCACGATCGTGGTGCTGCTCGACGTGCGGCGCAAAAGCGATCTCGACGCTTCCAGGGAAAAGTTGCTGGGCGCTACCTGGTGCGATCCGGAGCAACTGGAGGAGTGGGCCGACAAAATACCCAAATACCGCGAAGTGGTGCTCTACTGCGTGCGCGGCGGCTCGGTGAGCAACACCGTGGTGGACGCCCTGCAGGAAAGGGGCGTCCAGGCCCGCTTCATCGAGGGCGGCCTCGAAGGCTGGAAGGCCGCGGACGGCTCGGTGACCCAAAAATGAAATGGATCACCCGCGAACGCCCCAAGATCGACCGTATCGCCTGTCCCTGGCTGATTGAGCGCTTCATCGACGAGGCGCCGGAGTTCCTTTACGTGCCGGGCGGCGAGGTGACGAAAATTGCCGCGGAAAGCGGGGCCGTTCCCTACGATATCCCGGGCGTAGAACTGGGCCATCACGGCGACCGGTGCAGCTTCGACGCCTTTATCGACAAATACCAGCTGACCGATCCGGCCTTGGCGAAACTTGCCCGCATCGTGCGCGCCGCCGACACCGGCCGCCCCGACCTGGCGCCGGAAGCCGCTGGCCTGCTGGCGATATCGAAAGGACTGTCGCTCAATTTCGAGGATGACCACGAAATGCTCAAGCACGGCATGGTGGTCTACGATGCGCTCTATGCCTGGTGCGCGGATACGCCGCTGCAGAAGATGGGCAGGCTGTTGCGGCGGCTGGTGGGGTGACACCTTCATCAAGCCCCTCACCCCAGCCCTCTCCCCAAGGGGGCGAGGGAGTGGAAGACAAAGCCGGCTGAGCCTGCTGTTCTTCCTAAAGCCGGCTGAGCCTGCTGTTCTCCCTCGCCCCTCCGGGGAGAGGGCCGGGGTGAGGGGACGCGGTAAATAGAAAGAAAAAAATGCCCAAACATCCGCCCCTGCAAACCGAGCGCGCCCGCACCCTGCGCGAAAATCAAAGCGATGCCGAGCAACTGCTTTGGCGTTCCCTGCGCAGCCGTCAACTGGAAGGTTGCAAGTTTCGCCGCCAGCATGGCATCGGTTCGTATATCGTCGATTTTGTCTGTATCGAGGCGGGGCTGGTGGTGGAGCTGGACGGCGGGCAACACGCCGAGCAGCTGGCCTACGATGCTGTTCGCACCGAGAAGTTGGCGGCAGCGGGTTACCGCGTGCTGAGGTTCTGGAACAACGAGGTGCTGACGAATCTGGAGGGGGTGCTGGAAAGTCTGCGCCTGGAACTTCTCCCCTCACCCCAGCCATCTCCCCAAAGGGGCGAGGGAGTGAGGCAGTCGGGGTCGTCGCTGCCTCCTCCCCAAGGTAGAGAGGGAGTTGACGGCGCCGGCTATCAAACCCCCTCTCCCCTCCGGGGAGAGGGCTGGGGTGAGGGGAAGCCGTAACAGTGAACCCCGACCGCCGCCTCCTCTACACCGCCGCTTTCCTGCGCGCCCTCGCCACCGGCATGATGGGCGTGCTGCTCGGCATCTATCTTGCCCGCATGGCGTTCACGCCCGCGCAGATCGGCGTGGTGATCGGTGTCGGGCTGGCGGGGGCGACGCTGGCCGCTTTGCTGGTGACTTTCGCCGGCGACCGGCTGGGCAGGCGCCGCTTGCTGTTCTGGCTGGCGCTGCTGAGTGCGTTGGGCGGTGCGGCGGCCGCCTTCGCTTCCAGCCCGCTGGCGGTGGGTTGCGCGGCCTTCGTCGGCATGCTCAACGGCATGGGGCGCGACCGCGGCGCCGCGCTGGTGCTGGAGCAGGCGATCATGCCGGCCACCGCACGGCCCGAGGAGCGTACCCGAGTTTTTGCCTGGTACAACGTGCTGCAGGATATCGGGCATGGCGCCGGCAGTTTGCTGGCGGCGCTGCCCGCCGTGCTGCGTGTGGCCGGAGTCGGCGATTTGGCCTCGTTTCAGGTCGCGGTGCTGCTGTATGCTTTGCTGCTGTTGGTCACCGCCGCGCTTTACCTGCGCCTGTCGCCCCAGGTGGATGCGCCCCGCGAGCAGCCCCGGCTGGTGGTCTCTTCGCACAGCCGCAAGGTGCTCATGCGCATTTCGTTGCTGTTTGGTCTGGACAGTGTGGCCGGCGGCTTTCTTGGCGCAGCCCTGCTGTCGTATTTCTTCTACCAGCGCTTCGGCGTGTCGGAATCGGTGATTGCCTTGCTGTTCCTCGGCGCGCGCAGCATGAACGCTGTCTCGCACCTCGGCGCCGCCTGGCTCGCCCGGCGTATCGGGCTGGTCAACACCATGGTGTTCACCCACATCCCGTCCAGCCTGCTGCTGGTCACCGTCGCCTTCGCCCCGAATTTCTGGGTGGCCGCGATGTTGTTTCTGCTGCGCGAGGGGCTGGTGGAAATGGACGTGCCGACCCGGCAGTCCTATGTGATGGCGATAGTGCTGCCGGAAGAGCGTACCTTCGCCTCCGGCATTACCCACCTGGTGCGGCTCGGCGGCTGGGCAGTCGCGCCTTCCTTCGCCGGCCTTCTGATGCAATATCTATCCTTGGGCACGCCGCTGATCATCGGCGCGGGGATGAAAATCGCCTACGACGTGCTGTTATACCGCTCGTTCCGTAGTATCAGGCCGCCGGAAGAGCAGCCTTTCAGCCCTTCCGCAGATAGCAGGCCTTCAGCATGAAATTGCCCGCGTCCATCTTGCAATCCACCTCGTGATCGCCGCCGACCAGACGGATGCTCTTGACCTTGGTGCCCATTTTCAGCGTGATGGACGATCCCTTGACCTTCAGATCCTTGATCAATACCACCGAGTCGCCGTCGGCCAGCACATTGCCGTTGGCGTCCTTGATCACCGCGCCGGCGTCGTCATCGGCGTCCGTCGCTTTCATCGGCCATTCGTAGCCGCAGTCCGCGCAAACGTAGTTGCTGCCGTCGGGGTAGGTGTTTTCCAGGGTGCATTGGGGGCAGGCGGGGGTAGTGGACATGATTGCGTTCCGGTAAAAGTTGGGCCACGCATTATAAGGCATCGGGAATGAGGCAGGAATGGAGAGGTGGAGGTATTGAAAATTCGCTTTCCGGAATTTGTCCGGCATTCGTGAATATGCGTTGTGAGTCCCTCTCCCGCGGGCGGGATAACCAGCGACTTGGCTGGCGTAGTTTGCCAGCCTAGTCGAATGGCTAGTAGTTCCATCAGAGCGGTTGGGGTGAGGGACTTTGCGCTTGGGCAACGCTTGCCGGTATGTTAACACCCTCATCCCCGGCCCTTCTCCCGCTTGCCCTAAAGGACTTCGATCCACTATGGGCTGAAGCCCATGTGGAGTCGTATGCGGGAGAAGGGAGAAAACCGATCCGAGTAGTTACAGGCGTAAATTGAAATCAGTCCCGGAGATGTTCCACAATAAACCGTAATTCTTCCGTACAAGGAGCTCGTCATGTCTACCCCGTCATTAGCGCGCGAGCGTATCGAGTTGCGTACCTCGCCCGAAATCAAGGAATTGATCGTTCGTGCCGCAGCGACCTCCGGCATGTCGGTCAGCGCTTTTCTGCTCGGAGCGGCGCAGGAACGTGCCAGGCAGATACTGGCCGAAAAGGAAATGATTACCCTGACGGCCCGCGACTGGAACGCTTTTGCCCAGGCCCTGGACAATGCCGATAAACCCAGGCCGAAGTTGTCCGCCGCCATCGGGCGCCTCCGCGATTGGCAGCAGGGCCAGCGTTGATTCCGGTTTTCTCGGGGAAGATCGAGCGGCTGGCGCCAAGCCATGATCGCCGCGCCTTTTCCTGCGGCGTCGCCGCGCTCGACGAATATCTGCGCCGATACGCCAGACAGCACGGCGACGCAAACATCGGCCGTACCTACGTTGCTGCAAACGGCCACGAAATCCACAGTTTTTATAGCCTGGCAATATCAGGCATCCGCAAGGAAAACCTGCCCGATAAATATCTCGGTCGCTTCCCGAATTTTCCGCTGCCCGTCGCGCGGCTGGCGAGGCTGGCCGTGGCATCGCGCCATCAGCGGCAGGGACTCGGCGAACTGCTTTTGGCTGACGCCCTGCGGCGCTGCTTGCGGCTATCCGCCGAGATTGGAATGATCGGCGTGATCGTGGACGCCAAGGATGAATATGCTCGGGGGTGGTACGAGCGCTATGAATTCGAGCGGCTACCGGATTGGCCGCTGACTTTGTGGCTGCCGACGGCGGCGATTGAGCGGTTGTAGGCGGGCGTGCACGCGTGAGCGCGGGATGAGATCGGCTATGGCGGAAAGTGGGAAACGGTCATGGCATGATTGCTGTTTCTTTATTCGGGGCGGCGATTCGTCATATTGAGCCCGTTGCTCAGTGACTGTACATCGGCCAATGCTGCCGGTGGTCTGATAGCATTTTGGGGCTGCAACGTGCTGGTTACCTGTCGCTCAGGTCAGGAGTTTTTTCAGCTCGGCTAGGCGCTCTGCGTAGTCGACGCAATATCGACCGAACGGATGGGACATCGTGGTCCCTTGCTTGATCCACTCCGCGATGTTCCAGCCTGCGTCGATCAGGTCCGAAGCAGCGAAGACAAATTCCAGCGTATCGGTAAAAAAGATAGGCTGATCGGAATGGACTTCGTAGCTGAACTTACCCGGTGTGCCATGCACGTAATAGTTGCGACAGTCGACCGCTTGGTCAGTGACCAGCTCCAAATTGGGGAACTTCGTGCCTACAGCGTCCATGATCAACTTTACACGGCTGCGGACTTTACGCTTTAGGGAGGGCTTGCCTATACGGCCAAGGGCGTTGAGGACACTGTCCCTCTCAGGACTTGATGGCAATGTCTTGAACGCCTTTCGTGCTGCATCCCTTGCGTCCTTCAGTGCTGGTGGCAACTCCTCGGCCGCTGGGTAAGCCGAGGCTGGCATGATGTCGAACATGTTGGCGGCACCGATCAACCGATCCGTGTCGTAGCGATTCTGATATGCCGATGCTGTAGCGTGCCGCGCTCGGGCATTGCGCCACTCGTCGTGGCGTGCAAGCCAACCGATCAGCACAGACGTAAACTTGTTTGGGTCTCTGCCTGCCTGCAACGGAAGGTCGGCGGGATGAGGCTCCGTGGACTCATCATCTTTATTCCTGCGTGGAGGCAAGGACCAGTATGCGTCAAGGATTCGCGGACGCTCATCGGTTGAAGCCGTGAGGCGAAAAGCCATATCCACAATGTTTTGCGGCCGGCCAGAAACGATTTCCAAGAAGCGCAACGTGTCGACAACAGCCCTAATGGCCGTTTCTACGCTCTGCTCGGGTCGGGAAATTGATGTTCAGGCGGATCGTATTCTGAACATGAATCCCCTTAGGTCCTGGAAAGGAGTAGGAGATGCCATGCGTTGCCGACATCTTGCCGAGCACTGTGTCGGCCGAAAAGATGTCGTGTTTACCCGTGAAGTAAAAAAGGAGTGGGGGTTCGCCAATTTCGATCGTTCGCCCGCCCTCCTTGGCTTCGACTATCCTTTCCATGTGAGGGCGTGCATTGATGACTGATCCGAAAGCATCGAAGTCATAGAAGATTGTAGTTGCGTCATCGACCGCAAAACTGACCTCGACTATCTTTCGGTCAGCAGACGTGAGGTACTCCTCGCCGAAAAGTGCGAAGTGCGGAAAGACACTTGAGAAATGGTAGCGATCTTTGCCTCTAGTACCGCTGCCTGGTCCGGACATCGTGATGCAGTTGATTAACGAGACCTTGCTACGGTCGTGAAACACCCCGACGATGTCCTGACTCGCATGCGTACTGAAGAACAAAGTTGAGTACAGGTCGAGCGAAGTTGCCCCGCCCTTAAGCGAAAGCTCGCCGGGCACCTCGACATCAGATGAAATTTTGAACAACCCTGATTTTCGAAAATCCTTGTACTTGTCCATGACCGTTACTCTTTCTGCGAAGGTGTGATAGCCAATTTCTGGTGCAGCTCTCTGCTTTGATTATTGGTCGCAATCGGCAAGCTTTTGCAGTTGATCCTCATCAATAGGGTATTTGCGCGGATGGAATTGGTTCAACCTCCTGATCGAGCGCATGATGTCGGGCAAATTGATCAATGCGGAATTGAGATCGGCCTTCAGTCTTGAAACTTCCGGGCCGTTGAGCAAGAGAGTTTGCAGCATGGCGACTAGTTCGATCACGTTGCCTTTTGCGTCAGTAAGAAGGTCGACAACGGTCGGGGTGTCGTCGGGCTTAAAAATCCGGAAATTCACTGATTCACTTTCGTCGCCAGCAGGCTGTTCCCAAATCGCTCTCCTGACCGTCAGATGTTGGACGACCGAGAGCCATTCGTCGTGGTTCAGCGTGCTGTCGATTTCGCGCATATCACGCGTCGCCGACGCAAGCGCCTTATACAGATCGACAAGCGATTCGGCTTCAGGCGAACGGCTACTGCAACACCGGGCCGCGCCTTGATCGAAGATGGCCAGACCGATACGGAAGAGCAGGAGCAACAGCCGTCCGGCCTCTGAACGGGAACTGTATTCGTCTGTAGTTGCGTCCGAATCGCCGAACTCCACAATTTCTCGCAAGGTGATAGCGTCATTCCACAGGCCGATCCACGCCCCCCCTGGCGAGGACGATTGCGCTATAGGGTAGGCCAACGAATTGGCGGCAATGCCTGGGGTTTCCTTGTTCAGGGTGGTGATCAGGCTGGCGTGCTCGCGCAGGAGGAGCCCCTTCCTGCCCGCCCAGTCTTCAGGGTCAAGGCGCCATTCATTTCCGAAATCCTCCCAGGCAGGCACGGGGATATGCTCGTTGTAGGCGAAGGAGGACAGCGTGCAGCGGTAGCACCAGGATTCCCATGAGGCAGCATCTCCTGGGCTCGTTTGCGGCAGCGCGCAATTTCCCAACCTCCGCGAGATCGCATCAATCAAGGCATCATCGACAAACCCCGAGGACTTTACGTCGGCAATATCCTTTAATGTGTGGCTCAGGACTTGCCGCATGAGCCAGGGAGTCCAACGAGAAACAATTGCGGATGCATCGTGGCGCGCAGCCAACGCGTCTGCGATAACTTCGGCAGCATCCGCAATTTCCTGTCGGATCCCATCAAGCTCGTCAGGCGTGGGGTCTGGCATTCTGAAGTTCTGCCGTGCTCGCAACAACTGGTTGCGGGCCTCGACCAGAAGCAGCGGCATCAGGACAGAGCCATTCCATTTGCCACCGTCCTCGAAAGCAACGGGCGCTGCCGCAAGCATTCGCTTCCACTCCGAGAATCGCGGAGAGAATGCGCCTATGCCTGCTACGAACAGCAAAGCGCCGACGAGATAGGGATTGGAAGACCCCGACAGTGTGCGAATGAATTCGTCCGGACTCAGTTCGTAGAACACCTGGAATAGCGGAAGCTCCTCCTCGTAGTTCATGAAGCCATGCCAGCCGCGCAAATCCCACCATATTTCGTCGAGCTTGTCCCGACGTTCATTCCAGGAGGCCCATGCGCCGGATCGTTCTTCATTGATGCGATTCGATTTTGATTGGAGTGAGAAGTTATCCAGCCCGGTAAAAGCCTCTCGGGCAAGCGCTACATAGTTATGACAGGCCGGAAAATTCACTCTCGCATACGCCGTCATGGCTTCGCCCAGCCAATGTGCGAGTTGCCAGGAGTTGTATTTGAACGCACTGACCCTGCCCCAGGTATGCAACGAGGGTGCGTGGGCGAGGGCGGCTGCGCAGGCGAACGTCATCAGCAAGGGCGGGCTATCCGGAGAAGCTTGCAAATCGGCCTCATCAACGACCGAAGCAATGCGCCGCTCAAGTTCGGAAAGATCGCCATCCTGTTCCACGATCCAGATCACGACATCATCGAAGGCTCGTGGTAGGCCATTTGGAAACGCGTTCAACAGTGCGAGAAAGTCTTGCGCAGTCTTGAACGAAGTGTCCGCGATCATTTTTCGTGCTTCGGCGTGGCGTTCGCTCGGCCATTGCTCGTTCATTTTCGTACCCCTGCGTTCCAGATTTCCTCAAAGAAATCGAAGGCGCCATGATCGGCTGCCCGCCAGCCCCTGCTGGCGGCGCTGACGGCGGCATGGAAGCCTCCTACCGTTCCGCCAAAATGCCATAGCTCGTCGTCCACGATGGCGAAGCGGTCGTGGATGAAATCGCACTGTCGTGTGAGGTGCGTCCTGATCTCGATGCAACATTCCTTTTCGCGCCGCGCTACGTGGTTACTGATTGCCCGTGCCCGTTGTTGGAATTTCTTCAAATCGTCTTCGCCGACTTCTTGATGCTGCTTCGTCAGCAACCGAATATCGCTAGCAGCAAGCCATAAAGGTAGCCACGTCAGGATTTTGTCGACTCGATCTGTTGGACTCCCCTTCCCCTTGTCGGGCATCAGCAAATATTCGTCAACGATCCAGACGCGCTCCTGCGCGTCAGCCACTGCCTTGCCGAATTTCTGCAAGGGAACAGGATCGCTGGAATACTTTCGTTCCCAAGCCGCCGTTGAGGTCGGGAAGTAGTTTTGACCGCCTTCCTGGCTGGTCCAGAGAATTTCCATGGGCGGGAATGGACGCTGGGCCTTGGGGGCAATAGCGATGCCGAGATCGAACCCTTTCATGACGCGTCGTCTTCGTGATGCTTCGCTTGGCGCTGTCTGTAGTCGTCGAAAGGTATTGCCTGCTTCAGCATGCCTTCGAGCTGGCCGATGACCTCATCCGGATTGGGCAGCTTGACGATCAAGGATGCCTTTTCACCCAAGGTGTTCAGCGAATTGCCGAGGAACCAAACGGCATCGTCGATCACCAGAAATCGGTCGTGCAGAACGCCGGACTGAAGCACGTAAGTTTTGGCGGTTAGCTTGGCGACCTCTTCAAGTTGGGCGAGTCGTTGGCTGAAGTCGTCAATTTTCGATGGCTCCTGTGCCTTGGATTTGAATGCGAGACTGGATGTCAGCAAGGTCACGGGGGTCGTTTCCGGATTGACCGCATACAGAAATTGCCCCAATTGCAATCCAGCGAGGTAAGGGTCGGCGATCATGACTTGAGTTTTCGCACGCCGCAGTTCGCCCTGTATAAAGCGCATGGCTTCTTCGCGGGAACCGTCCGGGAACCAGCGTTGACCATAGAGCTTGGCATTGGCGATCTTCTCGCGGTGCGCTGCCGCAGTAGCGATACGACCGCTGGCGTTAGGAATACGAGCCTCATCGCCAATGAGGCGTTGCGTGGTAAGTGGCGAAGAGCGTTGGGCTGCTCGGTATTCCATGCGCGGCGAGTTGGTCGATTCGCCAGTTGGAACACTGATTGTTTTGCCGCCACCAAGTACTGGATTCATATTGAATCCAATTTGGCGCAGGAATGGGTATGGTGGGCTATAAACCAGCACACCATGATCCGAGTGGGTAACCGCATAGCCATAGGCTCCGATGCAGTCCCCTTTGTCGACATCCAGAATGCCATCGGCGGGGACGTCATAGGTGCTGAGGTCGGTCAGTAGATGAGCTTGTTCGTCAAAGGTGGTAAGTTTCAGGCCTGCAAGTGATGCGCCTGCACGCGGAACAAAGCGGTAGAAAATGCGTTCGCCTTTATCGGCGGAAGCAGGGATCATGAAGTGATCGATCTGCGTGAGCACAGGGTCTGGCACGACTAGGGCAACGCTTCCCAGATATTCCTGATACAGTCGCAGATCGATATGCAGCCGTCTGGCGACAAAGGCCACGGCTTCATCATCCGCCAGCATCACGTCGAAGCCGTCCTGGCTGCCGAGGCGACGATGGATGCGTGCGGGGGAGTTGCCGATGAAGGGCGCCGGATGGCTGCGTCCTGAATGGAAGGCAAATAGTCCCTCCCCCATCGGCAGGCCGAGGTGTGGCCAACTCGGGCTGTCATTCAGGTTTGCGGTTTCTATCTTGATCCCGTCGTACCGGCTGTCGCGTTCTTCGGTCCTTGATGGAATGGGGGTTGTGTCTTCGCCACGTCCAAGGCTGCGATACCAATCGACGGCATCCCGAACGGTCAGCAATGCGCGGCGAAAGAAAACGTTCTCGCCGGTCTTTCCGACTGCACACCTATGTGGCGGTCCCTCCATCGGGGGCGGCAGTGGTCTGCCATGAGGAAGCAGGGACACGGTGGCGAAAAGCAAACGGCCCGCTTGTCCTCTTTGCCTTTGCAGGGTCGCCAGCCGTATGACGGCGCCAGCGTAGAAGTCCGTGTTTAACACTGAACGCTTCCTTTATGATTGGTAATCATCGAATCAAAAGTGGCAGTTTCACAAGATTTTCGTAGCGAAATGCTTGGCGAAGTAGTCGATCATGTCTGCGGCCTGTGTCCCCTCACGGAACCGCTTCTGTTCATCAAAGTGGATCGACGGCACCAAGTGGATGAACTGGTCATCGGCGTATAGCGACATAACGGCTTGCGGGTCCAGCAACGGCGGGCGCAGGCCGATTAGTCCGTTCACCGCTTCGACGGCAGCGCCGATCATGACATCGGCGATCTGCACAGCTGGACTGGTCTTTGAATCGACCTGGGTGACGGACGACAACTTTAGGGGGAAACGGATGCTCGCGATCTGCGACTGCCTGAATTCGACTTCATCCTGATGTTCGATGTAGCGCTGCAGCAGCTCGTGGTATGTGAGCAGGTTTTTGGACTGGTCATGCTCGACCCGGTACGGTCCCGCTGCCATCACCTCCATCCGGCTGATCAGGGATTGGAGAACCACCATTGCGGCATCGGTCGAGACGCCCGGCGTGGCAATCGCGGACAGACATTCGGGCGAGTTCTGCGCTAGAGGGCCCAACGCTTCCGGCAGTTCGCGCCAATTGAGCAGCCTGACCGCTTTCACTAACGCTTCCAGGGCCAGCAAAGTCTTTTCTTTAACCGCCCGCTGGAAGGCCGCAAGCAGATCATCGAATGCCGCTTTGCCGAGCAAAGTGGGACCGACGGTATACAGCAACGAAGCCAAGGCGTAGTTCTGTCCATCCTTGTAGAAGTCGTGTCCGCGTTCGTAGTAGAACGGTTCGACGGCATAGTCCAAGAACATGAGGAGTAACAGGAAGCGCTTATCGCAGACGTAGGTTACGCACTTGTGCTGCGAGAGCACGGCACGCTGCAACTCCATCAGCGGCTGCCGGTAGCCAGGTCGGCGTGCCAAGGCGTGGTACTTGAGTTCGGGGGATTGTAGCTTGGGGAAATGTTCTCGAATCAGTCGAGCAGCTTCATCGTCGTCGATGGACACTGCCGCCGCGCCTTGAAAGCGCTGTTCCGCGTTGAGCAGATCAAACCCAGTGTAGCCACTCTCGTCGATGTGAAAGCACTCCATTTCTACCTGCCTTATCGTCTTTACGAGTTATGTAGATGCTCAAGTTGCTCAAGGCATACAACTATGGCATATGTAACAATCGATCACAGCCATATTTTGCACGAGCTGAATTGCACCTAGCTGTCGTAATCAAGGCGAAGTCTGATTAGCATCCCAAACCTGCCGCTCGTCCCAACAACCCCGAGCGACCGTGTTTTGCCTCAACCAGCCGACCAAAATACCGGCCCACCCTTGCAACCCCCTCAACCCCGCAGCCGCCCCGTAAGCCCCTTCAAAAAATTCCGCAAAATCTGGTCGCCGCATTCCCGGTAGTTCTTGTGGCCTTTTTTTCTGAACAGGGCGTTCAGTTCGGGCTTGGAGATGGCGAAGCCGGCCTGCTCCAGGATTCCGTGGATATCTTCCTCTTTCAGCTCGAACGCGATCCTGAGTTTTTTCAGGATGGTGTTGTTGTTGAGGCGCGCGTTCGGTTTGTTGGCCTGTTCCGGTCTGGGCTCGATCTTGCCTCTTTTCTGGACGATCAGCCCGTCCAGAAAGGCGGACAGGATTGCGTCGCCACATTCAACATAGCCTTCCTCGTCTTCCTTTTTCAGGAGGGCGCTCACGGCCGTGCGGTCGATTTCATGTTCGGACGATTTGATCATATCCACGATGGCCGGTTCGCTCAGGTCAAGGGCGTAGCGGATGCTGCGCAGTACGTCGTTGTTGTTCACTCATGACTCCATTCGATTTCAAGATTTCTTGGTCAGCCTGGTCTGAGCCAGGGGTTGAGCGTTTGAACGCCGGTTGGTTCGAAATCGGCCACATTTCGTGTTACGACCGTCATGCCATGCACCAGGGCGGTTGCGGCGATGAGGGCGTCGCGGTCGGCGCGGGGGTCCGGTACGTGTAGCCTTGCGCAGCATTGCGCAACTGCGGTATCGACCGCCAGCACGCGGCCGGCAAACGTCGGCAGGACGTGGCCGTCCAGCCAGGTTCGGAGCAGGGCGCCTTGCGCCGGGTCGCGGCGTTCGATCTGGAGGACGCCGGTTTCCAGTTCCAGGATGGTGATGGAGGACAGGAACAGACTGCCCGGCAACACGCCGGACGCCCAGGCCGTCACGTTCCGATCGGCCTTGCCGGCCTTGGCCTTGCGCAGCTCGGAGACGACGTTGGTGTCGAGAACGAACATCAGGAAAAGTCGGCGGGCCGGTAGAGCTTGCCCGCCTGGGCCGGCTCGAACTCTACATCCTCGATGCCCGGCATGGCGAGAAGGTCGATGATGCTGATCGATCCGCCGGCCATTTTCTGAAACTCCTCGATGGTCAGCAGCACATGCGCCGGCCGGCCGCGATCGGTGATGAAAACCGGCCCGTTTCGCGCTGCTTTCTTGGCGCCGCTGGCATCTTGATTGAACTCGCGGCTGGATAAGGTCGTGATGGTCATGGTGGAATCTCGCGGAATTGATGTATACACGTTACTACATCGCTGCGGCGGTTACAAGTGAATGTAGAAATGTAACTACGGGTGGTTCGCCGGACCTAAAAACCTCAACTCAAGCCACCGAGATCACAGAGGACACCGAGATGACGCGGTTTTCCGAGAAATTGCCCACTCACTCGATGGGTGGGCGCTCCAGCATTCCGCAACCGATTGTTTTTTCTCCGTGAACTCTGTGTTTTCTGTGGCCAACTGCTTTTAATTCCCCGGATCAGAAATGCTCTGGTCGTAGGAGCGGTCTCCTGGCCGCGATATTCGCCATTCGCGGCCGGGAGGCCGCTCCTACTAGATGCTGTTTCCGTGCAGCTTGCCGTAAGCTTCCAGCAATCGCCGGTGCATGTCGCAGCCCGCCAGCGCCGGCCCCGGCGCGTCCAGGCCGAAGAAGCGCTGTTCTCCGGCGAGCAGCGCCTGCGCCTGCCGCAGCGTGTCCGCGCCGTAGAGGTGGCGCAGGGCGTCGCCATAGCGTTCGGCGTCATCCATGTTGAGCAGGCTGGCGATGCAGCGGTAGACTTGGCGGCGCTCTGGGTCGATCTGCTCGAAATGGCGGATCCAGTCGCAGCCTTCGCGGGTCGCCTCTTCGTCGCCGATGGCCAGCGCCAGCAGGGTTTTCAGTTCGCCCACGCGCAGGTCCTGCCAGATCGAGCCGGCGTCCGGGGCGAGGCCGATCAGGGCGGCGACCGGGCGCTGGTCGTCGAGGCCGAGTTCGTTCAGGGTGTCCAGCAGGTCTGCGCACTCGTCGTCGTCCAGTTCCGGCAGGCGCAGGATGGCGGGGCGGACGGCGTTGCCGACGCTGTTGTTTTCCCATTCGAGGTCGTCCACCGGGTAAATCTCCGACATGCCGGGCACCAGCACGCGGCAGGCATATACGCCGAGATGGGTGTGGTCGGCGATGTAGATGTCGCAGCCGTCGGCGTGGATGCGTTCGGTCAGCCAGGCGTAGTCTTCCTCGGTGGTGGTGCTGAAATTCCAGTCGCGGAATTCGAAGTCCGGCGTGTCGCCAAGGAAGTTCCAGCTCAGGATGCCGCTGGAATCGACGAAGTGGATTTCCAGGTTGGGCGCGCTGGCGATTTCCTCCAGGTCGAAGCCCGGCTCGGGAAAGCCGGAGAGCGCGTCCAGCGCGCGGCCTTGCAGCAGTTCGGTGAGGGCGCGTTCGAGCGCGATCTCGAAGCGCGGATGCGCGCCGAAGCTGGCGAAGCAGCCCTGGTCGCGCGGGTTGAGCAGGGTCACGTTCATCACCGGGTATTCGCCGCCGAGCGAGGCGTCCTTGACCAGGATGCCGAAGCCGGCCGCGCGTAGCGCCCGCACGCCCTCGGCGATGCGCGGATAGCGCGCGATCACCTCTTCCGGCACGTCGGGCAGGCACAGCCCTTCGCCGATGACGCGGAATTTGACGTGGCGCTCGACGATTTCCGACAGCGCCTGGGTGCGCGCCTCGGCGGGCGTGTTGCCCGCCGACATGCCGTTGCTGACGTACAGGTTGCCGACGATGTTGACCGGGAACCAGACTTCCGCGCCGTCGCGGACGCGGATGTAGGGCAGGGCGCAAATGCCGCGCCCGGCATCGCCGGAATTCAGATCGACCAGTGCGCTGGCCACGATGCTGCCTTCGGGGTTGTAGAATTCGCGCAGTTCGGGGGTGAGCAGTTCGTCGGGCCAGTTATCGTCGTCCGGCTTGAACCACCGTTCCCGCGGGTAATGCGCGAAACCGCGTTCGGCGGTTGTCCCGCCCAGATAATAATGCGACCAGAAATAGTTGCAGGAAAGCCGCTCGAAAAATTCGCCCAGCGCGCTTGCCAACGCCGCCTGCTGGGATGCGCCCTTGCCGTTGGTGAACAGCAGTGGGCAATCGCGCTCGCGGACGTGCACCGACCAGACGCCTTCCACCGGATTGAGCCAGGAGCGCTCCTCGACGTGGAAACCGAGCGCCGCCAGCCGGGATTGCATGGCGCCGATGGATGATTCGAGCGAAGCGTCTTTGCCGGCGATGAAGCTTTCTGTGTGCATGGGGAACCTGGTTACAGAGAGATGGAAAAAATGGCCGGTGTTCTCCCTTCTCCCGCGGGCGGGAGAAGGGCCGGGGATGAGGGCGTTGGCGTCACTGCAAGCGTTGACTATGTGCAAAGTCCCTCACCCCAACCCCTCTGATGGAACTACTAGCCATTCGACTAGGCTGGCAAACTACGCCAGCCAAGTCGATGGTTATCCCGCCTGCGGGAGAGGGGCTTTACTGCCGGATGTTCACGTAGCCGAAGTGGTTTTTGTAGGTTGGCACTTAAATTAACAGTATTGGGTTAAGTTACAGCGGCCTCTTGATCGTGAAAGCGCCGCGAATCTGGCCCAGCGTGTAGCCGGTGGCCTTGTCGTGCGGGTAGTCGGCGGCGAGCGCTTCCTTCACTTCCTTGCTCATCGCGTCCTGTGCGCCGTGGCAGGCGAGGCAGACTTCCTGCACCGGGATCGCCTTCATGTAGCGGTAGAACTTGCCTTGCGGTTCGGTGACGACTTCGGCGAATTCCATCGCGGCGGGGTTTTCCTTGCCGGCGCGCTGGTCGAAATCGGCCAGGACTTTCTGTTCCCAGGCGTCCGGCATGCCGAGCAGCGGGTTGCGCGTCTTCAGCGAGACCCGCGCCACTTTCCAGCCGTTCTTGCGCGAGGCTTCGGAGGCGATTGCCGGGGCGACGTTGCGGCATACCTTGATCGCCGCGACCGGGCCGCCGGCCTTCATTTCCTTCTGCAGTTCGCCGCCCAGTTGCATCATGAATTCCTTCGCCACCTTGCGGCTCTCGTCCTGGTATTTGGCCATGTCGTCGGCCATGGCCGGGAGGGATGCCGCGGCGAGCAGCAGGGATGCGGAAGCGAGCAATCGTCTTTTCATTTGTGGGTCCTTTGTCTTGTTGGGTGAAAAACAGCGGAAGCGTAATGCGGGATTTTTCGATGCGCCACGATTATTGTCAA
>JAQTMN010000061.1 GCA_028714315.1 Sulfuricella sp. | reverse complement strand
TGAGCGGAACAGACCCGAGCGGGTATGGGTTCTTCAGCGACCTGTTCAGCCCGATCACGGATGCCTGGCATGGCATTTGGGACAGCACGGTCGGGAGGATCGCAGTGACCGTGGCGGTGGCTTATTTCACCGGGTACTACGATGGAGGCATTTTTGGGGCTGGTAATGCAATTGCCAATGGTGCGGCCGCAGGATTTGCTGGTGGTTTCGTCGGGTCAGGCGGAAACTTCCAGGCGGGAATTTACGGCGGCATAACCGGAGGTGCCTTCGGCTGGGTTGGGGGGCTGCCGCTTGATCCTTGGCAAGCCGTAGCGGCTCATGCGGGCGTGGGTTGTGCTACCTCGTCGATTTCTGGAGGAGATTGCGGCAGCGGCGCACTTGCCGCTGGATTTGGCAAGTTTGCTACGCAGAACATGCCTAGTGTTTTTAAGGGCAGCACGGGCTATGAATTGGCCTATGTTACCGTTGTTGGCGGAACGGCATCCGTCCTCGGTGGCGGAAAATTCGAGAATGGCGCAACGACTGCGGCGTTCGGATACCTCTTTAACTATCTCTCCCATTCGCGAGCCGCAGGCCCCTATGTAGAACAACTTCGGGCGGGGTCGGCGCAAGCCAGAGAGATGTTGGACGCGATGGCCGCGGATCCGAATACCAACTACTACATTGATGTTGGGCCAGTTCCTGAAAGTGCAGGCGGCGGGACGACGAGGATTCAACAGCCGTCCCTCTCGCTCTGGGATCGCTTATTGGGAAGATCGGCGCCTGCTGCAACCGTGATTATGACGGTTGATGTTTCATCGCAGGTCCAATTCACCGACGTTGGTGGGCAGTCCTTCAGTCCCTCTGCACTGAGAATCTTGGGGCACGAGTTGGGGCACGGGTACACCTACTTGCTTGGTGGGTACATGGGCTACCGAACCAACTATGACGCGGCGATCCGCTACGAGAATCAAATTTCTCGCCAGTTGAGTCCAAATGCGCCTCTGCGTGCCATAAGCGACCACGGAAGGGGGCCTTGAACTCGTGGGAAAGGACTGGCGTACATGGGGCTATAGGCCGGTGATGTGGGCGTTGCTATTCACGTTACTTGATCTGCTGTGGTTACTCGGCCTACAGGTGGCTGCCTGGACTAGACCGACCGATGCTGTATCAGATAGCGCATGGTGGAGCGTTGCGGATTCGGCTATGCAACTATGGAACTCTGTTCATTCGCCAGTCAGATGGATTGTTGAACCGGTTCTCTTCCCCGTCGTGACATCGCATCCGCTGTTCCCGAGTGATGCAGTCTTTATCTTCTACGAAGCAATTTGCCTTCTACAATCTGCGTTCGTGGGATATGTGGTTGGGCTGCTGATTCGGTTGGTGTCACAACGGAAGTCATAAAGCCCAGCGCTAAGGAAGCGCTGATTTATTCCCGGCACTCCAATATTGGCCGGACCCTGAGATCATGAAGGAAACCCGCAATCCGATGAGGCCACCGAAGCAGACAAGCTTTTCTGAACTTGAGTATGGCGCGAAGGAGAAGCAGACACGGCGCGACCGTTTTCTGACGGACATCGAAGTGGTAACACCTTGGCCGGCGCTGGTCGCGGCGATTGAGCCGTTCTACCCCAGGAACGAAGGGCCTGGGCGGCCGACGATCGGGTTGGAGCGGATGCTGCGGATGTACGTGGCCCAGAATTGTTTCGGGTTCTCCGACGAAGGGACCGAGGATGCGATCTACGACAGCCAGGCGATTCGGCGGTTTGTGGGGGTCGACCTGAGCCGCGAGAAAGCCCCCGATGCCACGACCCTGCTCAAGTTCCGTCGCATGCTGGAAGAACGCCAACTGACCGACGCCATCTTCAACGCCATCAACGCGCACCTGGCTGAGAAGGGGCTGTTTCTGCGGCAAGGCACCGTCGTGGACGCCACGATCATCGCCGCCCCGCCCTCGACCAAGAACCGGTCTGGCGAGCGCGACCCCGACATGCACCAGACCAAGAAGGGCAATCAATGGCACTTCGGGATGAAGGCGCATATCAGCGTTGATGCCGCATCGGGCCTTACCCACACGGTGATCGGCACCGCCGCCAACGTCAGCGACGTCACGCAAGCCCAATCCCTGCTGCATGGAGATGAGACCGATGTCTTCGGCGATGCGGGCTACCAAGGCGTGGAGAAGCGAGAGGAGAACCTGGAGGTTCCGGTAACCTGGCATATCGCCATGAAGCGGAGCGTGCGCAAGGCCTTGCCCAAAGACGCCGAAGGTGAATGGATGGAGCGGCTGGAACAGGCCAAGGCGAGCGTCCGTTCCAAGGTGGAGCATCCTTTCCATGTAGTGAAGAACCTGTTCCGCCATCGCAAGACCCGCTACCGGGGCTTAGCGAAGAACACCGCCCAATTACTCACGCTGTTCGGCCTGGCCAATCTGGTGCTCGCACGCCGGTGGTTGTTGGCACCAGACGCCCAAATGGTGTCCTGAAATTGAAAAACAGGGGAAATTAACCTTGAAAAGCGTCATTTTTCGGTTGGAACTGCATTGATTTCGGGAATTGCTGCTCAAGAAATGGGCAGTCATGATTTTTGGGCCTCGGCACCCAGATGCAGGGGCATTTGTTCAGCGCTTCCCTAGCGGTGTTCCACGTCCTGGCGGCTCTGGCAATGGTGAGGTGCTGGTCGATATGGCTCTTCCAACAACCGAGACGGCAAATGTATTTCTCACGACGCCGCGTGAAGATCAATTAATGGTGAACTACATGCAGAGCCGAATTGGTGACACAGCTCCTTATAATGCCTTGACCAATAATTGCCGGGACTTTTCTGCCGCTCAATTTGATTACATGAAAACGGAAATTCTTCGGGCTCGCGCCGAGGGACGTGATCCAAAATTCTAAGGCAGCTGGCATGCACACTTATTTTTACCGACTGGCGCTTTTAATGGGACTATTTGGAATACTGGTAGGTTGTGATGGTGATGCTCCGATTAAGGAGCTTCCGCAGAGGCTTCTATTGGAATCATATTTACCGAATGGCGAATTGATGGCTCGGCGCACGATCGCGTCTGATGATCCTGTTTATCAGCGACTGAAATCGCTGCTTGATGCGCAAAGTGGCGGCTGGAAGCGTAGCTTTGCGTCATATAGGCCAGCCCCCTTCGTTCTTCGTGATGAAAACATTTTTATTCATTGCTATGCAGATATGATGGTTATTGATGTGGTGCGGTCTGGCCAGTCAACATCGATGAAAAAGAGGTTTCCGAATTTGTTGCAAGCGCTTGGTTTGCCCTAGCCTGAGCCAAATATCGCGCTGGATGCTTCTCACAGCTATTGCGATTGCATTGCCCCCTCTTCAGGCGTTTGTGCAAAGCCCAGAAGACTTTTTGCTCGGAGTAATCAACGCAGACTTACTCGGAGATTCGTCTCCGAGGATTGGTCGCGTAAAGCTCTCTGTTCCATCCAGGCAAGCCCGATATGACAAAGCCCGTGCCGTTGCTGATATTGTGCCCGAAGCCTTCGACCTGACTCTTGATCCATTGGTAAATCGTTACTCGCAATAAGATAATTTCAAAACGTGACCTGGGTGTTTATAAGGGATGCATATCGGTTGAGTTTATCGTCTTCGCAATTCGGTGCCATTGGCGCCGTAGCTGCAAAGTCACAGGGCCGCGAAACAAATGTCTCTCGTGACCTGTCCCCACCCGCCATACCATGCTGAAGTTCTGAAGTCCGGTTGCGCTGGCGGTCGCTGGGGCATGATGCCAGCGGGCATGCTGTTGCTGGTGGCGCATACCTGACGTACTCTGCCAAATAGCCGTAGTCATTTCACCGTGGATTAGGAGGCAGGATGTCCGAAGCACTTATCAGGCTGAATCACCGACACATTGAACGAGCGAACAAAGTTCATGATTACACTCAGCTTCGCTTCGACGACGGCTCATTCCTTAACATATATAACCGTTTTTCTATCAACGGTAGCCTATATGAAGATTTGTCTTCGGTAATTGGACGCACGGTTATTGAAACATCGGCTAAGTGGTACAGCGATCAGCTTGTTTCTATCCGACGGGGGCTTATTTCGAATTGGTATGTTGGATGCAGATTATTCCGGCCCTGAAGCGATGGAGTACGTAGCCGCAGATGGAGCGCGCGTTGTTTGGCCGTAACATCCTCGCTCCCGACAACCCCACTGAGGTTCCCTCGGTTTTTCGTCTTCCAACAGGCGGGTTTCGTGCTACCAGTTTTTCATCATGCTGAGTGCTAAGCCAGTCATTCAAGAATTGGGGCGGCGACTTGTAGCCAAGGGTAGAATGGCGCCGTTTCCGGTTATCTACCGGGCCTGCGCAGAATTGGGCGAAGGGATTTCGGTACCCGCTGGCCGATAAACGAACCTCCATTCCGCGTAGCTGTTTTTCCCCTCGAACTCAGAGAACTCGGACGCGAATCCTGCACGCTTGATCGAAGCCGCTGTCGACGTACTGAAGATGCCCATGATGCCCCCTTCCGGCGCCGGAATCAGTACCCAATTCCGAGTTCCCGTCATCGGGTCCAAGTAGACCTGGGTGAGATGCCGTCGCACGGTAAGGAAGCGCCCATCCTTGAGGAGATCTTCCAGCTTCGTTGGATAGCGCTTCACCAACCCCGGCGAACGCTCGTAGTAGCTGGCGATGGCTTTGCGGAACTGCCCACCGACAAAGAGCAATTCCTTTTCGCGCTCCCGCTGCCTTTCCGTGGACCATACCATGCCGGTTGCCGCCAGGGCGACGCCGGCAAGCGCCACCGCGAAGAGCAGACCCAGGTAGGTAAAGCCGCGCTGCGCAGGCACCATCATCACCAGCCGCTGTAGGGGGTGCCGTCGCGGCTCTTGCCGGGTGCGCCGCTTTTCACGTCGAAGACCGCGCCCTTTTGCGGATCGGGCGGGGGCAGCAGGATCCATGTTGCCGCGCTATCCGTAATCGGGTCCACCGGCACCCGCCGAATGTAGCGTTTGCTTACCAGATCGTCGAGGGACGCCGGGTACTTGCCGGTGTCGCCATAGTGCTTGTCGATGGCTTCCCGCAGCGATGCCAGATCTTCCCGCAGAACGGCTTCCTTGGCCTTGTCCACGCTTCCCGTGTAACGCGGCGTGACCAGGGACATCAGAGTCGCGATGATCGCCAGCACGACCAACAATTCCACAAGGGTGAAACCGCGAAGTCTGGCGTTCATCACCACTCCCGGTAGGGCACGCCGTTGAGTCCCTGCCCGACGGCTATGGAATAGATGTCGAAGACGTCGCTCCCCTCCTGCGGTTCCTCGTGGCTGGATACGTAGCTGCGCAGCCCCCAGGTCTTGGTGGCAGGCGCTTCGGCATCTGCGAAGAAAGGATCGCGTGGAATGGCACGCAGGAAGCGCATCGGGGCACCCTTGGGATTTTTCACATCGACCACGCCTTTTACCAGTTCCTCCAGGGTATGCGGATAGCCGGATTCGTCGGCCTTGCGCTCCATATGTCCTTCATCCCCCGCTCGCTTGTAGGCATCGAGAGCCGCCCGGATCGTATGCAACGCTTCGCGCAACTCCCGCTCCTTGCCGCGTTGCACGGCCAGTTCCGCCATCGGGATCGCGGCGCTCGCCAATATGCCGACAATGACCAGCGTGACGAGAAGCTCGACGATCGTAAAACCCGTGTGATGGGCAGTGCGGATGTCAGCCGGGATGGAATGCGCCAATTGGAAATCCTCAGGGATTGATCGTCACGGCGTAGGGCGGAGGCAGGATCGTTGTCGGGGATTTCTCGCCCTGGACGATAGGCGCTGCCGACAGCAGCCTAATCTCGGCCGGCGCCTTGGGCGCCAGCGCCCTCAACGTCACGACGGCGACCGTGTTTTCTCCAGAAGCGCCTTCAACGTCGGATCGCGCCACGCTGGCGAAGAGCTTTCCGGCGGCAGAATCGATGTTGCTGGAGAAACTGGTCGTTCCGCCATCCTGCTTGAAGAACTCGCCTTCGGCAACTTCCACCGCCTGGAGGGCGGTCGTATCGAAAGCTGCCTGGAACGGCAGGCTGCGCACCGCACCGTCGGACTTGAGGCGCAAGCTGATCTTGAAGGTTTCGCCGACCTTGACTTGAGCGGGCCCGCTCCAGTTGAGGTTGGCCGATTTGGCCGCGCTACGCGGCTGCGCGTCGCTCCTACTACCTACAGGTACGCCGGCGCCCACTTCCGATGCCGCCGGTGGCTTTATCGTCGGCAAGGTCAAGGGTTTGGACCGTAACGCCGATTCCGTTCCCGACCAGAATTCCGCCGATGGCGCATCGGGGCGCATCACGTTACGCACAATACGCGGTGTAATCGAAAGCACGATCTCGGTCTTGTCCCGGCTATTCTGCTGGCTGGAGAAGAGCCGCCCCACGACCGGCAAGTCGCCCAACCCAGGAACCCCGCTGCCGCTGTTACGGTCCTGATCGCTGATGAGACCGGCGAGGATTTGTGTCTCACCGTCCTTCAGCCGCAGCACGGTGTTCGCATTGCGTGTGCCAATCTGGTAGGCGAGCGTGCCGTTCGGCGTCGTGATCTGCTTGACGATGGAACTGACCTCCATGCCGATCTTGATTGCCACCTCGTCCTGCAGGTGGATGTCCGGCTCCACGTCGAGCTTGAGGCCGACGTCCAGGTATTGGACGCTGTCCGACACGATGCCCGTGGCCGTCGTCGTGGCCGTAACAACGGGCACCTTGTCGCCGATGAGGATATGGGCTTTCTCATGGTTGCGTGCGCGGATCCGCGGATTGGCGAGCAGGTTGCTATCGGTGTTGTCCTTGCGCAGATTGACTACCGTATCGGAAATGGCTGCGCCGAGGCGGGCGCCGTTGAGGTGGCGCAAGTCGGCCGCCGTCAGCTTGCCGCCGGAGGTGGACGCCAGCGGCGTCAGGGTCAGCTGGTTTGGCCACTGGATACCCATGTTCAGCAGGCGCGAACGCTGCACTTCCAGCACCTCCACTTCCAGCATTACCTCAGGCTCCGCCTGGTCATGCAGGGCGACGAGCTTCTCGGCCAGTCGGATCGCCTCGGGCGTGTCGCGCATCACCAGCAGGTTGAGCTTCTCGTCGATGACCATGTCCTTGGTCTTGAGCAAGGTCTTGAGCGTATTCTGCATCTGCTTGGCATCGGCGCTTTGCAGATAGAAAGCCTTTACCATCAGGTCCTGGTAGTCCTTGATCTTGTCGGGCGTGTTGGGATAGATCAGCACTGTATTGCTGTTGAGCATTTTTCGCTGCAACTGACTGGTTTGCAGGATGAGGTCAACGGCATCGTCGATGGAAGCATTCTTGAGATAGATCGTGGTGCGCAAGTCCGGGCGCACATCCTTGTCCAAAATGAAATTGATGTTGGTCGTGCGGGACAGCCCCTCAAAGACCATCCGTACGTTGGCTTCACGGAATTCCAGATTAATGGGGTTGGGGTAGCTGCTCTTCAGCGTCGGCTGGACGGACTGGAGTTTTACCTCGAATTCCTGAATCTCGCGCATGAGATCGCGCGCGCCGGGCGAGTCCGGGTTTTCCGCGAGGAGGGGTCGCAGCAGCATCGTCGCCTTGTCCGCATCGCCGGCCTTCATGGTCGCCTTCGCCTCGGCGAGGATATCCGCGTGACGCCGGTCGCGCGCCAGCTCGTCAAGGCCTGCCCGTGCTCTGAGGTTGCCTGAATCCATGCTCAATACGCGTTGGTAGAGGGCCTCGGCCTCCGTGGCCTTGCCGCCGGAACGCAGGCCCTGCGCTTGCGCCAGGGCGCGGTCGATGAAGGCGCTGCGCTTCACATAGAGATCCTTACGGAATTCGGCGTTGGTCGGTTCGGCCTCGACGGCCTTGGTCAGCGCGGCAAGACCTTCCTCGATCTTCCCCTCTTCGATCAGGCTAATGCCTTCCTGGTGATCGCGCATGCCGGCGCATCCGGCGAGGCAAAAGAGCAGCGACAAGATCAGGGCACGGATGAAGATCATTCGGGGACTCCAAGGGGCAGGCGTTGTTTTATGGATAGCGGCAGATAAACGATCAGCATCTGCCCTCGCTCGATGGCCTCGAACTGATAAACGTCGTCGAACTTGTCACCGGGGGAAACCGCGAAGGATTCGTTACCCTTGGCAAGGTAGATCACGGGTTTTCCGCCCGCCGTATCCTCGAATTTCCCGACGAACTGAAAGGGAAGCGGCGGCGCGGTAGGTTTGGGCGGCGGCGCGGGCGGTGGGGGCGGTGGCGGAACGTACCAGCCTTTTGCCGGAAACGGATCGATGTCGGTATCCGCCGGCATGCGGCGGCCAAGCCGATCGAGCGCAAGGCTGGGGATTTGCGGGACAGACGGCTCGGCCGAGCGCTCCTGGACGCGGGCCGGTGCGGCGACCGCTTCCGCGCTGTCGTCATCTTCGCCGCGCACCCAGAATGCCGCTGCAAGGCTCGCCGCCAGGACGAGAAAGAGCGACAGGCGGCGCAGATGAAGCCGATTCACTGCGTCCCCCTGAAATACAGCGTCATTCGCACCTGAGCATCGACGCCGATGGTCATGGCGGCCTGGCGGTTGAAGCTCACGCCTTCCAGAGCAAGGCTCGGATTTTCCCGCAAGGCACGGGCGATGAAGCGGCGCAGGTGCGGATACGGCCCCTTCACCGGCAGCACGATGTCGTAGCGCATGAGCCGGCCCATCGATTCCGGCGCCAAGCGGTATTCGCCCTGCTCAAGCACCAAGTTCTCCTGGGCGGCCGCGACGTGCAATCTATCGAGCGTATCGGCCATGGCGTCTCCGTCAGGAAAGAACTCGTAGAATGCGGCGAGCTGGCCGGCCGGATCGGCGGCCCTGGAGACCGTTCCGCGCGCGGCCACCTTGGCGCGCAGATCGTTCGCTTCATGCCGCACTTCGACCAGACGTTCGCGTAGCGGCATCACCTCCTGGAAATGGAAGACGACGCCGAGAATTACCAGCGCGACGGCCGCGATGCCTGGCCAGCCAACGGCACGGATCAGGCGGCGAGCGTGCCAGTCGAGGCGGTGCGCGGCGCTTGCGTTCACGGGTTGCTCTTCCCCGGCGGCGCGGCGGCTGGTTCTTTGAGTGCTGGCGCCACCCAGCTCGCATCGATGGCGAAGCGCACCGGCCGCTGCGGATCCTGAATGTTGACCTGGTGGTCAGTCAGGTAGGCATTCTTCAGCGCCGATGCGCGGCGCAACTCGCGCAGGTAGCCAAGCATCGCCGCCGCATCCTTCGCCTCGCCCGTCAGCCTCACTTCGCGCCGCTCCGCATCGGGTTCCACGCCCAGCAGGATAGCCTGCTTGTTGGCGGTTGCCTCGACGGTGGCGAACAATGCATCCCATGGCATGTCGAGCTTGTCGATGATCCGATTGGAGAGTTGCAGCTCAGCACGCAGGCGCTCCTGGTCCTCTGGGGTACTTTTGATGCTGGGAGCGGACGCCAGGCGGTCGAGCCTGCGTCGGTCAGCCTGCGAAGCCTCGGCCTCGGCGCGCAATCCGAAATAGGCCCAGGTTTGGGCACCCACGCCGGCGATGGTCGCCGCAAGCAAGAAGATTCCGAAGATCCGCGCCCTGGTGCGGCGCTTCCCGCCAAAGTCGATGTCGATAGGCCTCACCGCCGACCTCCCCATCGCGCCAGCGCCAGCGCCGCCCCATTCGCACCGGTGTTGGCGACGACGTGCAGCCGCTTGTCCCAGTCGGCGCTTGCCTCGATATCGCTTGCCAAGCCCGGCATCGATACCCATGCCGGCAGCGATTCGGCGAATCCTTGCAGCAAGGCTTCCCGTTCAATCAGCTGCGATAAGGCTCGCGCATCGATATGCGCCGCGGCCGAGCGCAAGCTGTGCCAAACGCCCGCGCGGCGCGTGGCCATGACCACCGTATCGGATTCCGCCATCGCGAAGATGCCATCCCCGCTGTCCATGGATCGGTTCGGCTCGCGCCGGAAGCGATTCCAGCCCGCGATGAAGGCTGGGCGCACCTCTCGGCATTCGAGGTTGTGCAGCGCGAACGCCTGTCGGGCCGCATCGATCAGCGCTGTTTCCACCGCGCAGGCGATGCGCGGCTGGCCGTAGCGGGCGGCATCGAGCCGTACGGTCCAGCCAGTCATGTCGCCGTAGCGCGATTCGAAGCAGGCGAGCGCCAGCTCGGTCTCTTCCGTGGCGCTGCCGACGGTCTCGCACCAGGGTACCAGCGCAAAACGGACGAAGCGATTCGAGAGTACCAGCGTCGTGGTGGCGCGTCGCGGCGTTCGCCCCCCGAGCCAGCCCGCCAGTTCGTCCACTGCGCCTTGCCAGGCCGGCTTGCCCGTCTCTTGCGGCGCGATATCGATCTGCGCCTGTTGGGATTCCTCATGCCGCCAGCCCGTCCGGATATGCTCCACGCCCACCATGGCCGGACAAAGGGCGACGGACAGCCGCTCAGTCGGCAAACGTAACACGGTTCACTTCCTCGAGCGTGGTTGAACCCGCGGCGGCCAGGGCCATGGCCGATTCGCGCAGAAAGTGCGTGCCGCTGGCGCGCGCCGCTTCCTTGATCGTGCGGATCGGCGCGCGGGCAACGATCATTTCGCGCAGCTCGTCGTTCAAGCGCAGCAGCTCGCCAACGGCGCGTCTCCCCTTGTAGCCGGTGCCGCGGCAATGACCGCAGCCGCGCCCGCGGCGCAGGTTCATCGTGCCGGCTTGGACGGCGGTCAGGCCGCTCTCTTCGAGTTCCGCTTCGCTCGGCTCATGGGGTGAGGCGCATTCGGGGCAGACTACGCGCAGCAGGCGCTGGGCCATCACGCCGTTTAGCGCCGAGACGAAGCTGTAGGTGTCCACGCCCATGTGCAGGAAGCGCCCCAGCACGTCGAACACGTTGTTGGCATGGACGCTCGTGAATACCAGGTGCCCGGTCAATGCCGACTGGATGGCGATCTGGGCCGTTTCAGGGTCGCGGATTTCGCCGACAAAAATCTTGTCCGGGTCGTGGCGCAGGATGGAGCGCAGGCCGCGGGCGAAGGTGAGTCCTTTTTTCTCGTTCACCGGGATTTGCAGGATGCCGGGCAACTGGTACTCGACCGGATCCTCGATGGTGACGATCTTGTCCTGGCCATGGTTGATCTCGGTGAGCGCCGCATAGAGCGTCGTGGTCTTCCCGCTGCCGGTGGGGCCGGTGACGAGCAGCATGCCGTAGGGCTCGCGGGCGAGGCGCCGTACGCGCACCAGAGTGTCGTCGTCGAAGCCAAGCCGGTCGAGCCTGAGGCCCAACGCCTGGTCGGCCAGCGAACGCTTGTCGAGGATGCGGATCACCACATCCTCGCCGACGAGGCTAGGCATGACCGAAACGCGGAAGTCGATCTCGCGGCCCTTGATCGACAGCATGAAGCGGCCATCCTGTGGAATACGCCGTTCGGCGATGTCGAGTTCGGCCATCACCTTGATGCGGGACACCGCCTGCTCGGCCGTCTCGCGACCCGCCACCTGGGCGATGTGAGTCAGCACGCCGTCGATACGGTATTTGACGGCGAGACCCTGGCCGGTCGCCTCCAGATGGATATCGCTGGCGAGGGCTTTCATGGCGTCAAAGATGGTGGAGTTGATCAGCCGCACGACGGGGCTTGCATCCCGTGCGATCGAAGCCAGCGACAGATCGTCCGCTGCCGCTTCAACCGTCCCCGCCGCGTCGTCGATGGACGGAAGCAGGCCGTCCATCGCGCGCAGCTTCTCCTCGAAGACGGTGAAGTAGGCGCCGAGGTCGGCGGGGTGGGCGAGACACCAGGCCGGGACGTCGTTCAACCGGGTCTCAAGCCAGGTTTGCAAGGTCAGGTCGAAAGGGTCGCTCAGTACGCAGACGGTGCCAATTCCAGAGTCGCGTGCAATGAGGCATTTGCGGCGCACGGCTTCGGCATAGGGCAATGCGGCGAAATCGGGTTCCAGCCGATTGAGCGCCTCCATGCCGAGCACGTCCATGCGAAGCGTGGCGCCCAGGCGCGCAAGACATATCGCTGGGGACGCCGGCAGGCGCTCTTCCAGCAGATCCCAGAGCGAGCGGTTCTCGACGCGGGCGGCGGCATGGAGTTCGGCAAGCAGGGCGGCGGGGATGGCTTCGGTCATTTGTTCGGCAAGAACGGCGTTCATTGGATGCTGCTCGCCAGTTCGAAGATGGGCAGATACATCAGGATGACGATGCCGCCGATCAGCAGACCGATCATCAGCATCAGCGCCGGCTCGAACAGGCGCGAGAACCATTCGACGCTACGGGCAATCTCGTCGTCGTAGAAGCCCGCGATGCGCTCCATCGTTTCGCCCAGTTCGCCACTGCGCTCGCCTACCACGAGAAGCCGGATGCCGACGTCGGTGGCCAATCCGTGGGCGCCGAAGGCATCGGACACGGCTCGGCCCTCGCGGATGACATTGCGGGCCGCCTCCAGTCCGGACTGGAGGGCCGGTTGGCGCAGCAGTTCGGCGGTCATGTCGAGTGCGGAAACCAGCGGCACGCCGCCCTTCAGGAGCATGGCGACGGTGCGGGTGAAGCGGGCCAACTGGTAAATGCGAAGCTGCTCCCCAATCGCCGGCAGGCGCCAGAGGCGGCGCTCGATGGCGGAGCGAGTTTCAGGGCGCGTCAGCGCATAAGCGAACCCTGCAGTGAAGGAAAGGAAGCCCATGCCCAACGCGAACGCATGATCGCCGGCAATCTGCCCCCAGTGCATGAGCCAGCGCGAAAGCATGGGCAGATGCGCCTCGCCGATATCTTCATAAACCTTGGAAAAGCGCGGCACGACGTAGCCCAGCAGAAAGAGGACGACGAGTGCCCCGACGCCGGTCAACACCAGCGGATAGACGGAAGCCGAAACGACGCGGTCGCGCAGGCTGTTGAGTTGGCGGTGATAGGCAAGGTAGCGGCGCAAGGCCTCAGGGAGGTTGCCGGTTTGCTCAGAGGCGCGCACGGTGGCGACGAGGAGAGCCGGAAAGGCGCCGGGCACGGCGGCCAACGACTTGGAGAAGGTGCGCCCCTCGCACACCAGGCGGTGCAGTTCGCCGAGGATGCGCCGCGCCTCCGCATGCCTGGCTTTTGCGGCAAGGATAGCGACGGCCTCGACGAGGCTCATGCCGGCGTCGAGCAGCGCGAGGAGTTCCTGGCCGAAAAGCGACACCGAGAAACCCCGTCCGGAAGCCAGCCTCTGTAATGAAAACCTGCCCGCGGCGCGTGCCGAGAGCACTCGATAGCCTTGGGTTTCGGCCTGGCGTCGGGCGGACGGCAAGTCCGCGGCGTCCAGCGCCAGCAGGATCACGCCATTGGGTTCGCGGTAGGCCTTGAGATCGAAACGCATCGAGGGGGGAAGTCGGTGTCCTGATATCGGCTGGCGCCGCGCTACCAGTTGTTGATGTCGGCGTCTTCCCCCTGGCCGCCGGGTTTGCCGTCGCGGCCGTAGGAGAGAATGTCGTAGTCGCCATGGTCGCCAGGCTGCTTGTAAAGATAGGGGTTGCCCCAGGGATCCAGAGGCACGGATTTCTTGAGGTAAGGCCCCTGCCACTTGGCAAGGCCGGGCGGGCGCTTCATGAGGGCGTCGAGACCCTGTTCGGTGGCGGGATAGCGACCAACGTCGAGGCGGTAAGTGTCGAGGGCCTTCTCGAAGGCATCGATCTGGGCGCGGGCGATCTTGGTTTCGGATTTGCCGACCTGGGCGAAATAGCGCGGGGCGACGTAGCCGGCCAGGAGGCCAATGATGACCATGACGACCAGGAGTTCGAGGAGGGTAAAGCCACGTGCGGACGCCCGAAATGCCGACCAACGTTCTCGCCGTCTGCGTGTCGATGTTCCTACCCTTTTGCCTGGCTCTATCATAGCCATTCAGTGGTCCAGCCAGACTCCTCAAAGTAACGAGCTAATGCGTCCTTGCTTTCCACCCAATTATCGTACCCATGACGCATATCAATCGCTGGAGCTGTTAAGATCAAGTAACCGCCGGTGTTTTCCGTATCATCTAGCACTTTGACGTAGTTCCCCGACTCTTCACCAGCTAATATCCTGCCTATTTCCCCAATCCTAATCTGCATTGTTCTTCCTAATCCTGGAACGGGATATGGTTATTCACCGAGGACCTTGCAGCGCCGGGCTGATAAATTTCTAGGTGGCCATGAGGAATACCAGGGGCATGGCTTTCCGTAAGCGAATTGCTATCTATTCGAAATTGTCGAAGGCCATCCTCACTACGGAACACACCACTTCCCGGCTGACCTATCTCTTTATAACCCTGACCAAGAAATCGTAGGCCAGCCGTCAATAGCTCATCAGCCTTAACCATCAGTGTGCTAACGAAGTTACCCTTGTGCTTGCAGGCGCATCATCCCTTATCGGCTCTAAAACCATCTTTAGTAACGATGACTGGCATAAATCCCAACTCGGCGGCAAGATCGGGTGTCATCATCCGTTCCGATGCTCCATACACCCACAGCGTACTGTATGGAACAGATTGGCTTGCTTCACCATGATGTTCATCAATGGCATACAGCGCACGAGCAAAGAGATCAGACGGATATTCTCCGACACGTGGAAGTATTGTCGTGATTCGCCCTTCTTCAAACGCGGAACGGGCGAACTCGACCGCAAGGGCATTAACAGGGCTGAACACAACCCACACAGGCATTTCCTGCGCGAGTGCTATAACTCGTTCGCCGAAATCCGGATTCAAGACGAGCGCAACTTCTGTACTCACGATGTTATCTGTTGTCATCTATTGTTATGACCCTTTCAGAGGCGTTTAACAGGAACGCCTGGCCCACGTTAGGCGGCATGGCCGCTCGAACTTGTGGACTGCTTTCATCCCCCTGTTTCCCCCTGGAGCGTTTGCACCGACCGGTGCTTTTTTTGCTTGTTATCGGGTGCTGTTCTTAGATTCCATTGGAATGCTAACCGACGGCGCACTCCCCTGTCTATCCGTAAAAACCCTTAGCCACAATAAGTGGAAACCCTGGGTTACTAGCTGGCAGCGCGGGGCCGTAAAACAAATACCCTCAGACATGGAATCAATTTGAGCCTGGAGCCTTTAACGCTGACTGCCCAGTAAATCCATCACTTGCCTATCGGTTACCAAGATACCATCGTCGAGACCTCGCAAAATCACCGCCCATTTCCCAGAGCGTCCTATTACGGACGTATCAAAGACGGCGAAGTCATCGTTGCTTGAGAGCACATGCTTGAATTCGTAATAGTCGACTGAGCAGGCAATTACGTGCTGACTGGGGGTCGGCGAAAAGGTGTCGACAATTACAAGCTCATCATCGCCGAAATGCTTTGCAACACAAGCAATCGTAGCAAAGCTCTTCTTACCGAGCCCAATACCATCAGGAATTGCAAGACTGCTCCAATCGGGAGCCCCAATATTCGGCATTGCTTCGACCGATCGTTCTGGGCTAATGCCAACGTGCTCAAGCAATGACACGTAATGTTCACGCTCCGGAGAATTCACTATGCGTTGCATCGTCAGCGATACCTCAACTTAATTCCGTCGACGAGCCCGTTTGTCACTTGGATCGTTGTTCCGGAATTCCCAAAGTTACGTAGTGAGACCGTGACATCACCAACACTGAAGCGCTGATAGACCTGGCCCGCTCTATTTGTGACAGATTGGACAGCTGCGCCATAGTTGGTTGCTAGCGCGGCAAAATCATCTGCTGCAACCCGACCGGCCATGTTCAAGCTAATCAGCCCTTCCCCCGCACCAACACGAGTCGCGTTCGCGCCATACGACATGAGTTCAGTAAGACCGACTCCTGCCCCTTTGGCCTCAATACCGCCGACAAACGCGAACGCTGTTCCCGCTGTAGCTCGTGCCCAATCGGCCGCGGTGCAATCACCGTTGTTGATGCAGGTCCCGATCTGATAGCCCGGCATCCAATCCCACAATGCTTTTTCCAACTTGGATGTACAGTTGCCATCGTGAGAGCAATAGTTGAAGAGGTACCCAAACGAAGCCGTAAGCGCGCCATTGGAGAACTTCCCGCCTCCAACAACCGAGGCCGTACCCCCAGCAACCACTGTTGCTGCAAATCGGGCTTCGCGACTCCATCCGTCTGGAATATTGTTGGTCGCCCATTTGCCGGCCACGGCGGATGCGGCGCCGTTACCGCAACCGCCACCCTGCAATTCACCGCTGGCACAACCCGCCATGGCATGAGCCCCGTAGCGCTCGAAGCTCGCGTCGTCCCCTACGCCGCCGGCCCAGCCAAACATCGCGCCGCTGACGGCTCCGTTAAGCCCCGCCTGGAAATCCCCGTTGCTACCCACAAAGCCGCCCGCGAAACCACTAGCAGCACCGCCAATGATGTTGCCGGTTGTAATTCCTGATGCAGTACACGCTCCCTGAGAAGCCCATATCGAGCTTGTCGCCCAGTCACCCACCCACTGCCCCGTAAAATAAGCCACCGCCACGGTCACTGCGATCCTCCCGACCGTGCTGTCCCAAATGCCATGCCAGGCATCCGTGATCGGGCTGAACAGGTCGCTGAAGAACCCATACCCGCTCGGGTCTGTTCCGCTCA
>JAQTMN010000060.1 GCA_028714315.1 Sulfuricella sp. | reverse complement strand
GGTGTTTCTTGACGCTTGCCAGCCATTTATTTCCCTTGCCATTTGTTTTATTTTGACCTTGTCTGGGAATTTTTCAAGTACCCCGAGGCGGGGTTGGAAAAATATAAACACCCTTCAAACGAAAGGGGTTCGCGGGTTTTCCCCGTCTTGCGATTTCCAGAAAAGGCGAGGGGCGCGATCGATGCGGTTCGCTAAAGCTCACCACATCCTACAACGCGGGCCGATTCGGAGTCGTAGGATGCGGTGAAGCATGAACCGCATCGGTCATGATCGATGCGGCGTACCGCCCACTTCTCACGGTTTTTTAGCCAGCTCGGCATGCTCGGCGCGCAGCGTCTTGAGCCGCGCTTCCGCCATCGAAAGCTGGTAGAAATCTCCGTCGCCGGCTTTCAGGCCGAGCTGCAACTGCTCGATCGCGGCGACCAGGCTGCCCTGGCGGGCGTAAGCCTCGGCTTGCGCCTGATGCGACAGCAGGGCCTTGCCCTGCATGGCGTAAGCCTGTGCCTGGAGTTCGTACAGGCGGTCGTCGTGGGGATGGAAGCGCAGGCGGTCGCCCACTAGCTTCAAGGCCGGCACGCTTTGGCGGGCTTGCAGCAGGGATTCCGCATAGCCGTAAAGCAGGGCGCGGTGGTTGGGAAATTTTTTCAGCGCGGCCTGGTATTGGGCGAGGGCGGCATCATGCCGGCCGGCGGCGATCATGATTCGTGCCTCCAGGTTTTCGAGCATGGCATTGGCCGGGGCGGACTTGCGCAGTTGCGCCAGTTCCCGCTCGGCGCGCGCCGCGTCCTTGGCGCGCAGCAATGCGGCTGCGAGGCCGTAGCGGCTGGCGGTTTCGCTGTTGTATTTCTTCTCGCGCAGGGCCTCCTCGAACCAGGCCACCGCTTGCTGCGGCGTGCCTTCCTCGGCGCGCAGCTTGGCGCGCACCAGCTGGAATTCCAGGCTGTCCGGCACTTGACGATAAGGCAGGTTTTCGACGCGGTTCTGGATGTCGGCGATGCGCTCGCTGGTGACGGGGTGGGTGCGCAAATATTCGGGCGCGTTGTTTTCGTACAGGCGATTGACCTTCTGCAGTCGCTCGAAGAACAGGGCTGCCGCGCGCGGGTCGAATCCGGCATCGGCGGTGGTTTGCAGGCCGATGCGGTCGGCTTCGCGTTCGTGCTCGCGAGTAAAATCGAGTTCGGTCTGCATCGCGCTGGCCTGCGCCGTGGCCATGGCCGCGCTGGCGGCCTGCGGGTTCGAGCGCGCGGCCAGAATCGCCACGGCGAGCGCGGCAAGCGAAGTCACCATGCTCTGGTCCTGTTTGGCGATCATGCGCGCCAGGTGGTGCTGCGTGACGTGGGCGATTTCATGGCCGAGCACGGCGGCGAGTTCCGATTCGCTTTGCGCCGCGAGCAGCAGCCCGGTATGCACGCCGATGAAACCGCCCGGCAGGGCGAAGGCGTTCAAGGTATTGTCGCGCAGCACGAAAAACTCGAAATCCTGGCGGTTTCCCTGGCTGGCGGCCACCAGCCGGTAGCCGAGATTGTTGAGGTAGTCGGTCAGTTCTGCATCGTCCACCATGTTCCGGTCGCGGCGGATGTCGAACATGACGGTTTCGCCGATGCGGCGCTCGGTCTGCGGCGAGAGCGCGCTCTGCGAGGCTTCGCCCAGGTCGGGCAGGCCGTCGCCCAGCGCGGCGGGCAGGGCCAGCAGGGGGACGAGCAGGAATAGGTGGCGTAAATTCATGGTGCTATGATAGACGGTTTAAAACATAAGTTCATTAATCAGGTGCCCAAAAATGAGCGAATTTACCCATTTTGACGAGGCCGGCCAGGCTCACATGGTGGACGTCGGCGAAAAGGCGGAAACCCGCCGCATCGCCCGCGCCGCCGGCAAAATTTCCATGCAGTCCGCTACCTTGCGGCTGATCCTGGAAGGCAGTGCGAAAAAGGGCGACGTGCTTGGCGTCGCGCGCATCGCCGCCATCCAGGCTTCCAAGCGCACCTCCGACCTGATTCCGCTGTGCCATCCGCTCGCGCTGACCCATGTCGGCGTCGAGTTCAACGTGGACGAAGCCAACGCCGCCATCGAGTGCATCGTCACGGCGGAGACCCTCGGGCGCACCGGGGTCGAGATGGAAGCGCTGACGGCGGCGAGCGTCGGCTTGCTGACCATTTACGATATGTGCAAGGCAGTCGATCGCGGCATGCGGATGGACGGCATCCGGCTGCTGGAAAAGCAGGGCGGCAAGTCGGGGCACTGGGTCGCCGAAGGTTGAGCAGGAACTGGATGTGGGTCAGGCTTTCTCGCCCGTGCGAGCAGCTTAGCTGCCGCTCGCGGCGGGGACATACGATCTTTCATCGACTTTAGTCGATAGGAAGTCGGAGTGCAGCTTGCTGCCACTCCCTGCGGGTGCAGCCTGACATGTACGGCTGAAGCCGTACCCACAAAAGGGCACAAGAGCCGCACCCACAAAAACTGACGAGCGGTCGGCTCGCAAAAAATATCGTTATGCGCCCATAAACAAATGCGATTGCGCCATTTCCCGATTTTGCTAATATTAGTAAATTCTGATCTTGCTTGTTGAAGGATGATTCAATGTTTGGATCGAACATGTATGGTTTCAAGGAAATCGATGTGGCGGGGTTGAATTCCCTGCTGAGCGAAAAGAAAAGTGTCGCCTTGGTGGACGTGCGCGGTGAAAACGAGGTGATTTATGGCGTGATCGAGGGCGCCCAGCACCTGCCGCTGCATTTGTTGCCGATCAAGGCCGATGAACTGGACAAGGACACCCACACCATTTTTTACTGCCGCTCCGGCGCGCGCTCGGCGCAGGCTTGCGCCTTCATGGCCGCGAGGGGGCATGGCAACGTATACAACCTGCGCGGCGGCATCATGGCCTGGACGCAGTCAGGACTTTCCCTGGCCAAAGTGGCCTGATTTTTGTCAGGGAACGGCGTAGCAGTTGCAATCTGGCTATATCTGTATTATAAAACCCCTTTTTCCGTTGTACTTAACCCCATATAGAGGAGCTTGAAAAAATGAATTTCGACAAAGAACTCGACGCCAGCGGCCTGAACTGCCCCCTGCCCATCCTGCGCACCAAGAAGGCTCTTGCCGAACTGGGCGCCGGCCAGGTGCTGAAGGTGGTGGCGACCGATCCGGGCTCCGTCAAGGACATGCAGGCATTCGCCAAGCAAACCGGCAACGAATTGCTGTCCTCGGCCGAAGCGGGCGGCAAGTATCAGTTCTTCCTGAAAAAGAAATAAATCCGCAATAGCAATATAAAACAATAACCAACTGAATTCTGGAGACGAAAAAAGTGAAGAAACTTGCAATCATCGCCACCAAAGGCACGCTGGACTGGGCATATCCACCTTACATTCTGGCTTCGACCGCCGCCGCGCTGGGTTATGAAGTGCAAATTTTCTTTACTTTCTATGGCTTGCAGCTGGTGCGCAAGGACATGAGCTGCCTCAAGGTCAGCCCGCTGGGCAACCCCGGCATGCCGATGAAGATGCCGTTCGGGCCGAAGTGGTTCAGGGACATCAACTGGAATATTCCCAACATCCTCCAGGCGAACATTCCCGGTTTCGAATCGCTGGCGACCGCGCTGATGAAGCAGACCATCGCCAACAACGGCGTTGCCACCATCCCCGAACTGCGTGAATTGTGCCAGGAAGCGGAAGTAAAATTCCTTGCTTGCCAGATGACCGTGGAACTGTTCGGTTTCGAGCACAGCGATTTCATCGACGGGATCGACTATGTGGGCGCAGCATCGTTCTTCGAATTTGCCGGGGAATCGGATATCTGCCTGTACATCTGATCGATGGCGGCAGGATGAACTAGTGGGGCAGGCGAATTCGCCTGCCCTTTTTATTTAGCCTTCATTTGCCCCGTAGGGCCGAATTCATTCGGCCAAAACGCGAATGAATTCGCGTCTACATCGGGCTATGCTTTGGTTAAAGCGATGCTTTGTGCGAGAAGATGTCATGGCTCTAGTGCGCGGCTGCGATTTTCCCGACGACCTCTACTACGACGTGGAAGACAACGTGTGGGCCCGGCTTGAGGCGGATGGCGCCATCACCGTCGGCATGACTTCCCAGGGCTGCGCCTTGTCGGGAGAAATCGTGGCATGGACGGCGAAGAAGATCGGCCGCGTGGTCGATCAGCACAAGTCCACCGGCACGGTCGAATCCGGCAAGTGGGTCGGCCCGGTCAAGGCGCCGGTCGGCGGCGAGATCGTCGCCGTCAACGAGGCCGCCGCCGCCACCCCCAGCACGATCAACGCCGACCCCTATGGCGCCGGCTGGCTGCTCAGGATGAAGCCGGAGGATTGGGAGCGCGATGCCCCCGCCTTGCTGCGGGGCGCGGCTGCCGCCGAGGCGTTCGAAGCCAAGATGCAGGCGGAAGGTTTCGCGGGCTGCGCCTGATGGAATGGCTCAGGGAGGTAAAGTGCGCTCCGCGCACCGCAATGAAATGGCGCGCACGGCGCGCCCTGCATGAACGATGGACTGGCTAGACGTCGCCGCGCGGATCGAACCGCTGGAGGGCATCGTCCTCGATGCCGCGCTGGTCGGCGAGATGCAGCGCCGCGACGCGGCCTTGCCGGATATCGATTTCTATACTCCCAGCTTTAAATCCTACGCCACTTCCGAAATCGGCGCCTGCGGCAAGAGCGCGTGGCCGGCGGTTTCCATCACCGGGCCGGACTGCAAGCTGCAATGCGACCATTGCAAGGGGAAGGTGCTCGAAAACATGATCCCGGCGCGCACCCCGGAAGAGCTGTGGGCGGTGGCCAATCGGCAGATCGAGCGCGGCGCGCGCGGCATGCTGCTGACCGGCGGTTCGAATCTGCGCAACGAAGTCGAGTACGATCCTTTCTATCCCACCATCCGCCGCATCAAGGACGCCTTCCCCGCTTTCCGGATCGCCCTGCACACCGCGCTGGTGGAGCGTGACGCCGCGCGGCGCATGGAAGACAGCGGCATCGACGCCGCCATGATGGACGTGATCGGCGCCCAGGAAACGATCACCCAGGTTTACCACCTCAAGCGCAGTGTGGACGATTTCGAGCGCACCCTGGAAAACCTGGTGGCGACGCGCCTCAAGGTCGTGCCGCACATCGTGCTGGGCCTGCATTACGGAAAATTTCTCGGCGAACGGCGCGCGCTGGAGATGCTGCGCCGCCACCGGCCGTCGGCGCTGGTGCTGGTGGCGGCGATGCCGTTCTATGCGCCGGTCCATCGGCCTTTTGCCGTGCCGGACAGCCATGAGATCGGCCGCTTCTTCCTCGACGCCCGCGCCGTGTTGCCGGATATTCCGCTGCTTCTAGGCTGTGCGCGCCCGGCGGGGCGGGCCAAGGCCGAAATCGACGCCTACGCGGTGATGGCGGGGCTGGACGGCATCGCCCATCCCGCCGACGGCATGGTCGCCTTGGCCGCCCGGCTTGGCCGGAACGCGCGGATCGCCGCGGCCTGCTGCTCGATGGCGGTGGGTGGAGAGGCGTTGATGCGGTAATGAATGCCTCGCGAGTTGTGGGTCAGGCTTTAGCCTGACATGTACGGCTCAAGCCGACCCACACGCCGATGTTAATTGCCGGGAACAATCGGTGCACGGAGATTGTGTAATTGGATAAAGTCTGGCGCGTTATCGATACCGGCCTGAGGTCGGCGGCGGAGAACATCGCCCTCGACCGCGCCCTGCTCGAAGCGCGGCAGGCAGGCGAAATTCCTAATACGCTGCGCTTTCTTCGCTTCACACCCAGCGCGCTGCTCGGCTACCATCAGAGCGCGGAGCAGGAGCTCGATCTCGACTACTGCCGCGCCAACCAAATCGAGGTGCAACGCCGCATCACCGGCGGCGGCGCGATTTACTTCGACGAAACCCAGCTCGGTTGGGAACTCTATCTTGCCAAAGCCGATCTGGGCTGCGCCGACATGGCGCAAATCTCCCGCCGCATCTGTGAAGCGGCGGCACGGGGGATTTCCTCGCTGGGCGTCGAGGCGCGGTATCGGCCGCGCAACGATATCGAAGTGGACGGCAGGAAGATTTCCGGCACCGGCGGCGCGTTCGAGGGCAACGCGCTGATGTTCCAGGGCACGTTGCTGATTCGGTTCGACGTGGAAAAAATGCTGCGCGTGCTGCGCATTCCTGCCGAGAAGCTGTCCGGTAAGGCGATCGCCTCGGCACGGGAGAGGGTGGCCAACCTGGCCGATTTGCTGGGCTACACACCGGACCCGGATGCGGCCAGGAAAGCCTTGTCGGACGCGTTCGCGCGGGAATTCGACGTGTCCTTCCAGGCGGGCGAATTGACGCAGCCGGAACTGGCGCGCTATCGCGAGGCGCTGGCCGAAATCGGCCAGCCGGGCTGGATCGAGCTGATCGCCCGTCCGGCCGGCGACATGCCGCTGCTCCATGCCGTTCGCAAATTTCCCGGCGGGTTGCTGCGAGTCAGCCTCACGTTCGACATACGGGCCGAACGGATCAAACAGGTCTGGTTCAGCGGCGATTTTTTCGTCAGCCCGAAGCGCATCGTGGCCGACCTCGAAGCGGCGCTGCGCGATGTGCCGCTGGCCGGGATCGAGTCGAGGATCGAGGCGTTTTTCACGCAGTGGCAAGCGGATTTGCAGTTGCTCGCGCCCGCTGACTTTGCCGCGGTGATCAGGCAGGCTGTCGAATGAACGCCTGTAGGTGCGAATTCATTCGCACAATCAACGCACTATGTGCGAATGAATTCGCACCTACCGGTCGGACATGAGCCGGTGAATACGATGGTGCGGCAGAAAGTCGATGTCCTGGTGATCGGCCTCGGCCCGGCCGGCGGCGCGGCGGCGTTGGCGGCGGCGCGCGCTGGGCTGAGGGTGGCCGCGATCGAGCGCCGGCAGGAGATCGGCGTGCCGGTGCAGTGCGCCGAGTTCATTCCCCTGCCGCTGGCGCGCCACGCCCAGGCCGAGGGCATACTGCAACAGCGTATCCGGGGCATGATCAGCCGCCTGCCTTCGGGAACGGCGGAAATAAGCCATTCCCCCGGCCTGATGGTAGACCGCGCCGCTTTCGATCAGGCGCTGGCGCGGCAGGCGGAAAACAACGGCGCGAGGCTGTATTCGTGCAGTCGCCTGTTCGAGCTGGATCGCATGGAGTCGTCGGCCGTCGTGGCCACGCCGCGGGGTCAAGTTCGCTTCGATTACCGGCTGCTGGTCGCTGCCGATGGACCGCATTCCTTCGTTGCCCGCGCACTCGGCCTGGCTCCGCTGGAAACGGTGTATGCGCGGCAATACACCGTGGCGCTGAATCAACCGTGCGAAAACACTGAAATCTGGCTCTCCGCCGACTATCCCGGCGGCTACGCCTGGCTGTTTCCACGTGGGCCGGTCGCCAATCTCGGTCTCGGCGTGGACAAGCGGTTCGCCGCCGATCCCAAGGCTTTGCTGGATGCGCTGCACCGCCAGCTGGCCGATGAAGGCCGGGTGGGCAACACGATTCTGCGCCGCACGGGCGGGGCGATCCCGGTCGGCGGCCCGCGCCCGAATCTGGTCGCCGGCAACGTGCTGTTCGTCGGTGACGCCGCCGGATTGACGCATCCCGTCACCGGCGCGGGCATCGCCGCCGCCGTGGCGTCCGGCGAGCGCGCAGGGCAGGCGGCGGCGTCGTGGCTGCTGGATCGCAACCCGTGCGCGCTGGAGGAATTCGAGCTGGACATTCGCGACCAGTTCGAAGCGAGCCTGCAACGCGCGCTGGCGCGCCGGGCCTGGCTCGGGCAATATTGGCGGACTCAGGCGGCAGGCGAAGACGCCGTCCAGCGGCGTGGCTGGATGGCTTTTCCGGAATACCATGAGAAGCAAGCGCAGCCGTAGGATGCGGTGAGGTACGAACCGCATCGTTCGCGATCGATGCGGTTCGCTTGGGCTCACCGCATCCTACGGCCCTACCAGAGCCGCAGATTGAGCCGGCCATGTGGGTCTGGCTTAAGAGTGAAATTCACGAAGTAGGATGTGCGATCTGTGGGTCAGGCTTCAGCCTGACTGTACGGCTGAAGCCGTACCCACAAAAAATCCGAACACATTTAGGATAAATGGCATGACCACCGCCCCCAAATGGAATATTGATCTTCGCCCTCCCGACTTCCGCATCAAAACCCCGGCGATGCGTACCCCCGAATACGTCCAGATGAGCACGGCGGCGGCGATCACACTGGGGCTGATGCCCGGCCGCATCTACCGCGCCGGCTGCACCCATTGCCTCAACCTGCTGCTGACCTACCCCGAAGGCTGCCGCGCCAACTGCGCCTATTGCGGGCTGGCGCGGCACCGCGAGGAGGCGCGCGATTACGCCGACCGCAACTTCATCCGGGTGGACTGGCCGGCGCTGCGCTACCGGGAGGTGATCGAGCGCGTCCAGGCGGGCGGAGATCGAAGCCGGTTCGAGCGCATGTGCATCTCCATGATCAGCCACCCCGACTCGAACCGCGACACGCTTGCGTTGCTCGAGCAATGGGTAGCGGCTTTGCCGCATATCCCGGTTTCCATTCTCTCCAACCCCACCACCATGGAGCGCGACGACCTGGCGCGCCTCAAACAGGCCGGCGCGGAGATATTTACCGTTGCGCTCGACGCCGCCACGCCGGAAATCTTCGAGCGCACGCGGGGCAGAACCGTGGACAGCCCGCATCGCTGGGACAAATATTGGCAAACCATCGAATGGGCGGCGGAAATTTTCGGGCCGGAAAGGTTCGGTGCGCACCTGATTTGCGGCATGGGCGAGACCGAACGCGAATTTCTCGAAGTGGTGCAAAAGATTCGTGATGGGGGTGGACACAGCCATCTGTTCGCCTTCTTCCCGGAAAAAGGCTCGTTGATGGAAGACTGGCCGGCCTGCGCCAAAGGGCAATGGCGGCGGGTGCAGCTGGCCCGTTTTATCATCGATTACACCGGCGGCGATTTCCGTCGTATGGCGTTCGACGGGGATGGGCGGCTGACGGACTTCGGTGTGGCGGAAAGTGAGCTGGCCAGGATTGTCGAATCCGGCACGCCGTTCCGGACTTCCGGCTGCCCCGGCAAGGATAATGCGGAAATTTCCGCGTGCAATCGACCCTATGGTGACAGCCCGCCGACTGACATTTTGTCATTTCCGTTTAAGTTGGCGATTGAAGATATTGATATCGTTAAACAACAGCTAAATGGAGAAAGCCTGAAAACGTTTTTCGAGTGAGAAAATTTGTTGCAAAAACACAACAAAATATTTTTGGCAATTTATTGTTTTAATGAGTTTATTTCTTTATTAGGAACGGCTAATACACTGATTTTCAAAAAGTTATTTGTGAGGTCTATCGGGTTGTGTAATATTTGTTACATGGCTTGGAAAACGTCCGGATCGAAACATTGATCGGGAACAACAAAACTATCCCGGCCAGGTTAAAAATTTTTCGAATTCCTTAACGGAGGGCTCACAAGAATGAAACTAAAAGCACTGGTAGGTGTATTGGCAGTAGCGGGTCTGGCAATGCCGGGATTGGCTTCCGCGACCAATGGATATTTTTCGCACGGCTACGGCATTAAAGCCAAGGGCATGGGCGGCGCGGCAACGGCGACGGCGAGCGACACCATGGGCGGCGCGAACAACCCGGCCAGCATGGTCTGGGTCGGCGACCGGATGGATGTCGGTGTGGATTGGTTCAGCCCGGAGCGCGCTGCTAGCCGCACGGGGAGCGGTGTTAATTTTGCTTCGGACAGCGAAAGCACCAATTTTTTCGTGCCTGAATTCGGCTACAACATGATGCTGGGCGACAAAATGTCGCTGGGCGTCACGGTTTATGGCAACGGTGGCATGAATACCGACTACCAATCGGCTGCTGCCAAAACGGCTTGCGGTCCTGGCGGCAACTTTTTTTGCGATGCCGGTAAAGGCGGTAAAGTCGGCGTCAATTTGGAGCAATTGATCGTTGCCCCGACTTTTGCCTACAAATTCAACGACAGCAATTCCATCGGCGTGTCTCCACTGTTCGTCTACCAGCGTTTCAGTGCGGATGGTCTTGAGGGCTTTACGCCCTTGTCGTCAGACCCTGCTCACTTGACTGGAACCGGGCATGATTCCTCCACCGGCTGGGGCGTGCGAGTCGGCTGGCAGGGTAAGATCACCGAAGGCCTGACTTTGGGCGCTGCCTATGCACCGAAAATCAACATGAGCAACTTCAAGAGATATGCCGGCTTGTTCGCAGAGCAGGGCGATTTCGATATCCCGGAAAACTGGAACGTCGGTCTGGCCTTCAAGGCGACTCCTGCCATAACCGTGGCATTGGATTATCAGCGCATCAACTATGGCGGCGTCAAATCGATCGCGGACTCCGGCATTACCCCGGGATACGCCGGCCCCACAAGCCCACTTGCTTTAGGCGGCAGCAACGGGTTGGGCTTTGGTTGGTCTAATGTTAACGTCGTGAAGCTTGGTGTCGAGTATAAATATAACGATACCCTGACTTTGCGCGCCGGTCTCAACCATGGCACCAACCCGATCAAGTCCGGCGAGCAGACTTTCAATATCCTGGCCCCCGGTGTCGTGACCAATCATTACACGCTTGGCGCAACCTACGGGGTTACCAAGAATTCCGAAGTGACGGTCGCTTACATGCATGCTCAGGAAGAATCCGTCTCCGGCCCGACGAATCCTTACTTTCCTGTCGGCGGAACCGAAACCATCAAGATGCACGAAAATTCTCTGGGCATCGCTTATGGGATGAAGTTCTGATCCGGCCATTCGCAAGAGTGAGTTCATAAGCAACACAATCGGGCCGGGGGTGAAAAATCATCCTCGGCTCTTTTTGTATAAAATCAATAAACATCATCGGAGGCAACAATGCACAAAATAATCAATAAATTCCTGTTGGCAGCGCTGGCTTTGGGCGTGAGTATGGGCGCTCTGGCCGACGAAACGTTGCTCAAGCCTTTTGTCCTGGCTTCCAAAGGCCCCGGCATCGTCGCCGACAAGGTCGCAGCCGCAAAAATCGCGTTGCAGGCGAATGGTTTTACCGTCGTCGGCAGCTATTCGCCCTATCCTGAAACCACCATCATCGCGGTGACCAACGACGAGATGAAGACCACCGCGGCCAAATCCGATCATGGCGGGTTTGGCGCAGCGCAGCGCGTGGCGGTGACCAAGGTGAACGACGAGGTGCAGGTTTCCTACACCAACCCGACCTACATGGCGAACGGCTACCGCATGGAAGGCGAACTGCCGCAAACCGCAGCCAAGATGCATGCTGCGCTGGGCAAGGTGGAGGATTTCGGCGCGGCAGGGCTGTCCGCATCGAAGCTGCGCAAGTACCACTATAGCTTCGGCATGGAGTATTTCGACGAACCGGTTCCGCTGGCCGAATATGGCAGCTACGAAGAAGCGGTGAAGGCGGTCGAGGCCAATCTGGCTGCGGGCAAGGGCGGCGTCACCAAGGTCTACCGCGTCGATATTCCGGGCAAGAAGGAAACCGTGTTCGGCGTCGGTATGAAGGGCGGCGACAAGTATATGGACGACAAGTACATCATGAGCGTGATCGACTCCAAGGACATCAAGTCGGCGGCGCATCTGCCCTATGAAATGCTGGTCACTGGCAACCACGTAATCGCCCTGTACGCGCGTTTCCGCATCGCGCTCGATTTCCCCGACCTGAAAATGATGGGCTCGAACAGCTTCATGAAGATCATGGAATCCCCCGAAGCCATCCGCAAGGCATTGGCTGTCGCGGCGGGCGGCAAGGAATAATACCAACCAACAAGGGCAGCACGCATGGCCTTGACCCCGCTTCGGCGGGGTTTTTTATTTTTTTGGCTGTGTTTTGTGGGTCAGGCTTTAGCCTGATGTCAGGCTGAAGCCTGACCCACAAAAGTAGGTCGGGCTTGTCCCGACATGGCGGGCAGAGCCCGACCTACCCAAGTTTGGCGAGCTGCGCCTTGAGTTTTTCCAGGGTGGCACCGAAGTTGTCCAGGCGTTCTTTTTCCTGCGCCACCACTGCCGCGGGCGCACGGGCGACGAAGCTTTCGTTGGCGAGCTTGGCGTTCGCTTTGGCGATTTCGCCTTCGAGGCGGGCAATTTCTTTCGATAGGCGCGCCTGTTCCGCTTCCTTGTCCACCTCGATCTTGAGCATCAGCCTGATCTCGCCAACCACGGCCACCGGCGCGTCGGCGTCGGGCAGTTCGCCCTGTACCACCGTCACTTCGGAAATCCGGGCCAGCGCCTGGATGTAAGGCGCCAGGGAAGCTATGTCGCCGAGCGCGATCAACGGTACTTTCTGCGCGGGAGAAAGGCCCATTTCGCCGCGCAGGGTGCGACAGGCATTGACGATTTCCTTGAGCAGCGCAATGCGGGCGGCGGCGGAGGTGTCCACGCGTTCCTGGTCGGCGGCGGGGTAGGGCTGGAGCATGATGCTCTCGCCCGTTTTTCCCGCCAGCGGGCCGACCTTCTGCCACAATTCCTCGGTGATGAACGGAATGATCGGATGGGCCAGCCGGAGCGTGGTTTCGAGCACACGCGCCAGGGTGCGGCGCGTGGCTCTTTGACGAGCGGCGTCCCTCTCCCCCGGCCCCTCTCCCGCAGGCGGGAGAGGGGAGGAAAGTTGTACTTTGGCCAGTTCCACGTACCAGTCGCAGTATTCGTCCCAGACGAATTCGTAGATGGCGCGCGCCGCCATGTCGAAACGGTAGCTGTCGAAGGCTTCGGCGACTTCCTGTTCCGCCTGCTGCAAACGGCCGATGATCCATTTGTCGGCGTCGGAGAATTCCAGCGGCAGGCTTTCGTCCAGCCCGCAGTCCTTGCCCTCGATGTTCATCAGCACGAAGCGGGTGGCGTTCCACAGCTTGTTGCAGAAGTTGCGGTAGCCGTCGCAGCGTTGCAGGTCGAACTTGATGTCGCGGCCGTGCGAGGCCAGGCTGGCGAAGGTGAAGCGGATGGCATCGGTGCCGAAAGCGGGGAAGCCGTCGGGGAAGTCCTTGCGCGTCTGCTTGGCGATGGATTCGGCCTGCTTCGGGTTCATCAGGCCGGTTTGGCGCTTGGCGACCAGGGATTCCAGGTCGATGCCGTCGATCAGGTCGATCGGGTCGATCACGTTGCCCTTGGACTTGCTCATCTTGTTGCCGTGCATGTCGCGCACCAGACCGTGCACGTAGACTTCCCGGAACGGCACCTGGCCGGTGAAATGGTCCGACATCATGACCATGCGTGCGACCCAGAAGAAAATGATGTCGAAGCCGGTGACCAGCACGCTGGAGGGCAGGAAGGTGTCGAGCTCGGGCGTCTTGTCCGGCCAGCCCAGGGTCGAGAAGGGCCATAGCGCGGAGGAAAACCAGGTGTCGAGCACGTCCTCGTCCTGGCGCAGCAGCTTGCCTGCACCGGCCTGCTGCTGGGCTTCTTCGCGGCTGCGGGCGACATAGGCGTTGCCGTCCTCGTCATACCACGCCGGGATGCGATGCCCCCACCACAACTGGCGCGAAATGCACCAGTCCTGGATGTTTTCCAGCCACTGGTTGTAGACGTGGGTCCAGTTCTCCGGCACGAATTTCACGTCGCCGTTGGCGACCACTTCCAGGCCGCGCCTGGCGAGGCCTTCCATCGCCACATACCATTGGTCGGTGAGCATGGGCTCGATCACGCTGTGGGTGCGGTCGCCGCGCGGCACCATCAGCTTGTGCGGCTTGGTTTCGACCAGGAGGCCCTGCGCTTCGAGATCGGCCACGATGCGTTTGCGCGCCTCGTAGCGGTCCATGCCCTGGTAGGCGTCCGGCGCCAGGTCGTTGATTTTGGCGTCGAGGGTGAGGATGCACAGCGGTTCCAGATGATGTCTTTGGCCGACCTGGTAGTCGTTGAAATCGTGCGCCGGGGTGATCTTGACGCAGCCGGTGCCGAAAGCGGGATCGACGTAGTCGTCGGCGATGATCGGGATGCTGCGCTCGCACAGCGGCAGGCGGACGTGCTTGCCGACCAGATGGCGGTAGCGTTCGTCGTCGGGATGGACGGCCACCGCCATGTCGCCCAGCATGGTTTCGGGGCGCGTGGTGGCGACGATTAGCGAGTCGCTGGAGCCCTCGACCGGATAGCGGATGTGCCACATGAAACCGTCTTCCTCTTCGGAGACGACTTCCAGGTCGGACACCGCGGTCAGCAGCACCGGGTCCCAGTTGACCAGCCGCTTGCCGCGGTAGATCAGGCCTTGCTCGTAAAGCGTGACGAACACTTCGGCCACTGCCTTGGACAAACCCTCGTCCATGGTGAAGCGCTCGCGCGACCAGTCGCAGGAGGCGCCCAGACGGCGCATCTGGCGGGTGATGGTGGAACCGGATTCTTCCTTCCATTCCCATACCCGCTTGAGGAATTCGTCGCGGCCGAGGCCGTGGCGCGATACGCCCTTGGCGTCGAGCTGGCGCTCCACCACGATCTGGGTGGCGATGCCGGCATGGTCGGTGCCCGGCTGCCACAAGGTGTTTTCGCCCTTCATCCGGTGATAGCGCACCAAGGTGTCCATCAGCGTGTCCTGGAAGGCGTGGCCCATGTGCAGCGTGCCGGTGACGTTGGGCGGTGGCAGCATGATGCAGTAGGCGGGCTTGCCCGGCTCGGTCGTGGCCTTGAAACAGCCGCGGGATTCCCACAGCGGATACCAGTGCGCCTCGATGGCGGCGGGTTCAAAACTTTTGGCGAGTTCCATGATTTGGAATTATTTTGCAATGACGGGAAGCGGGGAATTATACCTGTTTTCCCGGCGGTCTTAGTGCGGGTCTTCGTTGGGAGGCGTGGTATCGACCCGTTGCCTCAGCGCCTCGCGCACGACATGGCGGATATGCTCGCGCGAGCGTTCCAGCAGCTCGTTCAGGGCGCGGTCGAGGGTGGCCGCGAATTCCAGCGAAATGCGATTTTCCAGCTCCTGAACCAGAAGATCCTCCATCTGGCGCAGGGAATCTTCATGCTGGGTATCGTCCGCGGGTTGATCGACCGCCTGTGCGGGAGGGGAAGGGGGCGTCTCGGGTTTGCTCGCCGCCGTGCTCGTGACCGCGTCGGTCAACACCGGGATGGTGCTGGGTTCGGCGATGATTTCGGTAAGCACGGGGATCGCCGCTTTCCCGGCCTGCTGTTCGGCCAAAGCGAGATCCTTCGGCGTGGGCGCGCCCGTGCGGTGCCGGGTCAGCAAGGCGTCCATTTTTCCGAGCACGTCGGGTTCGCCGTTATCCATGCGTCAAGTCTTGTTCCCGATATCGTGGGTCTGAATTTCGTAACCCCGGTCGCGATAAAAGCGAAAGCGCCCGCGCGCCACGTCGCGGTCACCCTCGTCCGTGCCGACGATTTCGATCAGCCGGTGGAAGCGGCTGAAGAATAACGGCTGTTCGGGATGAAGGTTGAGCAGGATGTCGTCGTGTGCCTCGTGTGCCGGCGTGTCGGCGCGATGATCGACGATCACCGGCGTGACCGCCGCCAGCCTGTCCGAGCCGCGGCAATGGGGAATGAAGCCGATGGCGGGAGTGCTCCACAGCAGCCAGTCCATCTTGTCCGTGGCGGCGGCATCGGGCGTGTAAACCACCACGCGCAGCCCCCGCTCCACCGCCTTGGCGCAGAGGACGCAGGCGGTATGGTATTTGTCTGGGCTGTGGGTGTAGAAATCGATCTGGGTCATGTTTTGCAGGTGGTTTTGTAGGGTGCAATAAGCGCAGCGCATTGCACCACGCCCCACTCCCAATCACTTGGTGCAATGCCCTTCGGTTATTGCACCCTACGATCCGAGCTGAAAGTGCCGAGCGGCGATTTCTCCTCAGGACTCGGCGCTTTTGTTGATCAGGAAGTGTACCAGCAACGGCAGCGGGCGTCCCGTCGAGCCTTTGTCCTTGCCGGATTTCCAGGCGGTGCCGGCGATGTCGAGGTGCGCCCAGTCGTATTTCTTGGCGAAGCGCGACAGGAAGCAGGCCGCCGTGATCGACCCGCCGGCGCGGCCGCCGATGTTGGCCATGTCGGCGAAGTTGCTCTTCAGCTGCTCCTGGTAATCATCCCACAACGGCATGTGCCAGACCCGGTCGAAAGTGTATTCGCCGGCATGGATCAGTTCGCGGGCCAGGGCATCGTGGTTGCTGAAAAGACCGGTGGCGACGTGGCCGAGGGCGATGACGCAGGCTCCGGTGAGCGTGGCGATGTCCACCACCGCTTCCGGTTCGAAGCGTTCGGCGTAGGTCAGGGCATCGCACAGGACCAGGCGTCCTTCGGCGTCGGTATTGAGCACCTCGATGGTTTGCCCGGACATGCTGGTGACGACGTCGCCGGGCTTGCTGGCGTTGCCGTCCGGCAGGTTTTCGCTGGCCGGGATGATGCCCACCAGATTGAGCGGCAGCCCGAGCTGGGCGACCGCCTTGAAGGTGCCGAGCACGTTGGCGGCGCCGCTCATGTCGTATTTCATCTCGTCCATTTCGGCGCCGGGCTTCAGGGAAATCCCTCCGGAATCGAAGGTGATGCCCTTGCCGACCAGCACGACGGGCTTGCGCTTCTTGTCGCCGCCGGAGTATTGCAGCACGATCAGCTTGGGCGGCTGGCGGCTGCCGCGCGCGACGGAAAGCAATGCGCCCATGTTGAGGGCTTCCATGTCCTTCTGTTCCAGCACTTCCAGCTTGAGCTTGTAGGTTTCGGCCAATTCCCGCGCCTGCTCGGCGAGGTAGGTCGGGGTGCAGATGTTGCCCGGCAGGTTGCCGAGGTCTTTCGCCAGATTCATTCCGTCGGCGATGGCTTGACCTCGCTTGGCGGCTTCTTCCCCGCTGCCGAGCTCATTGCGGCGCGGCACGTTGAGGACCAGCCGGCGCAACGGGCGGCGAGCTTCCTCCTGCTTGCTTTTCAGCCGGTCGAAGCGGTAAATGCCTTCCATCGCCATCAATACGGCCTGTTCGACTTTCCACTCGGTGGTACGGCGTTTGACGGGAAGCTCGGTGAGAAAAATCGAGGCCTCGAGGGAGCCGGTCTCGTTCAAGGTCTTGATCGCGGCGCGCACCGCGTCGCGGTACTCCTTGTCCTTGAAATCGCGCTCCTTGCCCAGGCCCACCAGCAGCACCCGCTCGCACAGGGTGTTGGGAACATTGTGCAGCAGCAGGGTGGTGCCGCTCTTCCCTTCCATGTCGCCGCGGCGGATAATGTCGCTGAGGGCGTGGTTCGAGGCTTGATCGATCAGTTCGCCGGCCAGCGAAAGCTTGCGCGGCTCGAATACGCCGACCACGACGCAGGCGGAGCGCTGTTTTTCCGGGCTGCCGCTTTTTATGCTAAATTCCACTTTATTACTCCTCGCAATAGATTTTGGTTTTCTTCATAAAATCTAGTCAATCCGGAATTATTTACAGACTGTTGCGTAAAAGTCAAAGAAAACCCGATCGATGATTTTCCGCCGCGCCTTGCTGCGCGAGGTGGCCAGCACGGCATTGCTGGTTTTCTCGGTGCTGCTGATGATTACCCTCACCACCATGCTGGTCCGCCTTCTCGGGCAGGCGGCGAGTGGTTCGCTGGCCAACGAGGCGGTGGCGGCCTTTCTTGGTTTCAGCATAGTTAATTATTTGCCGGTTTTGTTGTCCCTGACGGTATTTATTGCCGTTTTGATGACATTGACCCGTTGCTACCGCGACAGCGAAATGGTGGTGTGGTTTTCATCGGGCCTGAGCATCACGGCATGGGTTCGGCCGGTTGCCGCCTTTGTCGCGCCGGTGGTGTTCGCCATCGCCCTGTTGAGCCTGGTGGTGTCGCCGTGGGCATTGCAAAAAAGCGACGAATACCGGCAGCAGCTCGACAGCCGCGACGACATGTCGGCGGTGGCGCCGGGGGTGTTCAAGGAATCCAAGTATGCCGAGCGGGTGTATTTCGTGGAAAG
>JAQTMN010000059.1 GCA_028714315.1 Sulfuricella sp. | reverse complement strand
GCACGCGGAACAGGTCGGCCATGTCCTCCAGCGCCCGCTCGGCCCGTTTCGGGTCGGAGCGGATCAGGCTGAGCACCGCGTTGATGCTGTTGAACAGGAAATGCGGCCGGATGCGGGCCTGCAACGCTTGCAGCCGGGCCTCGCTGATCGCCGGCGAAAACGCGCGGCTGCGCAGGTGGAAATAGCCCAGCAGCACGCCGCTCGCCAGCGCCGCGAACAGCCAATGGCGCTCCAGCGCGCCGACGTCGGCGTCGAACAGGCGCTGGCCGAGGACATGCGTCAGGCTGGTCAGTGCCAGCGTCAGCGCCAGCACGGCCGCCGCGCCGGCGGAATAAGGCAGCCGCACCAGAAAGCGGCGGCCGAGGCAGAGCGCGAGCAGGGATAACAGCAGTACCGGCTGCACCAGCGCGGAAACGTCCATCAGCGCGCGCCACGTCCCGTCCAGCGTGGGCGCTTTCAGGGCCGCCGCCACGGCGCTCATGAGGTCCACGATGACCAGGGTGCGCAGCCAGATGCCGAGGTTGCAGAAATCCGGCAGCGCCACGGCGCCGTTGACGGGAGGCGGGGCGGGCGCTGTGGGGGCAGCGGGGTTTTGCTTTATAATCGGCATATTCGAATTTTGGTCAAGGTGGCACACAGATGCAACAAAAACCCTCGTCGGCGGACAAAACCTGGTCGGGCCGGTTCAGCGAGCCGGTGGCCGAACTGGTCAAACGCTATACCGCCTCCGTGGAATTCGACCAGCGCCTGGCCGAGTTCGACATCCAGGGCTCCCTGGCCCACGCTGCCATGCTCGAAGCTTGCGGCATCATCCAGGCCGACGACCTGGCCGCGATCCGCCAGGGGCTGGCGCAGATTCTCGAAGAAATCCGCGCCGGCCGGTTCGAATGGCTGCTCGACCTGGAAGACGTCCACCTCAACATCGAAAAACGCCTCACCGCCATCGTCGGCGAAGCCGGCAAGCGTTTGCACACCGCGCGATCGCGCAACGACCAGGTAGCCACCGACGTGCGCCTGTGGCTGCGCGCTTCCGTCGACCAGATCGCGGAACTGATCAAGGCGCTGCAAACCGCGCTGCTCGATCTGGCCGAACGGCACGCCGACACCGTGATGCCGGGCTTCACGCATTTGCAGGTCGCGCAGCCGGTGACCTTTGGCCACCACTTGATGGCCTACTTCGAAATGCTCAAGCGCGACGGCGAGCGGATGCGCGACTGCCGCAAGCGCATCAACCGCCTGCCGCTCGGCGCGGCGGCCCTGGCCGGCACCAGCTATCCGATCGACCGCGAAAGGGTGGCGCGCGAACTGGGCTTCGACGGCGTGTGCGAGAACTCCCTCGACGCGGTTTCCGACCGCGACTTCGCCATCGAATTCACCGCCGCCGCGGCGCTGGTGATGACCCATTTGTCGCGCCTGTCGGAAGAGCTGATCCTGTGGATGAGCCCGCGCGTCGGCTTCATCGACATCGCCGACCGCTTCTGCACCGGCTCCTCGATCATGCCGCAGAAAAAGAACCCGGACGTGCCGGAGCTGGTGCGCGGCAAGACCGGCCGCGTCACCGGTCACCTGATGGCGCTCCTGACCCTGATGAAATCCCAGCCGCTGGCCTACAACAAGGACAACCAGGAAGACAAGGAGCCGCTGTTCGACACGGTCGATACCCTGGTCGCCACGCTGCGGATCTACGCCGACATGATGGGCGGCATCACGGTGAAGCCGGAAGCCATGCGCCAGGCCGCGTTCCAGGGCTACGCCACCGCCACCGACCTGGCCGACTATCTGGTGAAAAAAGGCCTGCCGTTCCGCGATGCGCACGAAGTCGTCGCCCTGGCCGTGCGCCATGCCGAAGGCCAACGCTGCGACTTGAGCGAACTGGAGCTGGATGCGCTGCGCGCGTTCTCACCCTTGATCGGCGACGACGTCTTCGCCGTGCTCACCCTGGAAGGCTCGCTCAACAGCCGCGACCACATCGGCGGCACCGCCCCGGCCCAGGTCAGGGCGGCGATCCAGCGCGGCCGGCAATATCTGGCGACTCTTTGAGGCCATGACCATGACACCGAAAAAAATCATCCCCATCATCCCGGAGTCGGAACTGCCCGACGAGGCTACCGCCTGCGCCAGCGCCGAACCCTATGCGCTGATGGTGCTGGGCGACAGCATGCTGCCCGAGTTCGAGGAAGGCGAGATCATCGTGATCGAGCCGGAAGGGCTGGCGCGCGACGGCTCCTTTGTGGTTGCCTACCACAAGGACGAATACATCTTCCGCCAGCTGGTGCGGCACGACGAGCGCTGGTTCCTGAAGCCGCTCAACGACCTGTACCCGACCGACGAAGTGCCGGGGCTGGAAGTGGTGAAGGGCGTGGTGATCCAGAAGAAAAAGCCGGGCAAGCGCAGCTCGATGAAGTCTTATATTTAGGGAGGCGCGGATCAACTCTCTTTCGTCGTTCCCGCGAAGGCTGGATCCCCGCCTTCGCGGGGATGACGCTCAACCAGGCGGCGCCGTTCAACGCGATATCGCTGGATCCCCTCCTGCGCGGGGATGACGACGTGTTCAGTGTTTCCCCAGGCGAGCGCAAGGCAAAATCTACATCCCGGCTACTAAAACGCTCCCAGCGGCTGGAAACAAAACACGAACCGTCCCTGGTCGAAGTTGACCGCCAGCGCGCCGCCGCGATTCAGCGCGTAATCCCAGTAGCCTTTCACCGCGCAGCCTTGATGGCATTCGCTGGCCCCGCGCGGGGATTCGAGGTCGCGTTCCCGGTCGTACCACGAGAGCAGCATGTTGTCGCCGAGTTCCTGGTTGGCTCGGTTTTGGGCGAGCTTCATGGCGGCGTTGAAGTCGATAGGGGAATCGGGTTGTCGATATGGAGGGATCTCATGCCGGGCGCCATGAATTTATCGGCCGGTATTCAGAATGTTACCGTTTCGCCTGCCTGTTCGCTCGCGTACCTTCCCAGCGCTGCAAACAGTTCGCCTCCGTCGCGGGTGTCGCACCACGCGCCATCGCGCCAGACAAAGTGGAAGCCTCCCGATTTCGCCGCGACCCATATTTCCCGCGCGGCCGTTTGCCGGTTGACGATGATTTTGCTGCCGTTGGCGAAGGTCAATTCCAGGATTCCGCCGTTCATTTCATAGTCGATGTCGGTCTCGGCTTCGTCCAGCGTTTGCTCGATCCGGGCCAGGGTTTTGTCCGCCAGTTGGCTGAATTCGCTCTCGGTCATTGCCTTTTTCCTTGTGATAAGATGATGCGCTGTCAGTTACCCCGAGAATAATATGCGCCTCGCTTTTTTGCCAGTTCTGCTTGTCCTGCTGCTTGCCGGCTGCGGCCACAAAGGCCCGCTCTATCTGCCCGCGCCGGAACAGACGCCCGCCGCCGCGGCTTCGGCCGTCCCGCAACCCGCCGTCGAGGAGAAGCAGCAGTGAAATTCTTTTCCCGCCACGATGGCGAATTGTGCGTTGAATCGGTGCCGCTTTCCCGCATTGCAGCCGAATTCGGCACGCCCTGCTATGTTTATTCCCACGGTGCGTTGAGCGCTGCCTACCGCAGTTTCGAACAAGCCTTCGCCGGCCGCGACCACCTGATCTGCTATGCGGTCAAGGCCAATTCCAGCCTCGCCATCCTCAACCTGTTCGCGCGTCTGGGCGCGGGTTTCGACATCGTTTCCGGCGGCGAGCTGGCACGGGTGCTGGCGGCCGGCGGCGATGCCGGCAAAGTGGTGTTTTCCGGCGTCGGCAAGACCGCCGAAGAAATGCGCGCGGCGCTGGAAGCCGGCATTCTGTGCTTCAACGTCGAGTCGGAAAGCGAGCTGGACCGGCTCAACCGGGTTGCCGGCGAGATGGGCAGGCGCGCGCCGGTCAGCCTGCGCGTCAACCCCGATGTCGATCCGAAAACGCATCCGTACATTTCCACCGGCCTCAAGGGCAACAAGTTCGGCATCGCCTATGGCGAGGCGGTCGCCCTTTATCGCCGGGCCAGCACCATGTCGCACCTGGAAGTGACCGGCATCGACTGCCACATCGGGTCGCAGATCACCGAGGTTTCCCCCTTCGCCGACGCGCTGGACAAGGTGCTGTTGCTGATCGATGCGCTGGAACGGGAAGGCATCGCGATTCGCCACCTCGATCTCGGCGGCGGCCTGGGCATTTGCTACAGCGACGAAACGCCGCCGCCGGTGGCCGATTACGCCGACACCCTGCTGGAAAAGCTCGCCGGGCGAAAATTCAGGATCCTGGTCGAACCCGGCCGCGCACTGGTCGGCAATGCCGGTCTGCTGCTGACCAAGGTGGAGTATCTCAAGCACGGTGAGACCAGGAATTTCGCCATTGTCGATGCCGCCATGAACGACCTGATGCGCCCGGCGCTGTATGACGCCTATCACGCCATCCTGCCGGTATGGGAAAGCGCCGGCGCGACGCAGCGCTACGAAATCGTCGGCCCGGTGTGCGAAAGCGGCGATTTCCTCGGCCATGACCGCCATTTGCATCTGGCCGAAGGCGACTTGCTGGCGGTGATGTCGGCGGGTGCCTATGGCATGAGCATGAGCTCCAACTATAATACCCGCCCGCGCGCGGCGGAAGTCATGGTGCAGGAAAACGCCATGCGCCTCATGCGCGAACGCGAAAAAATCGACCAGCTGTTCGCCCTGGAGCGGCTGCCGGACTGACCCGCTCATGTTGGGCGAAGCCCGCGGGCTTCGCCCAACCGCGCCCTGCTCACCCCTCACCCCTCACGATATATTGACCGACCGGTCGGTCAGTGCTAATTTATACCCGTCATCCCCGCTTGCCGAGACTGGAAACCCTCTTGACCGAACCCACCGAAAACCCATCCGCTCCCAGCGCGGATGCGGCCGAGCGAATACTCGCCGCCGCCAAGCACCTGTTTGCCGAAGCCGGCTTCGACGCCGTGTCGATGAACGCCATCGCCGAGCGCGCCGGGGTCAGCAAGGCCAATGTGTTCCATCATTTCAAGTCGAAGAACGATCTTTACCTCGCCGTGCTGAAAGCCGCCTGCGACGAATCCAGTCCTCAGATCGACCAGTTGGGCAGCGACCAGGGGGAATTCGTCGGGCACCTGCGCGACTTTTCCCTGGCGCACCTGGCCAACCTGCTGCGCGATGAAAAAATCTCCCGCCTGATCCAGCGCGACCTGCTGGAAAACGGCTCCCAGCGCGGCAAGGAATTCGCCGAGCAGGTGTTCGGGCAGAATTTCGCGCGCCTGGTCGGGCTCCTGCGCGAGGGCCAGAAAAAAGGCGAGCTGCGCGAAGGCATCGATCCCGCCATGCTGGCGACGCTGTTGATCGGCGCCAACGTGTTTTTCTTCCAGGGGCGCGAGGTGCTGCGCCATTTTCCCGACGTCGGCTTCACCGAAGCGCCGGATCGCTACAGCGCGATGCTGGTGGATATTTTGCTGCACGGCATTCTGCCGAAAAATCAATGAGGGATGACAAGATGCGCAAGACCCCAACCCTGATTTTCTGTCTGCTCGGCGCGGCCCTGCTGCTGCCGGGCTGCGCCAAGAAACCCGAAGAGCAGAAGAAATCCGGCCCGCCCGCGGCCATCATCAGTGCCGCTCCGGCGCAATCCCGCGCCATGCAGGTGCTGGAGCAATCGGTCGGCGAGACGGACAGCTCCACCGCGCCCAAGGTCGGCGCCGAGGTGGCGGGGCGGATTGTCCGCATCGCCGCCGAGATCGGCGACCCGGTCAAGAAGGGGCAGCTCCTGGCCGAGATCGACGCGACCGATTACGACTCCGACAAGAAGCGGCTGGAAGCCCAGGCGGTGAGCCAGCGCAAACTGACCGAACGGTATAAGGAATTGGCCAAGAAGGGCTTCATTTCGCCTTCCGCGCTGGAAGGCTACGACGCGCAGGACGTGACCGCGCGCGAGCAATACGCGCGCGCCGCCAAGAACCTGGCGCGCACCCGCATCGTGTCGCCGGTGGCCGGACGGGTGGACAGCCGCCTGGTGTCGGTGGGCGACTGGATCGACCTGGGCAAGCCGGTGTTCCAGATCGCGGCCAGCGAGCATCTGCGCATCCGCTTGCCGTTCCCCGAGTCGGCGGCGTCGCGCATCAAGGTCGGCCAGACGGTCCAGCTGTCCACGCCGACCGCGCCGGGGAAGACGGTGGCCGGCAAAATCGAGCAGGTGCAGCCGATGGTGGGCAGCTCCAACCGCGCCTTCGACGCCGTCATCGGCGTCGCCAATCCGGGCGACTGGAAGCCCGGCGCCTCGGTCAACGGCGCGGTGGTGATCGAGGATCACCCCCAGGCCGTGGCGGTGCCGGAAATCAGCGTGGTGCTGCGGCCGGCCGGCAAGGTGGTGTACGTGGTCGAAAACGGCAAGGCGATGCAGCGCATCGTCACCACCGGCGTCAGGCAGGACGGCCTGGTGGAAATCCTGTCCGGATTGAAGGCCGGCGAAATGGTGGCGACCGACGGGGCTGGTTTCCTGACCGACAAAGCTGCGGTGACGGCCAGCAATAAACCTTAAGAAACGACTCACCGCGGAGGACGCGGAGGAAACCCGGATGCCAATCGATTTTCACCGGCGTTTCGGATGAGTTCAAGGGATTTTAAGCCATTGGCTTTCGCCGCGTCCTCTGCGGTTCAACTGAGTTTTGTAGGATAAACCATGACCCTGCCCGAACTTTCCATCAAGCGCCACGTGCTGGCGTTCATGCTCTCCGCCGTGCTGGTGCTGTTCGGCATCATCAGCTACCAGCGCATCGGCATGGACCGCTTCCCCTACATCGAGTTTCCCGTGGTTTCGATCACCACCACCCTGAAGGGCGCCAACCCCGACATCGTCGACGCCAGCATCACCAACGTGATCGAGACCTCGATCAACAGCACGCCGGGGATCGAGCACATCCAGTCCAGCTCCTCGCCGGGCGTGTCGGTGATCAACATCACTTTCAGCCTGGACAAGAAGATCGACATCGCTTTCAACGAAGTCCAGGCCAAGGTCAACCAGGTGCTGCGCCGCCTGCCGAAGGACGCCGATCCGCCGGTGGTGGCCAAGGTCGAAACCAACGCAATGCCGATCATGTGGCTCGCGCTGCGCGGCGACCGGACGCAGCAGCAGTTGAACCAGTACGCCGTCAACGTGGTGAAAAAGCGCCTGGAAACCATCGATGGAGTGGGCGAGGTGCGCCTGGGCGGGCGCCGCGACCGCACCATCCGGGTCAATCTGGCGCCGGAGAAGATGGCCGCGTTCCAGGTGACCGCGCAGGACCTGTCCGACGCCTTCAACCGCGAGCACGTGCAGCTGCCGGGCGGCTTCCTGGTCGGCGGCACGACCGAGAACCTGATCAAGCTCGACCTCGAATTCCACCGCCTCGACGACCTGGAAAAGATGGTGGTCGCCTATCGCGACGGCGCGCCGGTGCTGCTCAGGGATGTCGCCGCGATCGAGGACGACCTGGCCGATTACCGCCAGCTGGCGCGCTTCATGGGCAAGACCACGGTCGGCCTGGGCCTGGTCAAGGTGGCCAACACCAATACCGTGGCGATCGTCGAGGAAATCAAGAAACGCCTGAACAACGAGATCGTCCCGCAGCTGCCGCCGGGCATGTCGCTGGAAGTGGTGTCGAACGACGCGATCTTCATCCAGGAAATCGTCAATTCGCTGAAGGAGCACCTGATCGAGGGCACGCTGCTGGCGTCGCTGATCGTCTGGCTGTTCCTGCGTTCGATCCGCTCCACCCTGATCATCGCCGTCGCCATCCCGGTGTCGCTGCTCGGCGCGGTGGCGGTGATCTATTTCGCCGGCTTCACCCTCAATTCGCTCACCATGCTGGCGCTGCTGCTGTTGATCGGCGTGGTGGTGGACGACGCCATCGTGGTGCTCGAGAACATTTTCCGCCACCGCGAGGAAATCGATCCAGACCCCGTCGCGGCGGCGGTCAACGGCAGCCGCGAAGTGGTGTTCGCGGTGATCGCCGCCACCCTGTCGCTGGTGTGCATTTTCGCGCCGGTGATTTTCATGGGCGGCATCATCGGCCAGTTCTTCAAGTCTTTCGCGGTGACGGTCACCTTCGGCGTGCTGGTGTCGCTGTTCGTCTCGCTCACCCTGACGCCGATGCTGTGCTCGCGCTTTCTCAAGGTGCAAAAGCAGCACGGCAGGCTTTATTACCTGATCGACGGCCTATTCCATCGCCTCGACCGCCTCTACCGCTACCTGCTCGACAAATCGCTGCGCCACCGCTGGAAGGTAGTCGCGCTGACCCTGGCGGTGATCGTGTCGAGCGGCTATTTCTTTTCCAACGTCGGCAAGACCTTCGTGCCGGAGGAGGACGAAGGGCGCTTCCTGATCAATCTGCGCACGCCGCTCGGTTCCAGCATCGATTACACCGACAGCCGCTTGGCGCTGGTCGAGGAGATTCTGTTCAAGCACAAGGAAATCGTCACCGAGTTTGCCCTGATCGGACTGGGCCAGGCCGGCCAGGTCAACCAGGGGACGGTGGTGGCGCGCATGGCGCCGCGCGGCGAGCGCAGCATCAAGCAGCAGGAGGTCATCTCGGTGCTGCGCCAGGAGCTGGCGCAGATTCCCGGCGCGCGCGCCTTCGCCGCGCCTTATCCCATCGTCGGCGGGCAGCGCGGCGAGCCGCTCCAGTTCGTGCTTTCCGGCCCCAACCTGGAAGAAGTGGGGCGATTGTCCCAGGCGATGCAGCAGAAGCTCGCGGCCGAACCCGGCCTCGGCCGGATGGACCTGGATTTGCAGCTCGACCTGCCGCAATTGACCCTGACCCCGGACCGCACCCGCATCGCCGCCGCCGGCCTCACCTCGCAGGACGTCGCGCTGGCGCTCAACATGATGAGCGGCGGGGTGGACATCGCCAAGTTCAACGACGAGCCCGGCGACGGCCAGCGCTACGACATCCGCCTGAAAGGCCGGGAGGGCGCGTTCAAGCAGGTGAGCGACCTCAACAGGATTTACCTGCGTTCCCGCGACGGCAAGCTGGTGCGCCTCGACACCGTCGCCGGCATCAAGCAGACCCTGGGCGCGGCGACCATCGGCCGATTCGACCTGCAATACGCCGCGACCTTTTTCGCTTCGCCCACCATTCCGCTCGGCGAGGCGGTCAACAAGGTGAAACAGGCCGCCGCCGAGTTGCTGCCGCTGGGCTATAACGTGAAGATGATCGGCCAGGCCGAGGAGTTCGGCAAAACCCTGCAGAACATGATTTTCGCCTTCACCCTGGCGATGGTCCTGCTTTACATGGTGCTGGCCAGCCAGTTCAACTCGTTCATCCAGCCGTTCATCATCATGCTGGCGCAGCCGCTGGCGATCATCGGCGGCGTGATGGCGCTGTGGCTTTTCGGCCATACGCTCAACATCTATTCGATGATCGGCCTGGTGCTGCTGATCGGTTTGGTCGCGAAAAACTCCATCCTGCTGGTGGACCTGACCAACCAGCGCCGCGAGGGCGGCATGACCGTAGACGAGGCGCTCAGGAACGCCTGCCCGATCCGCATGCGGCCGGTGCTGATGACCTCGATGACCATCATCCTGGCGCTGTTCCCCGCCGCGCTGGGTTTGGGCGCCGGCGCGGAAACCAACGGCCCGCTCGCGGTGGCGGTGATCGGCGGCATGATCACCTCGACCCTGCTCACCCTGGTGGTGGTGCCGGCGGTATACTCGTTGATCGAGAACGCACTGGAACGCTGGCAGCGGCGGCATCCTAAAGAAGCATAAAACATTTGTCTCCCTTCTCCCGCGGGCGGGAGAAGGGCCGGGGATGAGGGTATTTGCGGTCATGGCAACTGTTCTCGATGAGCAGAATCCCTCTTATGTATGGCATTTTCGCGTCGGACTGAATAATTACAAACAAGGAGCGCAAAATGCGCAATTCACTTTCAGTCTTGCTGGTGGCGTTGCTGGCCGGTTGCTCGCACGAGGCGCCGCCGCTTTACCAGGGCTATGCCGAAGGCGAATTCGTGCGCGTCGCCGCCACTTATGCCGGCTCGCTGACCAGCTTGGCAGTTCAGCGCGGCGCACAGGTCGAGGCGGGCGTACCGCTGTTCGTGCTGGAACAGGAAAATGAAAAAGCCGCGCGCGATGAGGCGGCCGGGCATCTGAAGCAGGCCGAGTCACAGCTGGAAAACCTGAAAAAGGCCAAGCGCCCCACCGAGATTGACGCCATCGTCGCCCAGCGCGAACAGGCGCGTGCCGCCCTGAAATTGTCCGAGGACGACTACGCGCGCGACGACCGGCTGGCCAAAGCCAGCTTCATTTCCCGCCAGAAACTGGATGCCGACTTGAGCGCGCTGAAGCGCGACCGCGAACACCTCAAGGAAATGGAAGCCCAGCTCGCCACCGCCAAGCTGGCGGCGCGGGTGGACGAAATCCGCGCCGCCGAGGCGGAAGTGGCCGCCGCGCGCGCCACCCTGGCCCGCGCCGACTGGTCGCTGGCGCAAAAAAGCGTGAAATCGCCGGTCGCCGGCCTGGTGCAGGACACGCTCTACGTCCAGGGCGAATGGGTGCCCGCCGGCAGCCCGGTGGTGTCCCTGCTGCCGCCGCAAAATATCAAGGTGCGCTTTTTCGTGCCCGAGGCCCGCGCCTCCTCCCTCAAACCCGGCCAAGCCGTCACCGTCACCTGCGACGGCTGCGCCGCGCCGATTTCCGCCGCCGTCAGCTACGTCGCCCCGCAAGCCGAATACACCCCGCCGGTGATCTACAGCAAGGAAAACCGCGACAAGCTGGTGTTCCTGGTTGAAGCCCGCCCTGCCCCAGCCGACGCGACCAAGCTGCGTCCGGGGCAGCCGGTGGATGTGAGGTTGAAATAATGGAACGGCGAGGCGGCGAGCAACCCCCTCTCCCGCAGGCGGGAGAGGGCCGGGGTGAGGGCGCTTACATCCCCACCCCCGCCAAAAAATTGCCCCCCGATCTCCGCACCTTCGCCCGCAACCTCCGCGCCAGCCAAACCGACGCCGAAGCCCTGCTATGGGGCCTGATCAGAAACCGCCGCCTGCTTGGCTTCAAGTTCCGTCGGCAATACCCGCTAGACGCCTACATTCTCGATTTTTTCTGCCTCGACGCAGCCCTCGCCATCGAACTGGACGGCGGGCAGCACGCCGAACAGCAGTCGTACGACGATAAACGAACCAGACACCTGGAAAGCCGCGGCGTTACCGTGCTGCGCTTCTGGAACAACGAGATGCTGCAGCAAACGGAAAGCGTGCTGGAAAAGATTTACCTTACGCTGGCATCTCGGACACCCTCATCCCCAACCCTTCTCCCGCCTGCGGGAGAAGGGAGCCAGAATCTTCGCGAGGGTGAATGATGAAACAGCACTCCCAAGAACAAAACAAGGAACGCATACCCCCTCTCCCGCAGGCGGGAGAGGGCCGGGGTGAGGGCGATTCCCCTTCCCACCCAACCTCAAACCATCCCCAACAACTAACCATCGACGTCGCCGGCCTCTCCAAGCGCTTTGGCGACCTGGTGGCGGTGGACGACGTCGCGCTGCAAGTCCGGCGCGGCGAAATCTTCGGCTTTCTCGGCCCCAACGGCAGCGGCAAGACCACCACCATTCGCATGCTGTGCGGCCTGCTCACGCCGGACGGCGGGCGCGGCACCTGCCTGGGCTACGACGTCATCCGCGAAACCCGCCAGATCAAGCTCAACGTGGGCTACATGACGCAGGGCTTCAGCCTGTACCAGGACCTCACCATTCGCGAGAACCTGGATTTCACCGCCCGAATCTACGGCATGGCCAACCGGCAGGAAGCGGTGGAAGCGTCGCTGGAACGCCTCGGCCTGGCCGACCGCCAGAAGCAGTTGGCGGGCAATCTTTCCGGCGGCTGGAAGCAGCGCCTGGCGCTGGCTGCCTGCATGCTGCACCAGCCCCAGCTGCTGCTGCTCGACGAGCCGACCGCCGGGGTCGATCCCAAGGCGCGGCGCGATTTCTGGGATGAAATCCACCATCTCGCCGGGGAGGGCATCACCGTGCTGGTGAGCACCCACTACATGGATGAGGCCGAGCGCTGCCATCGACTTGCGTACATTGCCAGCGGCCGTCTGCTCGCCCAAGGCACGGTGAAGGAGGTGATCGAGAATTCAGGCATCCACACCTGGACCGTGGAGTGCGCCGACGTCTATGCGCTGGGCGCGCAACTGCGCGGCTTGCCGGGCGTGAGCCAGGTGGTGCCGTTCGGCAACCTGCTTCACGTCAGCGGCACCGACGCCGCGTTGCTGGAGCAGTCCATCTCGCCCTTCAAGGAACAAGCCGGCTGCCGCTGGACCCAGTCGCAGCCGGGCCTGGAGGATATCTTTATCCAGATGATGGAAGGGGCCAAAGAAAAATAATCTTGAATGATGAATTGTAACTGCTCAGGCGTTCGCGGCTAAAGCCCCTCTCCCGCAGGCGGGAGAGGGGTTGGGGTGAGGGACTTTGCACATAAGGTGCGCTTGCAGGAACGCAAACACCCTCATCCCCCGCCCTTCTCCCGCCCGCCCTAAAGGACTCCGATCCACTATGGGCTGAAGCCCATGTGGAGTCGTATGCGGGAGAAGGGAGAAAACCGCCTGAGCAGTTACAATTCGGCACTCAACTCAAAACCATGCCTACACTCGATTATTTCTCCTGGCAGCGTTTCTTGGCCGTAGTCACCAAGGAATTCATCCAGATGCGGCGCGACCGGCTGACCTTCGCCATGATGGTCGGCATCCCGATGTTGCAGCTGATCCTGTTCGGCTTCGCCATCAATTCCGATCCCAAGGGCCTGCCGACCGCGGTGCGGGTGGCGGACACCAGCGAATTCTCGCGCAGCTTCGTGCGCGCCATGGAAAACAGCGCCTATTTCAAGGTGACGATGCAGCCCAAAACGGAAGCCGAGGCCGACCGGCTGCTCGCCGAGGGCGACGCGCAGTTCGTGGTGAGCATCCCGGAAAACTTCGCGCGCAAGCTGGCGCGCGGCGAGCGGCCGGCAATCCTGGTCGAAGCCGACGCCACCGACCCCACCGCCGTCGGCAACGCCGTGGCGGCGCTCGCCCAACTCGCCCAGACCGCGCTCAACCGCGACCTGCAAGGCGCGCTGCAACCCCTGCAAGGCAAGCCGGCGCCGTTCGACGTGCAAATCCACCGCCGCTACAACCCGGAAGGCATCACCCAGTACAACATCGTGCCGGGGCTGATGGGCGTGATCCTCACCATGACCATGATCATGCAGACCGGCCTCGCCATGACCCGCGAGCGCGAGCGCGGCACCATGGAAAACCTGCTCGCCACGCCAGTGCGCCCGTTCGAGGTGATGGCCGGGAAAATCGTGCCCTACATCATGGTCGGCTACATCCAGGTCACGTTGATCCTGCTCGCTGCGCGCCTGCTGTTCCAGGTGCCCATCCTCGGCAGCGTCGTGCTGCTCTACGCCGTTGTGCTCGCCTTCATCGCCGCCAACCTGGCGGTCGGCCTAATGTTCTCCACCATCGCGAAAAACCAGATGCAGGCGATGCAGATGACGTTTTTCTTCTTCCTGCCCTCGCTGCTCCTGTCCGGCTTCATGTTCCCCTTCCGCGGCATGCCGCAATGGGCGCAGAACATCGGCAGCCTGCTGCCCCTGACCCACTTCTTGCGCATGGTGCGCGGCATCCTGCTCAAGGGCAACGGCTTCCTCGAAATCTGGCCCAACCTGTGGCCGATCGGGGTGTTCTTGCTGGCGGTGGTGGTGATCGGGTTGAAGCGGTATCGGAAGACGCTGGATTAAGGGCGGTTCTTTCCATTGCTTTTTACGGTGCGGATCGCCGTTGGCGGACCGTTGAAGACCTCAACCCTTGGGCACAAAATCGGGAATCGCACGCTTCATGAACTCGTCAAACAGCGGCACGGTAAATGCGATGTCCCCATAGGCCGGGCTATAGATCATCCCTTTCTTGATAAGCTTGGATCGCACCGGCCCAATGCTGGTCACCTTAACTCCAAGACAGGCTGCAATATCGCCCGAACGGCTGGCACCCGGCCCTAATTCCGCCATGGCCCTCAGAAAGTATTTTTCTCCTGGCGTCAGCCGGTCGAACCGCACCCGGAAAAAGTTCAGATCGAGTCGTCGAATAACGGAATCCGCCGCGGATTCCACCACCGAGCGCTCAATCGGGCTGCTTTGTGCCAGATTCCACATCTGATATCCCCATTCCTGGATGAAATAGGGATAACCTTTTGTCAGACGGTAGGTTTCTGCGAGCGCCTCTTTGGTGATCACTACGCCCGACGCCAACGCCGGGTCGCTAATGGCCTTGTTGGAATCCGTTTCCGAAAGCGCGCCGACATCGGGAAATGCAAGAAGGCGTTCCGCATAGGATTTCGACTCGCCAGCCAATCCCGGCAGCACCGGCAGCCCCGCACCAAGCAATACCACCGGCAATTGGCGCTGCTGCATCCGGTGCATGGCCATGATGATGGCTCCCAGTTCCTTGGGGTTCAAGTACTGGATTTCGTCGATCAGAATCGCGACCGCACTGCCTTTTTCCCTAGCCGCTTCGCCCAGCGCCTCAAACAGATTGGGCAAATCAAGCTCGATATCCCCGCTGTCGGCAGCCCCGATTTCGGGCTCGATATCCAGGCCGATCTCAACCTCGCCCAACTTGACTTTCAGACCGCCAAGGAAGCTGCGCAAAACGCGCAAGCCGCGTTTGACTTGATTCCCGGTCTGAGCAATGCGATCCAATTCGAAAAAGACCGTCTTCAAAGGCGCCGCAATCAGTGGGCCGATTGCCTTGTCTTCATGGGCCTCGATCAGAACCGTGCGATATCCGGCCTCTTGCGCCATGCGCCGCACCTCGTTAAGCAGCACGGTCTTGCCGACCCCGCGCAAGCCTGTGAGCATCAAACTCTTTTCCGGTTTGCCCAGAAAAACACGCCCGAGCAAAATGCGGGCTTGCTCCAGAATTGGGCCTCGCCCGGCAAGTTCCGGTGGCGGAGAGCCTGCGCCAGGCGAAAACGGGTTCTTAATGGGGTCCATGTTCTATCCAGTTATATATGGTTATAACGGAATTGTAGTAGAACTAGATAAAACTTGCTATAAGTCATGGCTCATACCTGAGCGCGGCACCATGGAAAACCTGCTCGCCACGCCGGTGCGCCCGTTCGAGGTAATGGCCGGGAAAATCGTGCCCTACATCATGGTCGGCTACATCCAGGTCACGCTGATCCTGCTCGCCGCGCGGCTGCTGTTCCAGGTGCCCATACTCGGCAGCGTCGTGCTGCTCTACGCCGTGGTGCTCGCCTTCATCGCCGCCAACCTGGCCGTCGGCCTGATGTTCTCCACCATCGCGAAAAACCAGATGCAGGCGATGCAGATGACGTTTTTCTTCTTCCTGCCGTCGCTGCTTTTGTCCGGCTTCATGTTCCCCTTCCGCGGCATGCCGCAATGGGCGCAGAACATCGGCAGCCTGCTGCCCCTGACCCACTTCCTGCGCATGGTGCGCGGCATCCTGCTCAAGGGCAACGGCTTCCTCGAAATCTGGCCCAACCTGTGGCCGATCGGGGTGTTCTTGCTGGCGGTGGTGGCGATTGGGTTGAAGCGGTATCGGAAGACGCTGGATTAATTCGGGGGTCGATTCCTGCTTTGCTGGGGATAGCGTGCGGAAGAACGGAAAATCCAGTAAGGTATGCTCCCGCCCTTTGCTAAACCATAATTAGCCATTGCCATGTCAGACTACGATTTCAGGCCACTTAACGACAAAGAATTTGAAATTTTCTGTATAGACCTGATCGGTGACAACGAAGGCAAACGCTTCGATCGCTTTAAGCCTGGTAAAGACGGTGGTGTCGATGGTCGCTTTTTCGCCAGCAATGGCACTGAGGTCGTATTGCAATGCAAGCACTGGCTGAATACTCCGACAAAGCAACTCATTAACCGCTTAATCAAGGAGGAAAGGCCAAAACTCGACAAATTGAAGCCAGGCCGTTACATCCTCGCCGTATCCAATCCGCTCTCGCGCGCTGACAAAAAGGCCTTACACCGTGCCTTTGCTCCATATCTCTTAACCGAGGATGATATTTTTGGACAAGAGAATCTCAATGATCTACTAAAACAGCGGCCGATCATTGAGCGTCGCCATTACAAACTTTGGCTGCATACAACAAGCGTTTTAGCGCATATCCTGAATAACGCAATCTTCGGACGAAGCGAATTCTCTTTATCCGAAATAGTGGAGTCCTCGTCGCGATATGTCATTACCGACAATCATGCTGCCGCGCTCAATATCCTTCAAACTTTGGGAATCCTGATTATTACCGGCGAGCCAGGAGTAGGTAAAACCACCCTGGCTAACCATCTATGCCTTCATTATGTCACCGAGGGCTATCAGTATTTGAAGATTGATGATGACATTCGTGAGGCTGAAAGTGTTTTTGACTCTAACACAAAGCAGATCATCTACTTCGACGACTTCCTCGGCAGTAACTATCTGGACGCGCTGCGGGGTCACGAAGGCAGTATCACCCTATTCATGCGCCGCGTGGCTGCAAACAGGAATAAACGCCTCGTCCTGACTTCCAGAAGTACGATTCTGAATCAAGGAAAACAGCTTATTGCGTCACTTGAGCATCAGAACATTCAGCGAAACGAATACGAACTTCGAATTCAATCCCTTGCCGATTTCGATAAGGCAAAAATTCTGTACAACTATATTTGGCATTCTGGTCTTAGCCCGGAATACATCGGGGAACTCTACATAGATAAGCATTATAGGACGATAATCTCACATCGAAATTTCAATCCACGGCTGATTAGCTATATTACAGACCCTAGCCGATTAACAACCTGCCCTCACAACAAATATTGGGATTACATAGCTGCATCCCTATCGAATCCAGCGCAGGTCTGGGAAAACCCGTTCACCGCTCAACAAGACGATTTTGGCCGCGCCATTATTCTCTTAGTTGTTCTTAACGGACACCCCATTCCTGAAAATATCCTTGCGGATACCTATCATCGCTATCTAGGCTTGCCAGAAAATACAGTTCTGCACGGCCGTCACGATTATCTATCGAATATCAAGCTGCTGACAGGGTCATTTCTCAATCGGCTGCTGTCGCCTCACTTGCCAGCAATGATCAATCTTTTCAATCCTTCAATAGCTGACTACGTATTGACGCGATATTCAGGGGACGTTAACGCAGTGAAGCTTGGAATGCTGGCGTTAAAGACGTGGCATTCCGTTTTGACATTGCGCAATCTAAAGCGCGACGGACGATTAAGTCCTGCGGCTGCCCTTTCCATTTGTGAAACGATTCTAGCGAACTTGGCGCACCAAAACTTCGCCCATACGACAGCCTTGTATGTGACATCACTTTGCATGACCTACATTATGTGTGGTGGCAGCATAAACAATACTGCAATGCAGGCTGCTGTTTTGTTTATACTCGCGAGTGACTCCGAAGTCGCCTCCGACGAATCGTTTGACGTCATTAGGTGGGCCGTCAGAGAGAGGATCATTTCTCCCGGGCAGGCAATAGATTTCTTGGAGGCATCATTCGAGGATGCAGCATCCGAGGAGGAAATCGGATCGATGGTTTCCTTGTTGTTGACTATTCCCGAATCTACCATTGGCCATCCGACGCTGGCAAAAAAGGCAAAAAATCATATCGTTGAGTCATTAGCCGAAAACCTGGAAAGCTTTATTGCAACCGATAGTGCATTTTCACGCGTCGATGACTACGGGGACTACGACAAGGCAAATGACGAGTTGATGAAGCTTGTGGAAGAAAAATTTGATGAGTTTGGAATTCCATACGATAGCGCTGACGTCTTTCGCGCACTAGAGGACTACGATGTAGCGGATGGTCTAGATAGCTACTTCAAGAATTCCTTTGACGGCGACGATAGAACATGGAGCGCGCCTGCTGTCCAGGAAATTGACGAAATCGATGATCTGTTTGAAAGAACGTAAGAGCTTCTCACTAGGCCAATACCTTCACGGATGTCCCCAGCGCGGCGGCAATGTCGCCAGTGCGGTGGCTGCCGGTGGCCGAGGTGGGCCATAGCGCGGAGAAAATTTTTTCCCTTGGAATCAGCCGGGAGGCAAAGGATTAACCTCCTGGTAATTTCTACACAGTTCTATCTAAAACCAGATAGACATGCATAGACTTTGTTAGAAATAAGGATTGAGTCCCTAAACTGCTGTAAATCGGTGGGGTAAGGCAGCCACCGCCTCGGTTCGGTAGAATGACGTTGTCAAGGCGTTAATCAACCGAAGGGGGAAGCGATGGCTGGGTATGATGTTAGCGT
>JAQTMN010000058.1 GCA_028714315.1 Sulfuricella sp. | reverse complement strand
TGGCGCGGCGCGACGCCGAGCGCGTCTATGTCGGCAAGGAGCGCGCCAACCACGCCATGCGCCAGGAAAACATCAACGAACTGCTGGTCAAACTGGCGAAAGAAGGCAAGCGCGTGCTGCGCCTGAAAGGCGGCGACCCGTTCGTGTTCGGCCGCGGCGGCGAGGAAATCGAAACCCTGGCGGCCAACGGCGTGCCGTTCCAGGTCGTGCCCGGCATCACCGCCGCCACCGGCGTCTCGTCCTACGCCGGCATCCCGCTCACCCACCGCGACTACGCCCAGTCCTGCGTGTTCGTCACCGGCCACCTCAAGGACGGCAGCGTCAACATCGATCTTACCGGCATCGCCAAATCGAACCAGACCATCGTCATCTACATGGGCCTGCTCGGGCTGCCGACGCTATGCCAGGAGCTGGCCGCCCACGGCCTGCCGCTCACCACGCCCGCCGCCATCGTGCAGCAGGGCACCACTTACCAGCAGAAGGTCGTCACCGGCACGCTGGCGACCCTGCCGGAACTCGCCGTCGAGGCGAAAATGAAACCGCCGACCCTGATCATCGTCGGCGAAGTGGTGAAACTGCACGACAAGCTGGCCTGGTTCGACCCGCACCCGAGCGAGGAGGGTTCGAGCTTCGCCGAACCACACAAGTAGGGCCGCTCATTCGGCCTGGATATAAGATGGCCGAATGAATTCGGCCCTACCGGCGAACCACGGCGACAACCCCCGCCAGGACGAACAGCGCGAACCAGCCCAGCGCCCATTGTGCGATGGACAGGTTGAGGAAGGTCCAGGTCACTTCGGCGCATTCGCCGGACCCCTTGAAGATCAACGGCAATATCTTGGACAGCGGCAAAACCTCGATCATGTAGTCCAGCCCCGGCCCGCATTCCGGCACTTGGCCGGGCGGCAGGTGCTGCAAGTGGACTTGCCAGGCGGCGACCCCGCCGCCCGCCAGGGAAAGGAACGCCAGCAGGCTCCCGTAGACTTTCCAGCCGCGCCGCCGGGGATTATGCAGCGCCGCCGCCAATGCAACGCCGCCGATGGCGATGAAGGCGATGCGCTGCAAGATGCACAGCGGGCAGGGTTCGAGGTGCACTACGTGCTGCAGATACAGGCCGAAGCCCATCAGCCCGGCACAGACTAGGAAAATTGCCAGAAACAGCCGGCGGTTGTTGAAGGTCATGGACAACTCCTGTTTTCGTTTAAAAACCGGTGAGGAGTGAAGCGTAAGGAGAGAGGGGGAAAAACGAATCGCCGCAAGTCTCACCCCTCACTCCTCACTCCTATCCGCCGCGATGCCCGCGGCAACTCCAGCACCGACGCCACGCTCAGATCGACATAGGCCGGCCGTTTCGGCAGCGCGCCCACCAGCACGGTTTTCATGCCGAGCTTCCGGGCGGTTTTGAGATTCTCCAGCGAGTCCTCGACCATGATGCAGTTCGCGGGGTTAAGCCGCATGCGCCGAAACAGGCGGCGAAAGCCGTGCGGATCGGGCTTGGGCCGGTAGGCGGCGTGCTCGATGGTAAACACCCGCTCGAACAGGTCGGCAATGCCGAGCAAGCCCAGCACTTTCCGCGTGTAATGCGCGGGGGCATTGGAATACACCAGCTTGCGCCCCGGCAGGCGTTGCAGCGCCGCGCGCAGGCCCCGGCTGCGCAGCACCATCTGGTGCAGTGCGGGAAACTGGTGGGTATGCCACAAAAAATGGTCGGGATCGGTGCCGTGATGGCGCATCAGCCCCTGCAAGGTCGCGCCGTAGCGCAGCCAGTAGCGCTCGCGCAGCGCATTGGCGCCCGCCTCGTCGAGGTTGAGGTAGTCCTGCAAGTACTGCGTCATCGCCCGGTTCATGTGCGGGAAAATATGCGCGCCGGCGTTGTGCAAGGTATTGTCGAGATCGAAGATCCAGGTCCTGCGCATCCGACTCACCCCTTGGCGCAGCCGAATGGAATTTCTACCGCAAAGGCGCAAAGACGCAAAGGGACCACAAAGAAAACCCAGGAAAACCCCCGCATGCTTCCCTTAGCGCGTTCTTCGCGCCTTTGCGCCTTTGCGGTGAATTTGGGACCAGTCATCACCCGTTCGACCGGATCAGCGTGCCGACACCCTCGTCGGTGAGAATTTCCAGCAGCAGCGCGTGTTCCACCCGGCCGTCGATGATGTGGCTGGTCTTGACGCCGTTTTTCACCGCTTCGAGCGCGGTGGCGATCTTCGGGATCATGCCGCCGGATATCGTGCCGTCAGCGATCAGGGCGTCCACTTGCGCCGCCTTCAGCCCGGTCAAGAGCTTGCCTTCCTTGTCGAGCACGCCGGCGGTGTTGGTGAGCAGGACCAGCTTTTCCGCCTTGAGCGTTTCCGCCAGCTTGCCCGCCACCAGGTCGGCGTTGATGTTGTAGGCTTCGCCGTGCTCGCCGACGCCGATCGGCGCCACCACCGGAATGAAATCCTTGCCGTCGAGCAGCGTCACCAGCGCCGGATCGATCCCCACCACCTCGCCGACCTGGCCGAGATCGACCAGTTCACCGGGCTGGTCCCGGCTTTCCAGCCTGAGTTTGCGCGCGCGGATGAAATCGCCGTCCTTGCCGGTCAGGCCCACCGCCCGGCCACCGTGCTGGTTGATCAGGTTGACGATATCCTTGTTGACCAGCCCGCCCAGCACCATCTCGACGATGTCCATGGTTTCGCGGTCGGTGACGCGCATGCCCTGGATGAACACCCCCTCCTTGCCGACCCGCTTCAACAGGTCGTTGATCTGCGGCCCGCCGCCGTGCACGATCACCGGGTTGAGGCCGACCAGCTTGAGCAGCACCACGTCGCGGGCGAAGCCTTGCTTCAGCCTTTCCTCGGTCATGGCGTTGCCGCCGTACTTGATCACGATGGTCTTGCCGTGGAAACGCTGGATATATGGCAGGGCTTCGGCGAGGATATTGGCTTTTTCGGTTGCGGTGGATGCGCTCAGGGGCATGATGGAAATCTTTCGCCGGATAATAATCGGGCTATTTTAGCGCAAACGAAAAAAGCGGCACAGGGCCGCCTTTTTCGGGGTTGATGCCGCCCTTACTGGACCGACAGCTTCTTCGCGCTGCTCGATGCCTTCTTGTGCAAATTCAGGGTCAGCACGCCATCGCTATATTTGGCCGAAGATTCGGCTTCGTTGATTTCCTGTGGCAGAGTAAACGTGCGCAATGTCTTGCCGTAATAGCGCTCGCAACGCAGCAGTTTCTCGCCTTCCTTTTCCTCGGTTTCCTTCTTCGCTTCGGCGCTGATGCTGACTTGGTTGCCTTCGATGGTGACGTGGATATCTTCTTTCCTGACGCCGGGAATTTCGGCCAGAACGAGATAGTCTCGTTCGGTGTCCTTCACATCCAGCTTGATCTGCATCTGCTGGGGCTGCTGCATGCTCTCCGCGCGCACCGGGCGGAAGAATCCGCGGAACATGTCGTCGAAGGGTTCAAAGGCAAGATCAAACGGATCATAACGGGTAATGTTAGCCATCTTGGTTCTCCTCAAAACAAAAAAACTTCGGTGGTTTCGTCTGCAGATACTCCAAATATAGAAGATGCCGGCAGTTTTTCAAGGGCCAAAACAATGCCCGCCAGCAACTTGCCATGATCATAATCGGGCCACTGAAAATGCCGCGAACACGTTATAATCCAACGCAATAACAATCAGGGGGAAGTGTCATGCCACGTCGAATGCTGCCGCATATCCTTGCGGCCCTGTTTTTCTTCTGCCCTACCTTTGCCGCCGCCGAGCAGCCGCGGGTCGAATCGTTTTCACCGCAAGGCACAGTCAAAGGCGTGCGCCAGGTGACCGCCCGTTTCTCGGCGCCGATAATTCCTTTCGGCGACCCGCGCCTGCCGGAACCGTTCGACATCGACTGCCCGGCCAAAGGCACTGCCCGCTGGGCGGATACGCGCAACTGGGTATACGACTTCGACCGCGACTTGCCGGCCGGCGTCGCCTGCAAATTCAAGCTCAAGTCCGACATCAAAACCCTGGAAGGCGCCGCGCTCGGAGGCGAAACAAAATTCTCGTTTTCCACCGGCGGCCCGGCGGTGATCCGCAGCGTGCCTTACGAAGGGTCGAATATCGACGAACGCCAGATCTTCATCCTCGGCCTGGATGCGCCCGCCACCAGGGAATCTGTTCTGGACCACGCCTGGTGCGGCGCCCAGGGCTTCAACGAGAAAATCGGCGTGCGCCTGGTGGAAGGCCGGACACGGCAACAGATCCTGGCGGCCAATCAGAGTTTTCTCGGCGGCATGATTCATCTGCTGTTCAAGTCGCGCGACCGCACGGCAATCACTTCCCTTGCCCTGGCGGAAAAAGGCACGCCGTTTGAAAAAGCGCTCAAGGCCAATGCCGACCAGATCGTGGTGCTGCAATGCGCCCGCCGGCTGCCGGCAAAATCCCAGGTAAGCCTGGTGTGGGGCGCGGGCATCGAATCGGCCAGCGGCGTAGCTACGGAGCAAGATCAAACTCTGGCTTATCGGGTGCGCGACAGTTTCCGCGCGCGTTTCACCTGCGAGAGGGCAAGCAAGGACACCAACTGCATTCCCATCCTGCCGATGACGCTTTCCTTCAGTGCCCCCGTGCCGAACGAATTTGCCAGGCGCATCCAGCTGGCGAGCGGGAACAAAGCCTGGCGTCCGGCGCTGGACAAGCGCGACCGCAGCGCGGTGAACAGCGTCAGGTTCGACGGCCCATTTCCGGAAAAGGCGCGCCTCACCCTGTCCCTGCCGGGCGGCCTGCGCGACGATGCCGGCCGCCCGCTCGCCAACCGCAAGCGTTTCCCGCTTACAGTCAAAACCGACGCGGCGCCGCCGCTGGCCAAGTTCCCCGCCGATTTCGGCATTATCGAGCGCAACGCCGGCGCGCTGCTGCCGGTGACGGTGCGCGGCCTGGAAACCGACCTCGACCTGGCGAAAACCAGAGCAGAGGAAGGCGTGCCGGGCAAGATGCTCAGAGCCGGGCAAAATCCCAAAGATATCCTGTATTGGCTGAAGCTGATGAAGGCCAATGCCAACGACGCCTGGGAATACGACCGCGAACTCGGCCGCTCCGTGCCGGTCGCGCGTGCCGGCGACCATTCGATCTTCGCGGCCGATGAACATCCCGCCCGTTTCAAACTGCCCAAGCCCAACGGCGCCAAGGCCTTCGAGGTAATCGGCATCCCGCTGGAAAAACCCGGCCTGTATGTGGTGGAACTGGCCAGCCCCAAGCTGGGCGCGGCCCTGCTCGGCGACCAAAAACCATATTACGCGCGCACCGCAGCCTTGGTGACCAACCTTTCGGTCCATTTCAAGCAGGGACGGGAATCGTCCCTGGTTTGGGTAACCAGCCTGGACAAGGGCGAGCCGGTGGCCGACGCCGAGGTGGAAGTGCGCGACTGCGAAGGCAAACGCCATTGGCTCGGCAAGACCGGCGCGGACGGCTTGGCCCGCATCGAAAAACCCCTGATGGGGCGCGGCGAGCTGCCGGTGTGTTTCGATTATCAGCGCAGCTATTTTGTCACGGCCAAGCTGGCCGACGACCTCGGCTTCGTCTTTTCCCACTGGAACCAAGGCATCGACCGCTGGCGCTTCAACCTGCCCGGAGGCGATTACCAAGGCCCGGTACTGGTTTCCACGGTATTCGACCGCACCCTGCTGCGGGCCGGCGAAACCGTGCACATGAAGCATTTCTACCGTCGCCACGCGCGCGCCGGCTTCGCCCTGCAAGACCCGCCCACGCTGCCGCCCAGGCTGGTCATCCAGCACGTCGGCAGCGACCAGACCTACGAGCTGGCACTGAAATGGAACCCCGACGGCAGCGCCGAATCCACCTGGCCGGTGCCCAAGGACGCCAGACAGGGCACCTACCAGGTCAGTCTGCTGGAATCGGCCGCCAGGAATCAAAACGGCGTCAGCCGAAATAGCGGCAGCTTCCGTGTCGAGGCGTTCCGCGTGCCCACCATGAAGGCGATCCTGAAGCCTCTGTCCACCCCGCTGGTGAACGCCGAGCGGGCCGAGCTGGACATCCAGCTCAACTATCTCTCCGGCGGCGGGGCGGGCGGCCTGCCGGTGAAATTGCGCGGGCTAGTCGAACCGCATCTGACGAGCTTTCCCGACTATCCTGACTTCACCTTCGCGAATGGCGGGGTGAAGGAGGGGCTCCAGTCGGAACGCAACGCCTCCTGGCGCTTTGGCGACTATGAAACCGACGATGGCGAAGAAGAAGCGCCCGCCGAATCGGCGCCGGCCGGCAGCCGCCCCCTCGCGGTCAAATCGCTGGTGCTGGACCCGGCAGGGGCCGCCCGCGCCGCCCTGGAGAAACTGCCGCGCTCCGATTCAGCGCAGAACGTCACGGCGGAGCTGGAATACCGCGACCCCAACGGCGAAACCCTCGCCGCCTCCAGCCATTTCGCCGTCTGGCCGTCCGGGGTGATCCTCGGCCTCAAGCCGGATTCCTGGGCGGTGAGCAAGGATCACCTCAAATTCCATGTGCTGGCGCTGGATCTGTCCGGCAAGCCGTTGGCCGGGGTACCGGTGACGGTGGACCTGCTGCAGGAAAGCAGCTTCTCCCACCGCAAGCGGCTGATCGGCGGCTTTTATGCTTACGAGCACAAAACCGAAATCAAGCGTCTGGGCGATGCCTGCGCCGGCACCACCGACGCCAAGGGCCTGCTCCACTGCGACACCAGCAGCGCCGCTTCCGGCAGTCTCATCCTGCGCGCCCGCGCTGCGGACGATGCCGGCAACCCGAGCTGGGTGCACCAGAACGTCTGGGTGGCGGGCAAGGACGAATGGTGGTTCGGCGTCAGCGGCGACGACCGCATGGACGTGCTGCCCGAGAAAAAACGCTACGAGCCGGGCGACACCGCCACTTTCCAGGTGCGCATGCCGTTCCGCAGCGCCACCGCCCTGGTCACCGTGGAGCGGGAAGGGGTGATCGAATCCTTCGTCCAGCCCCTGTCCGGCAAGGAGCCGGTGGTTACGGTGCCGGTCAAGCCCAGCTACGCGCCCAACGTGTTCGTCTCGGTGCTGGCGGTGCGTGGCCGGGTGGATGACGTCCAGCCCACCGCCCTGGTCGATCTGGGCAAACCCGCCTTCAGGCTGGGTATCGGCCAGATCAACGTGGGCTGGCGCGCCCACGAGCTGAAAGTGACGGTAAGCGCGGATCGCGCCGAATACCCTGCGCGCGGTTTGGCGCGGGTCAAGCTCAAAGTCGCGCGGGCCGACGGCGGCCTGCTGCCGGCCGGGGCGGAAATCGCCCTGGCGGCCGTGGACGAAGGGCTGCTGGAACTGATGCCCAACGACAGCTGGAAGCTGCTGGAAACGATGATGAAAACGCGCGGCCTGGAAGTGGACACCGCCACCGCCCAGATGCAGGTGGTGGGCAAGCGCCACTTCGGGCGCAAGGCCGTCGCCCACGGCGGCGGCGGGGGGCGCCAAGCCTCGCGCGAGCTGTTCGAAACCCTGCTCAAATGGCAAGGCCGGGTCAAGCTCGACGCGAACGGCGAGGCCGCCGTGGACATCCCGCTCAACGATTCGCTCTCCGCTTTTCGGATCGTCGCGGTGGCCAGCGCGGGCGCCGGCCTGTTCGGCACCGGCGCGGCCACGGTGCGCACCAGCCGGGACGTGATGCTGCTCTCCGGCCTGCCGCCGCTGGTGCGGGAACAGGACAGCTACCGTGCCGCCTTCACCGTGCGCAACGCCTCGAAACAGCCGCTAGCGCTGCATGTGGAAGCCCGGCTTGACCTGAGCCAGGGCAGCGCCGCACCCAAGGCGGCGAAAACCGGCCTCGCCCCGCAGGACGTGCAGCTCGCGCCGGGCGAGGCGCGCGAAGTCGCCTGGAACGTCTCGGTTCCCCTCGATGCCGACAAGCTGCACTGGGAAGTCAGTGCCAGAACGAAGGAAGGCGATGTCGGCGACAGCCTCAAGGTCAGCCAGAAGGTCGTGCCCGCCGTGCCGGTGCGCACTTTCCAGGCCACGCTGATGCAGCTCGACCGGTCCCTCGCCCTGCCGGTGGCGAAACCGGCCGACGCGCTGCCGGGCCGGGGCGGCGTGGTGCTGCACCTGAAAAACAGCCTGGCCGGCGAGCTGGCCGGGGTGAAGGACTACATGGCGGCGTATCCCTACACCTGTCTGGAGCAGCGGGTTTCCCAAGCGGTAGCCCTGCGCGACGAGGCGCAATGGAGACAGGTCATGGCGGCCCTGCCCGCCTATCTGGATAGCGACGGACTGGCCAAATACTTTCCCCTGATGCAGCAAGGCAGCGACACCCTCACCGCCTACCTGCTGGCGGTGGCCGACGAGGCCGGCTGGGATATCCCCGAGGCGACCGAGTCAAGAATGGCCCAGGGACTAACCGGCTTCGTCGAAGGCCGGGTACGGCGCTATTCCGACCTGCCCACCGCCGACCTCGCCATCCGCAAGGTCGCCGCGCTGGAAGCGCTGTCGCGCAACGACGAAATCGAGGATGCCCAGACCCAGTCGTTCTCGATCGAGCCCAACCTGTGGCCCACTTCGGCGGTGCTCGACTGGTACAGCCTGCTCAAGCGCTCTCCCAAATTGGCGGAGCGCGACCGGCGGATGAAGGAAGCCTCGACCATCATCCGCTCCCGCCTCAACTTCCAGGGCACCACCATGGGGTTTTCCACCGAGCGTTCCGACTACCTGTGGTGGCTGATGGTGTCCGGCGACGTCAACGCCAACCGCGCCATCCTCGACCTGCTGGACGACCCGGCATGGAAGGAAGACCTGCCCCGCCTGGTGCGCGGCAGCCTCGGCCGCCAGCACAAAGGCCGCTGGAACACCACGGTGGCCAACGCCTGGGGCGTACTGGCGCTGGAAAAATTTGCGCAGAAATTCGAGTCCGTACCCGTGGCGGGCAAGACCGGCGCGACCCTGGCCGGCCAGCATGGCAAGGAGTTCGACTGGAAACGCAACGCACAGGGCGGCGACCTCGCCTTCGGCTGGCCGTCGGCGCAGGAAACCCTGAACGTAGCCCACGCCGGTGCCGGCAAGCCCTGGCTCACCGTGGAAAGCCGCGCCGCGATCCCGCTGAAGCAGCCCTTCTCCTCCGGCTTCAAGGCGACAAAGACGATCACTGCGGTGGAGCAGAAAACCCACGGCCGCTGGAGCCGCGGCGATGTGCTGCGGGTGCGCCTCGACCTCGAAGCCCAGTCCGACATGAGCTGGGTGGTGGTGGACGACCCGATCCCCGCCGGCGCGTCCGTACTCGGTACCGGCCTGGGCCGCGATTCGCGCATCCTCGCCCAGGGCGAGAAAAAGCGCGGCTGGGTATGGCCTGCCTTCGAAGAACGCACGTTCGAGGCCTTCCGCGCTTATTACGCTTTCGTGCCCAAGGGAACCTGGACGGTGGAATATACCGTGCGCCTGAACAATTCCGGCCGCTTTGAACTGCCCGCCACCCGGGTGGAAGCGATGTACGCACCGGAAATGTTCGGCGAGTTGCCGAACCGGGGTGTCGCGGTGGAAGAATGAAAAGCCGCCGTTCCCGGCATCTGCGCATCGTCGGCGCCGTCTTGCTGCTGCTCCTGGCGCAGCCCGCCGGCGCCGCCCTGCCTTCGTTCGCCCAGGCGAAAGCCGCCTATACGCCGTCCGATGCGGCGCTGCTGGACCGCAATGGCGAAGTCATACACCGCCTGCGGGTGGACCAGAAAGGACGGCGACTCGACTGGACGCCGTTGCAGGCGATTTCTCCGACCCTGGTAACCACCTTGATCCAGGCGGAGGACAAGCACTTCTATCAGCATCGGGGCGTGGACTGGAAGGCGCTGGCACACGCCGCCGTCGATTCGCTGCTCAGCCGCAAGCAGCGCGGGGCAAGCACGCTGACCATGCAACTGGCAGGCCGGCTCGACCCGACGTTGCGGCCAGCGAAAATCCGGCGCACTTACCGCCAGAAATGGGATCAGATCCGGGCGGCGGAAGAACTGGAAAACACCTGGGCCAAGCCCCAGATACTGGAAGCCTATTTCAACCTGGTCACCTACCGCGGCGAGCTCCAGGGTATCGCCGCCGCGGCGCGCGGGCTGTTCAACAAAGCGCCGGACGGGCTGGACGAGGCCGAATCGCTGCTGCTTGCAGCCTTGCTGCGCACGCCCAATGCCACCTCCGGCGCGGTGGCGAAACAAGCTTGCGTGCTTGCCGTCGGCACCGGGGCGAAAACCTCCTGCGCCGCCCTCCGTGCCAAGGCAGCCGCCACGCTGGACGGCGACAACGGCGTCTCCACCGCCGTCGCCCTCGCTCCCCATGTCGCCCGCCAGCTGATCAGGACGAGCACGGTTGCCGTCTCCACCCTCGACGCCACCATCCAGCGCTTCGCCAGCCAGTCCCTGTTCGAACAATTGCGCCAGCTTGCCGGCGGCAACGTGAGGGAAGGCGCCGTGCTGGCGGTGGACAACCGCAGCGGCGAAGTGCTCGCCTACGTCAGCGGCGGACCGGATTCGAGCGCGGCCTACGTGGACGCGGTGCAGGCGCCGCGCCAGGCGGGCTCCACCCTCAAGCCGTTCCTCTATGGCCTGGCGCTGGAGCGGCGCCTGCTCACCGCCGCCTCGCCGATCGATGACGCCCCGCTCGACCTGCCCACCCCCAACGGCCTCTACGTGCCGCAAAATTACGACCACGACTTCAAGGGCATGGTGAGCGCGCGGCTGGCCCTGGGCAGCTCGCTCAACGTGCCGGCGGTGAAGGCGCTGATGCTGGTCGGCGCCGACGCCTTCGTCGACCGGCTGCACGCGCTGGGTTTCGCGGAGCTGACCGAAAGCGGCGATTTCTACGGCTATTCCCTGGCGCTGGGTTCGGCCGAGGCGACCCTGTGGCAGTTGACCAACGCCTACCGCGCCATCGCCAACGGCGGGCGCATCGCTCCCCTGCGGCTCGCCCCCGGCGGGGACGGGACAGCGGTTCAGGCGATGGATCGCGGCGCGGCCTTCATCGTCGGCGACATGCTCGCCGACCGCAGCGCGCGCAGTCTCACCTTCGGCCTGGACAGCCCGCTCGCCACCCGCTACTGGGCGGCGGTGAAGACCGGCACCAGCAAAGACATGCGCGACAACTGGTGCGTCGGATTTTCCGACCGCTACACCGTGGGGGTGTGGGTGGGCAATTTCGACGGCGAGCCGATGCACGACGTCTCCGGCATCAGCGGCGCGGCGCCGGTCTGGTTGGAAGTGATGAACTTCCTCCACGGCACGGCGCCCGGACGCCAGCCCGCCGCGCCGCCGGGCGTGGTGGCGAAGGAGATCGTCTTCGATCCCGCCTTCGAACCGGCGCGCCGGGAATGGTTCATCGCCGGCACGGAAACCGTGCGGGTGGCGCTCGCCCCGGCAGGCACGGTGCGCGCGCGCATCCGCTACCCCGGCGACGGCGAAATACTCGCTCTCGACCCGGACATTCCACCCGCCAGCCAAGTGGTTTTTTTTGAGATGACGCCCGCCGCCCCCAACCTGAGCTGGCGCCTGGACGGCAATGCTGCGCTGCCCGCCGGCGCCCGCTGGAAGCCGGAATCGGGGCGGCATACGCTGGTGCTGGTGGATGCCGCCGGAGAGGAACTGGACCGGGTCGGCTTCGAAGTGCGCGGCGGCAACCGACGGTAGAAATGCAGGCTGGCGCCATCTGGTATCATAGCGCCCATGCTCAACATCCAGAACCTGACCTACCTGCAGGGCGGCATCCCCCTGTTCCAGCAAGCCAATCTGCAAGCTTTCGCCGACCAGCGCATCGGTCTGGTGGGCAAGAACGGCAGCGGCAAATCCACCCTGTTCCGCCTGATCCGCGGCGAGCTCAAGCCGGACGGCGGTGAGCTTTCCTTACAGTCCGGCAAGACGCTGGCATTCGTCGAGCAGGAAATCGCCAACTCGTCGCTGCCCGCCCTGGAATTCGTGCTCGACGGCGACGTCGAATTGCGCCGCCTGGAAAAAATCCTGGCGCGGGAACAGCACGACGCGGCCTGGTTCGACGCGCAGCACCGCTACGAGGCCATCGACGGTTACGCCGCCAAGGCGCGCGCGGCGCAGCTGCTGGACGGCCTGGGCTTCGCCAACGACGCGCTGGAGCGGCCGGTGGCGAGCTTCTCCGGCGGCTGGCGCATGCGCCTCAACCTCGCCCGCGCGCTGATGCACCGGGCCGATCTGCTGCTGCTCGACGAGCCGACCAACCACCTCGACCTCGAAGCGATCCTGTGGCTGGAGCAGTATTTGGCGCGCTATCCCGGCAGCCTGATCCTGGTTTCCCACGACCGCGAATTCCTCAACGCCTGCGTCAACCGCATCGCCCACCTGCACGACCAGGTGATCGACAGCTACAGCGGCGACTACGACGATTTCGAGCGCGCGCGCGCCGAAAAAATCGCCCAGCAGAACCAGGCTTTCCAGCAGCAGCAGGCGAAGATCGCCCACCTCGAGGATTTCGTGCGCCGCTTTCACGCCAAGGCGACCAAGGCGAAGCAGGCGCAAAGCCGCGTCAAGGCGCTCGAGCGGCTCACCCGCATCGCCCCGGCGCATCTCTCCAACGGCCATTTCGAGCTGGAGATCGAGGCGCCCGAGCGCAGCCCGGACCTCTTGCTGCGCGCCGAGAACATGGGCTTCGCCTACGGCGACAAAGTCCTGTTCCGGGACGTCAACCTGATCCTGCGTTCCGGCGCGCGCATCGCCCTCTTGGGCCCGAACGGCGCCGGCAAATCGACCCTGATCAAGCTGCTGGTGGGCGAGCTCGCGCCCACCTCGGGCCGGCTGGAAATGACGCCGGACATCCGCATCGGCTACTTCGCCCAGCATCAGCTCGAGCATCTGGACGCCGCCGCCACGCCGCTCGCGCACATGGAGCGGCTGGCGCCCAAGGAAACCACGCTGGCGCTGCGCACCTTCCTCGGCCGCTTCGGCCTCGCCGGCGACAGCGAGGATCGGCCGGTGGCGAGCTTCTCCGGCGGCGAAAAAAGCCGCCTCGCGCTCGCCCTGCTCGCCTGGCAGAAGCCGCACCTCTTGCTGCTCGACGAGCCGACCAACCATCTCGACCTGGACATGCGCGACGCACTTTCCCTGGCGCTGGAGGAATACGGCGGCGCAATGGTGCTGGTGTCGCACGACCGCAGCCTGATCCGCGCCGTTGCCGACGAGCTGTGGCTGGTGGCGGACGGCGAAGCGAAGCTGTTCGACGGCGACCTCGACGATTACAAGACCTGGATCGAGGCGCGCCGTCCGCGCGAAACCGCCAAGCCGGTGGAAAAACCGCGCCAGGAAACTGCCGCACCGAAACCGAAGAAAAAAGCCCTGTTGTCGAAACAGGCCAAGATTGAAACCGAACTCGCCGCCGCCCAGGCCGAACTGGCCGAGATCGACCGCCGGCTGGCCGACCCGGCCACCTATGCCAACCCCGCCGGCAGCGAAATCCAGGATTTGAACGGCAGGCACGCCGCACTGGCCGCACGCATGGCGGAACTGGAGGAAGACTGGCTGGAACTGGAAATGGCGCTGGAATAGCCGGCGACGGCAGACAGAATACCGCAGCATTCCGGTAGGACTATGATTGGACGAAGATTCGGCATAACATCCGGAAAAACGGCACCAAATTATAGGAGGGGAACAGCATGCACGGCAGAATCACGCCCACCGACAAGGAAAGGGCCCTGCACGACGACGATTTCATCGTCTCCAAAACCGACCTGAAGGGTCGCATCCTTTACGGCAACCGCATTTTCATCGAATTGTCCGGCTACAGCGAGGGCGAACTGCTGAGCGAGCAGCACAGCATCGTGCGCCATCCGGACATGCCACGCGGCATTTTCAAGCTGATGTGGGACATGCTGGCCGAGAAAAAGGAGATGTTCGCCTACCTAAAGAACATGAGCAAGGATGGCGGATTCTACTGGACGTTCGGCCACGTCACCCCCACCTTCGACGATCGCGGCGGCATCACCGGCTACTACTCGGTGCGGAGAAAACCGAAGGCAACGGCGATCCCTGCGATCATCGATCTGTATCGGACGATGCTGGAGCTGGAACGCAAGGCCGGCGAACATGACGCCCCCGCCGCATCCCTCAACTACCTGAACCAACTTCTGCAACAGCGGGGTGCGAGCTATGAAGAATTTGTCCTTGGCCTTTAAGATCCGGGCAACCGCCCACGTCTACAATTTCCTGCTGGCCGGCGCGGTCCTGCTGGTTTTCGTCCGCTACGGCTTCGACCCGTATTTCCTCGTTTTCCTGGCGATCGGCGTGGTCTACGCCGTATTCGTCCAGATCGGGACCGCCGCGCTGCTCGCGCCGCTGCAGAACATCTCCAGAATCGTCAAGGAAGTCAGCGAGGGGCATTTCGACAGCCGCGTCACCCATATCCGGACGATGGACGAACTGGGCACGCTGTCCTGGCAAATCAACGATGCGCTCGACCAGCTCGAAGCTTATTTCAGCGAAGTGGAGACGGCCTTCAAATACGCCGGCGAAGGGAAATATTACCGCAAGGCGCAGCCGCAGGGGCTGCACGGCCTGTTTGCGGTCGCCATGAACAACGTCAACGATTCGCTCGAATCGATGGCGCAAAACACCAAGCACATGGCCAAGAACGAGTTGTTCGCCGAGATCGAGCAGCTGAGCACCAGCCAGCTGATCAGGAACCTCAAGCTGATCCAGTCCGACCTGGTCAACATCTCGGGCGAAATGGAAAGCGTCAAGACCATCTCCGGCGAAACGGTGACCGAAGCGGGCCGCAGCAAGGAATCCGTCGGCCACATCGTCACCGCGCTGAACCGCATCAACGACATGATCAACAACGCCAACCGATCGGTCACCGAGCTCAACAACAGCAGCGCGGAAATCTCCAAGGTGGTGGGCATCATCACCACCATCGCCGACCAGACCAACCTGCTTGCCTTGAACGCAGCCATCGAAGCCGCGCGCGCCGGCGAACAGGGGCGCGGTTTTGCCGTCGTGGCGGACGAGGTCCGGAAGCTGGCGGAAAACACCAAGCGTGCCACCGGCGACATCGCCGCCATGCTGGACGGCTTCTACCAGAACGTGGTCAGCATGCAGCAGGATTCCGAAACCATGAAGGAAGTCGCCAATTCGTCGAAGAATGTGGTCGCCGACTTCGAGGACAAGTTCCGCCGCATGGAAAGCTCGGCGCAAACCTCGCTGCAGAAGATCAGCCACGCCCACGACCTCAGCTTCGCCTCGCTGATCAAGGTCGATCACCTCATTTTCAAGCAGAACGGCTACATGGCGCTCAGCAACGGCAGCGAGTCGGCGGAAGGCCAGGCGGTGCAGGTCAACCACCACAATTGCCGCCTTGGCAAATGGTACGACAGCGGGGCGGGCTTCGCGCTGTTCAGCCACGTGCCGTCGTACAAAAGCATGACCACCCCGCATTCCCTGGTCCACGCCAAGGTGCAGGAAGCATTAAGCCATTGCGCCGAAAGCGACTGGGAACGCAACCGCGACACCCACGCCAAAATGATCGAAGCCTTCGGCGCGGCCGAAGCGGCCAGCGACGACGTGCTGAAAGTCATCGATGAAATCGTGCGGGAAAAGCATGCGGGCTGAGGGGTGAGCGCCCTACCTATGCCCGCTTTTTTAGGTCAGTCCAAGACGACATAGCGGCAACGCGTCTCCCGGATGAATAGCGTCGCCGCCAACCCCACCAGCGCGAATCCCAGCATCGCCCCCAGTCCGGCGCGGTAACCGGCCAGGACGTGCGCCGCGCTGGCCGGGTGGCCGGCGGCGGCTCGGTCGATCAGCCAGCCGGTGAGCGGCTGCAGAATGCCGGTGCCGAAGAAGGCGCCGGTATTCACCACGCTGGTCGCCATGCCGGACAGGGCATGCCGGTTCACTTCCTTGGCGCAGGCCCAGGTCAGGGTAAAGCCCGACGCGCCCAGCCCCATCGCCAGAAACAGCGCATAGCCCGCCGTCGACGAGAGATTCCAGCCAAGCAGCAGCGGCAGCCAGCACAGGCAATAGAGCAGGACTCCGGCGACGATCACCGGCTTGCGCCGCCCGAGGCGATCCGACAGGGTGCCGACGAAAAAGGCGCCCAGCGCGAAACCCGCCAGCAACAGGGAGGTATGCGCGGTGGCGGCGCCGCGTTCCATGCCATAGGCGTCATGCAGGAAGGGCACCGCCCACAGCCCGCCGAACGCGAAAAACGAGCCGGATATGCCCAGGTTGACCCAGAACCCTGGCCAGGTGGCGCGGTTTTTTGCCACGACCACCAGGCCGTCGTACCAATGGCCCTCATGCTTCGGGTGCGCGGTCTTGCCGTCGAGTTCGCGCATTGAAGGCAAGCCGGCCTTGCCGGGATGGTCGCGCACCACCAGCCAGCCCAGCGCCGCCACGGCCAGGGAAAGCCCGCCCACCGCGACGAACACGGCGCGCCAGGAAACGAAGCCGAGCGCCCAGGCCAGCGGCAATGCGGCCAGCAGCGCGCCGATGTTGCCGAGCAGGATCGACAGGCCGGTGAGCGTGGCGAAGTGGCGATCGTGGAACCAGGCGGCATTGAGCTTGAGCAGGGAAATGAAGGTGACCGACACGCCCAGGCCGACCAGCAGCCGCCCCAACGAGGCCGCCGCCAGCCCGTCCGCCAAGCCGAACAGAAGCGATCCCGCCCCCGCCACCAGCCCGCCGATCGCCAGTATCCTGCGCGGCCCGAGCGTGTCGACCAGCACACCGGTGGGGATCTGCATCACCGAATAGACGTAAAAATAGGTCGCGGCGAGCCCGCCCAACTCGGCTCCGCTGGCATGGAACGACTGCTGCAGATCGCCCGCGATCGCCGCCGGCGCAAAGCGATGGAAGAACGACAGGATGTAGGCCAGCGCCACCAGACCGAACGCCATCCAGCGCAGGCGGAAATAGCGCGCTTTCTCGGCTGGCGTAAGCGTCGTCAATCCGGCTTGGAAATCGAGTCGATGAAGTCTTGCCGCCCGCGCTCCAGCACGTCGGCAATCTGTTGCCGCCTTTCGGCGGAGACCTCCAGTTCCAGCACGGTCCTGCAACGCGCATGGTACGCCTCGAACGCGGCCAGCACCGCCTCCGCCGGCAGCGCTTTTCCCGTCTTCGCGGCAGCAGGGCGCTGCACGCCGTCCAAAGGCAGCACCGGCGCGGAGCGGGCCATGAATTTCTTTTCCGTGCCCTCTTCTTTGCTCGCCAGCACCGGGCTGGTTTTGACGTAGACCGCGCCGCCCAGTTCAAAACGCTGGCCGACGGCCAGATCGTGGAATTTCATTGTTGGAATCTCGAGGCTTGGAAATCGCCAATTGTAACCGACCTAAGCCTTTCTGTAGGAGCGGCCTCCCGGCCGCGATTTGATTGGGATCGCGGCCGGGAGGCCGCTCCTACAGCCATATTGCGTCCCATAATGGATAATCGCCGACCTTACCGGTCAGGCCGGCACGCAACGGATTGGCTACGATGTAGCGGGCGATTCCCTGGATATCCTCTTCCTCGCGCAAGGCGTGGTCGTGGTAGCCCTCCTGCCAGATCGGCTCGTTATGCGATTTGTCAGCCAAGCGATGTCTGATGCTGCGGGCAGAATAGCTTTTAACCAGACCGACGACTTTAGAAAGTGGCATGGCGTCGCCGAGACCGAGCAGCCAGTGGAAGTGGTCGGGCATGACCACGAAAGCAAGGCTTTCCACATTGCCTTGCTCGGTGTGGTGGCGCATGGCGCCAACAACCAGATGGCTAAGATGAAAATCGACGAACAACGGACGGCGCTGGTGGGTAACGCTGGTTACGAGGTAAATCTTGCTGGGAATGCCGGCCTTTGCGCAGGCTGCGCCCATGAGGGCGTTCTTCATCTCCCAATTTCGCGCCCCCCGTAGGAGCGGCCTCCCGGCCGCGATTTCTGATCTATCGCGGCCGGGAGGCCGCTCCTACAATGTTTGATTGTTACAGCACGTATCTCGCCAGATCTTCGCTCTTGGCCAGTTCCTTCAGCTTGCTGTCGACGTAGGCGGCGTCGATGGCGATGCTTTCTTCGGTGACGCGGCCGGCGTCGAAGGAGATTTCTTCGAGCAGCTTTTCCATCACGGTGTAGAGCCGGCGCGCGCCGATGTTTTCGGTGCGCTCGTTGACTTCGAAGGCGATCTCGGCAAGGCGCTTGACGGCATCGGGGTAGAAGTCGAGCTTGACGTTTTCGGTGCCGAGCAGGGCTTCGTACTGTTTGGTCAGGCAGGCGTCGGTGTTGGTGAGGATTTGCTCGAAATCGGCCACGGAGAGCGAATCCAGCTCGACGCGGATGG
>JAQTMN010000057.1 GCA_028714315.1 Sulfuricella sp. | reverse complement strand
TTCATCACGTCGCCGCAGGCCGGCGCGCCCACCATGCCGGTGGCGACGCCCTCGTCTTCGCTGCCGAAGGTGCCGACGTTGCGCGGGTTTTCGTAGTGATCCAGTACTTTGGTGCTGTATGACATTTGACACTCCTTATCTAGCTTGTAGCCGGTTGCCGGTAGCCTGTAGCTTTGATGGGCTCGCTTCGCGGGGTTGCTTTAAAAAGCTACCGGCTACCCGCTCTCAAATCAATGCGCCGCCCACTTCACCGTGCTCAAATCGATCCCTTCCTTGAACATGTCCCACAGCGGAGACAGTTCGCGCAGGCGCCCGATCTTGGCTTTGACCAGGTCGATGGCGTAATCGATCTCGGCCTCGGTGGTGAAGCGGCCGATGGTGAAGCGGATCGAGCTGTGAGCCAGTTCGTCGCTGCGCCCCAGGGCGCGCAGGACGTAGGAAGGCTCCAGGCTGGCCGAGGTGCAGGCGGAGCCGCTGGACACCGCCAGATCGCGGATCGCCATGATCAGCGATTCGCCCTCGACGAAGCTGAAGCTGATGTTGAGATTATGCGGCACGCGGTTTTCCATGTCGCCGTTGACATGCACTTCCTCGATTTGCGACAGGCCGGCGTAGAGCCGGTCGCGCAAGGCGCGGACGTGTTCGTTCTCGGTTGCCATCTCTTCCTGCGCGATGCGGAAGGCTTCGCCCATGCCGACGATCTGGTGCGTCGCCAGCGTGCCGGAGCGCATGCCCCGCTCGTGCCCGCCGCCATGCATCTGCGCTTCCAGCCGCACGCGCGGCTTCCTTCTCACATACAGCGCGCCGATGCCTTTCGGCCCGTAGGTCTTGTGTGCGGAGAAGGACATCAGATCGACCTTCAGCTTGGATAGATCGATGGCGACCTTGCCGGTGGCCTGGGCGGCATCGACATGGAAAATGATGCCCTTGGCGCGGCAGATTTCCCCCATCGCGGCGATGTCCTGCACCACGCCGATCTCGTTGTTGACCAGCATGACCGAGGCCACGATGGTGTCGGGGCGCAAGGCGGCGGTAAATTTTTCGATATCCACCAGCCCGTTCGGCTCGGGCTTGAGATAGGTGGCTTCGAAGCCTTCGCTTTCGAGGTGGCGCACCGTATCGAGCACCGCTTTGTGCTCCGTCATCACGGTGACCAGGTGCTTGCCCTTGCCCTGGTAGAAATGCGCGGCGCCCTTGATCGCGAGATTGTTCGACTCGGTCGCGCCCGAGGTCCAGACGATTTCCTTGGGGTCGGCGTTGACCAGCGCGGCGACCTGCTCGCGCGCCTCTTCCACCGCCTTTTCGGCATCCCAGCCGAATTCGTGGGAACGGCTCGCCGGATTGCCGAATTTCTCGGTCAGGTAGGGAATCATTTTTTCCGCTACCCGCGGGTCGACCGGGGTGGTGGCGGAATAATCCAGATAGATCGGGGTCTTGACCATTTGTTGTTTCTCCAATTTCCAAATTACCCTGGCGGCTATGCCGCAACCGCCGCCATCTTTTTCAACTTCAAAATCTCTTCCCGCAGCGCCGCCAGGAATTGCTCGACCTGGCCCATGCCGTTGCTCCACCCCAGGCTGACGCGCACCGCGCCGCGCGCCAACTCGCGCTCCACGCCCATGGCCAGCAGCACCGGGCTTGCATCGGCGGCGCCGCTGGAACAGGCCGCGCCGCTCGCTACCGCGAAGCCGGCGCGATCCAGCGCCATCACCAGGGTCTCGCCATCGATGCCGGGGACGGCGAAATAGCTGGTATTGGGCAGGCGCTTCGCACCGTCGCCGAACACCACCGCGCCCAGCGCGCGCAGCCCCTGGTCGAGGCGCTCCCGCATCGGCCGCAGCTGCGCCACGAATTCATCCAGCCGGCTCGCCGCCAGTTCGCAGGCGGCCCCGAAGCCGACAATCGCCGGCACGTTTTCCGTGCCCGCGCGCAGCCCCCGCTCGTGCCCGCCGCCGACGATCTGCGGCTTGAGGTCCAGGCGCTTGTCGAGAACCAGCGCGCCGATGCCTTTCGGGCCGTAAATCTTGTGCGCGGAGAGCGTCATCGCATGCACGTTCAAATCGGCGAAGCGAACCGGCATCTTGCCCAGCGCCTGCACCGCGTCGGTATGCACCAGCGCGCCCGCGCGGCGCGCCTTTTCCGCCACCGCCGCGACGTCCTGCTCCACGCCGGTCTCGTTGTTCGCCAGCATCACCGACACCAGTCCGGTCGGCTCGCGCAGGGCGCAGTCCAGGTCCGCCATGTCCAGCCGGCCCGCCCGGTCCACTGTCAGCTTCCTGAGCTTCCAGCCTTGTTCGAGCAATTCTTGTGCCGGCTTCGCCACGCACGGGTGCTCTACCGCGCTCACCACGATCTGGCCGGGGTTGAGCCGGGCGGCGGCGCCCTTGATCAGCAGATTGTTGCCTTCGGTGCCGCCACTGACAAAGCAGACCTGTGTAGGATATGCGCCAATTGCGTGCGCCACCTGTTCGCGCGCGGCATCGACCGCGCGGCGCGCTTCGCGGCCGAACGCGTGGCGGCTCGAAGGGTTGCCGCAATGCTCCCGGAAATAGGGCAGCATCGCCGCCAGCACGCGCTCGTCGAGCGGCGTGGTGGCATTGTGGTCAAAGTACGCTGGCAACATCCGCCTTCGCCGTGCCGCGCCGCCTTTGGGCAGGCTTCATATCGAGCAGCTGGGCCACGCCCACGCCGCGCTGCTTGGCCACCAGGTGGGACAGCTTGACCGAAGCCAGATATTCGAAAATCTTCGCGTTGAGGGTGATCCACAGGTCATGGGTCATGCATTCGTGTTCGTCGTGGCAGTTGCCCAGCCCGCCGCACTGGGTCGCGTCGAGCGGCTCGTCCACCGCCTTGATGATGTCGGCCACCGCGATCTCGTCCAGGCTCTTGGCCAGGTAATAGCCGCCGCCCGGACCGCGCACGCTTTCCACCAGCGCGTGGCGGCGCAACTTGCCGAACAGCTGCTCCAGGTAGGACAGCGAAATCTTCTGACGCTCGCTGATGCCGGCCAGCGTCACCGGCCCTTCGCCCTGGCGCAGCGCCAGGTCCAGCATCGCGGTTACGGCAAACCGTCCTTTGGTCGTCAATCGCATGGTTGTGCTTCCTTCCCGTTAAGTTACGCTGCAACTATAGCAATAGTGGACTATTTTAGTCAACTATTTTGTTCAGGTAGCCGGCATCGAATGCGTCCTGGGCGGGAGCCGGCGCTTCCGCCTCGACGCCCATCTTCTTCAGCTGGGCGATCAGCTGTTCGATGCGCTGGTCCATCACCACGGTGTGGTCGAGCAGCCCGTGAATCGCCTTGACCACCGGATCGTTCATGTCGGCGCTGATGGCGTAGGCGGAAAATCCCATTTTTTGGGCCTTGTTTTCGCGCGCCTCAGCGGTCGAATCCAGGATGCGCGCCGGGATGCCCACGGCGGTCGCGCCCGCCGGCACGTCCTTTACCACCACCGCGTTGGAGCCCACCTTGGCGCCGTCGCCCAGAAAGATCGGGCCGAGGATCTTGGCGCCGGCGCCGACCACCACGCCCCTGCCCAGCGTGGGGTGGCGCTTGCCCTTGTTCCACGAGGTGCCGCCCAGGGTGACGCCGTGGTAAAGCGTGCAGTCGTCGCCGATCTCGGCCGTCTCGCCGACCACCACGCCCATGCCATGATCGATGAACACCCGCCGCCCGATGGTCGCGCCCGGATGAATCTCGATGCCGGTGAACCAGCGCCCCAGATACGACACGAAGCGCGCCAGCCATTTCAGCCGCCAGCGCCACAGGCGCTGCGACAGGCGATGCACCAGCAAGGCGTGCAGGCCCGGATAGGTGGTCAGCACCTCCCAGGTGGTGCGCGCCGCCGGATCCCGCTCGAACACCACGGTGATATTTTCACGCAAACGCCCGAACATCATTCGACCCCGAAATATAAGTGGAACATTATATTCCAGACTCCTTTACTCAACTATGGATTTTTCCGGGTTTTTTCACTTTTTTGCGCACTTTTCCACGGAAGTCAAAATCCCGCGCAGGATATCGACCTCGACTTTTTCCAGCCGCGACCGCGCGAACAGCCGGCGCAGGCGCTGCATCAGGCGTCCGGGGCTGGCCGGATTGAGGAATTCGGTGGCGATCATGGCGCGCTCCAGATGCCCGTAGAAATTCTCCACCTCCTCGAAACTGGCGGCCTCCATCGTCTTCGCCGCGGGCATCGCCGCTTCGTCGATCCGGGCCATGCGCAGCTCGTAGGCCAGAATCTGCACTGCCGCGGCCAGGTTCAACGACGAAAACTCCGGGTTGGCGGCGATCGTGGCAAGCAGCTGGCACTTGTCCAGCTCGGCGTTGGACAGCCCCGACATCTCGGTGCCGAACACCAGCGCCACCTCGCCCTGCGCGGCGACATCGAGCATGCGCGAGGCCGCCGCGCGCACCGGCAGCATTTCGTGGGAGAGATCGCGCCGCCGCGCCGTCACCGCCACCGCGAGCGAAGTGCCGGCCAGGGCCTCGTCCAGCGTAGCGCACACCACGGCATTATCCAGCACGTCCGAAGCGCCGGCGGCCCGCGCGACCGCCGCCGGGTCGGGGAAACACTTGGGGTTGACTAGGTAAAGCCGGCTCAAACCCATCGTCCTGATCGCCCGCGCCGCCGCCCCGATATTGCCTGGATGGCTGGGGTGGCTGAGCACGATGCGGACATTATTCAGGATATCGGGTTTATTCATTGCGGAATTACCTTTAAAATAGCGACTTGGCGCTCGCCGCCCCCGCTCTTAATTTTTTTCAGGACAACCCATGCATCCCATGCTCAACACGGCGATCAAGGCCGCGCGTCGCGCCGGCCAGATCATCAACCGCGCCTCCCTCAACCTGGACAAGCTCACGGTCACGCACAAAAACCACAACGATTTCGTCAGCGAAGTGGACCGCGACGCGGAAGATGCGATCAAGGGAATCCTGCTCGAAGCCTACCCAAAGCACGCGATTTTAGCAGAAGAAAGCGGCGCTCAGGGCGACTCGGAATTCCAGTGGATCATCGATCCGCTCGACGGCACCACCAACTTTCTCCACGGCTTTCCGCAATATGCGGTGTCCATCGCGTTGCAGCACAAGGGCGTGCTGAACCATGCCGTAATCTACGACCCCTGCCGCAACGACCTGTTCACCGCCACACGCGGCGGCGGCGCGTTCCTCAACGACCGCCGCATCCGCGTCAGCCGGCGCGAGCAGCTCGGCGATGCCCTGGTCGGCACGGGTTTCCCCTACTACGACTTCAGCTACATCGACGCCTACATGGGCATTTTCCGCGACCTGATGCAAAAGACCGCCGGCCTGCGCCGCCCCGGCTCGGCCGCGCTCGACCTCGCCTACTGCGCCGCCGGCCGCTTCGACGGCTTCTGGGAATTCAACCTCAAGCCCTGGGACATCGCCGCCGGCGCCCTCCTGGTGCAGGAAGCCGGCGGCCTGGTGGGCGATTTCCAGGGAGAATCCGGCTACATGCAAAGCGGCAACATCCTCGCCGGCAACCCGCGGATTTTCGGCCAGATGCTGCAAGTCATCGCCCCGCACCTCGCCGCCAGGAAATAATCTAGATATACGTCGGGCACGCCGCGCCCGGCAAATCCCGACCTAACGGTCATGGCGAATCGCCTGCTCCGAATCATGAAACAGCGTCCGTTGTGGGTACGGCTTTAGCCGTACAGTCAGGCTGAAGCCTGACCCACAGATCGCGCATCCTGCTTCGCGAGTTTCACACTAAATCACCTCCCCACGGTGTCCTATACTGAGGACACGGCGGCCGGACGACCCGGCCCGCCGCCACGTGAGGAGTGCCATGGCGCAGCCCAGCAAGCTTTCCATTTACGTCAAAAGCATTTACACCCCTTCCGCCCTGAAAACAGCGGCCTGTAGGTGCGAATTCGTTAACGTGAAACTCGCGAAGCGAGACTTCGTCCCCCTTCTCGCCGGATTGAGCGGCTTTGCCGCCAATCCCGGCGGGGACACTCCTTGCGGGTGCTCCCGCTGGCGGGAGAGGGTTAGGGGTGAGGGAAACGGTCAGGGCGAAGCGCTGTTTCATGATTTGGAGCGGCGATTCGCCCTGACCGTTCGCACACTCAACCCGTTTCGTGCAGATGAATCCGCCGGCCGGCCGGAGCGAGCCACATGAGCGGGCTGTGCGGCTGGTGGGGAAAACATCGGGACGAGGCCGGCAACCGCCGCCTGATCGAAGCCATGGCGGCTCCCATGCGCCGCCATGAAGAATGGATCGCCGCCTTGTCGAACGGGCACGGCGGGCTGGCCGGCGCGGGGCGCTGCGACGTTTACCGGGACGGCCGGGTGATGGCGACGGTATTCGGATCGGCACGGTGCACGGCGCCGATCCCCGGCGGCGCCGGACAACTCGCCCGCTTCGTCGCCGATGGCTATCTCGAAACCGGCCCGGACATCCTCCTTTCCCTGGCCGGCTCGTTCGCGGTGGCGCTGGTCTACGCCGACGAAGTATTCCTGGCGATCGACCGCATGGGGATTTCGTCGCTGACTTACCTGCAGCGGGGAAACAGCCTGATTTTCGGCTCCAGCGCCGACGCGCTCAACATCCATCCGCTGGCCGCCCCCGAGATCGATCCGCAGGGTATTTTCAATTACCTCTATTTCCACATGGTTCCCGGCCCCGGCACGATATACCGCGGCCAGCAACGCCTGCTGCCCGGCAGCTGGCTGCGCTTCAGGAACGGACGGATCAGCACCGGGCGCTATTGGGAAATGGCGTTCAGCGAGCGGGAAAGCCACAGCTTCGCCGCCCTGAAGGAGGAATTCGTCGCCCTGCTGCAGAAGGCGGTCGGCGCATCGGCGCAGGAAAGACAGGTAGGCGCCTTTCTCAGCGGCGGCACCGACAGTTCCACTGTTTCCGGCATGCTCGGCGGCATCACGGGAAAACCGGCCCGCGTCTACTCCATCGGTTTCGACGCCGAAGGCTACGACGAAATGGCCTACGCCCGCCTGGCGGCGGACCATTTCGGCAGCGACCTCCACGATTATTACGTCACGCCCGACGACGTCGTCGGCGCGGTGCGGGACGTCGCCGCCGCATACGACGCACCCTTCGGCAACGCTTCCGCCGTGCCGGCCTATTACTGCGCCCGTCTGGCGAAAAATGACGGCGTCCGGCTGATGCTGGCCGGCGACGGGGGCGACGAACTGTTCGGCGGCAACACCCGCTATGCGAAACAGCGGATCTTTTCGCTTTACGGCGCCTTGCCGGCGGGCGTGCGCAAAGGGCTGATCGAGCCCGTCCTCTATGCATTGCCGGGCGGCAACTGGATCACCCCGCTACGCAAGGCGCGCAGCTATGTGGAGCAAGCCTCCCAGCCCATGCCCGAGCGGGCCGAGGCCTACAACCTGCTCACCCGCCTGGGCGCCGCCCGCGTGTGCGAACCGGACTTCCTGGCGGAAGTGGACCCCGCCCAGCCCATCGCCCTGCTCGCCGAACAATGGAACGGCGCCCGCGCCGGCACCCAGATCAACCGGATGCTGGCGCTCGACCTGAGATTCACCCTGGCCGACAACGACCTTCCCAAGGTCAGCCGAATGTGCGAACTGGCCGGCGTCGAAGTCGCCTATCCCCTGCTCGACGACGAGATCGTCGCCTTCTCCGCCCGCCTCGCCCCTGATCTCAAGCTCAAGGGAACGAAGCTGCGCTATTTTTTCAAACAGGCGCTGCGCGACTTCCTGCCGCACGAAATCCTCACCAAGCAGAAACACGGCTTCGGCCTGCCCTTCGGGCTGTGGCTGCAAAACCACCACGGCTTGCGGGAACTGGCCTACGACAGCCTGGCCAGCCTCAAGCCGCGCGGCGTCGTCCGGCCGGGGTTCGTGGACGAGCTGATCGACACCCATCGCAATGGACACGCGGAGTATTACGGGACGCTGATCTGGGTGTTGATGATGCTGGAGTTGTGGTACGAAAAGGAGCCGGCTGGGGTGGCTGCGCGGTAGCTCGTTTACTCCATTTACTTGGCAATTTAGGATTTTGTGCGCGCTTCGCGGGTGACACGTTACCCAATCTCGATTTCCCCCCACAACGGCAAATGATCCGAAGCGATCCGCGCGGCCGGCGAACGATGCGCGCTCACGCTTCCCAGCATTTGCCACGGATGCGTCCAGATGCGGTCGAGCGCGAACATCGGCCAGCGGGACGGGAACGTCCGCCGGGTATGCGACCCGCCGAAAAACGCATGCAGCCAGCGTAGCGGGCGGCCCCATAGAAACCATTCGTTGATGTCCCCCATCAGCACGATCCGATCCGCCTCGGTCCGGGTCAGCGCCGACAGCAGCAGCTGGATCTGATGGCGCCGCTCCCGCGGCATCAGGCCGAGGTGGGTGGCCAGCACGCGCAGCGGCACGCCGTTGCAGTCGAGTTCGACATCCAGTGCGCCGCGCGGCTCGCGCCCGGCGAAAGTCAGGTCCATGCGCCGCACCGCCGCGACCGGCAGCCGGCTCAGCACGGCGTTGCCGTATGCCCCATCCTGCCTCATCTGCGTGTGGCCGAATATCACCTGGTAGCCCGCCGCCTCGCCCCATTGCGCGAAAAGATGGGGCTGGCCGTGGAGCGACTCCACTTCCTGCAGGGCGCAGATATCCGGATCGAGGCTGGCGATCACGTCGAGGATGCGCTGCGGGTCGTAGCGGCCATCCTGGCCGATGCCGCCGTGGATGTTGTAGGTGACGACTTTCAGCAGCATGATTTTCCCTGGGAAAGGAGTTGTGGGTGCGAATTTATTCGCACATCCGCCGTATCGGCATAGATCGAGGTGTGGGTCAGGCTTGAGCCTGACATGTACGGCTCAAGCCGCACCCACAATGGCTCTTGCGCTTTGTGCGAATGAATTCGCACCTACGGCTGGTGCACATTGGCCCCGTGCCTATTCATCGCCCGGCCGCCTCAGCCAGCGGCGCAGCCACCACGCGCCCGACCCGATCAGCACCACCGCCAGCGCCAGGATCAGCACGGTGCCCGGCCCCGGATCGCGCAGGGCGGCGACGATGCGATCGACGAACACGGTCAGGGCGAGGATGCCGGGGGTCAACCCCAGGGCTGTGCCCACCAGGAAATCGCGCAGGCGGATGTGGGAGGCGCCGGCGATCATGTTGACGATGGCGAAAGGCGCGATGGGCAGCAGGCGCAGCACGGTGACGGCGAGGATACCGCGGCTCGCCAGGCGCCGGCTGAGACGGTTGATGCGTCGGCCGGCCAGGCGGCGGACGACATCGCGCCCCATGGCGTGGCCGAGGCCGTAGCTGGCGGCGGCGCCGAGCGTGGCGCCGGCCAGGGAATAGGCGAATCCGGCGAGCGGCCCGAAAGCGACGATGGCGACCAGCACCAGAAAGGTCAGCGGCACGGCCGCGATGCTGGCGAGGGCGAAGCCGCCGACCGCGGCGACCGGGCCCAGCACTTCGCCGATCCGGCCGATGGAAGCGATGACATACGCCGGATTCAGCCAGTCGCCCAGCGGCGTCCAGCGCCAGGCGACGGCGAGGCCGGCCAGCGCCGCCAGCGTCAGGGCGAGGGCGGCCATGCGCTGGCGCAGCGGCCGCGCCTCGTCCGCGGGCAGCAGATGGGCCACCACGACATCGGCGGAGATCGGCCACTCGGGATCGAGCAGCGCGGTGTCGAGCACCGGGGCGGTTTCGGCCTCTTCGGGCTGCTTGTCGCTCAACTCCCGCAGCGAGCGCCCGTCGTTCATGAGGCTTTCGATGGCCCCGATCAGCGAGCCGTGCCGGGCCAGACGCTGCGCGAACGCTTCCCCGGCGACGCCCAGGTGTTCCGCCAGCAGCCGGTTGCGAAAGCGGGCCACGGCGGCCGATTGCGCGGCGTCGCCGCACGCGTCCAGGGCCAGGTCGCACTCGGTATCCAGTCCCATGGAGCGGTTGTTCAGGTTGGCCGAGCCGACCCGCGCGATGCGCTCGTCGATCACCATCACCTTGCTGTGCAGTTTGAGCGCGTCCTCGTCGTCGAGGCCGGGGATGTACGGATAATAGGCCCGGAAGCGGCCGTAGCGGTCGGCTTGGCGCAGGCGCCGGAGCAGCCTGGCGCGCAATACGTCCATGGTGATCCTGGAAAGCCAGCCGGTGGTGTGCAAGGTCGAGACCACCACCACCTCGGGGCCGCCCGGCTCCCGCAGGCGGGCCGCGAGGGCCTCGCCCACGGCATGGGCGGTCAGGTACTGGTTTTCCAGGTAGATGGTTTTCTCGGCGATGGCGATGGCGTCCAGGTAAAGCTGCTTGACCTCCTGGATCGCCGGCTGGTTTTCGTATTGCGGTTCGGTGCGGGCGATGGCGACGGCGATGTCCTCCACGTCCGCCGCCACCCAGGGCGGCCACGGCGGATGCGCCGGGAGGGGCGCGCCGACGCGCGGCGCATATCCCGTGGCGCGCCACCAGCGCTGCCTGGCCAGTTCTCCCAGCGCGGCCGCGGCTTCGCCGCTCACCATCATCTGCACGTCGTGGAACGGCGAATAATGGGCGTCGTCCGGATCGATCCGCGCCGCTTCGTCCGGCGCGTGCTCGGGCGTATCCCAGCGCCGCTTGGTCAGGTCCAGCCCGCCAACGAAGGCAAGCCGATCGTCGATCACCGCCAGTTTCTGGTGATGCGAAGCGCCGGGCGGGTGGGCGCCGTCCATGTAGAAATAAATGCGGCGATGGGTCTCCCAGTCGAGCCGGTAAATCGGCAGCCACTCCCTTTCGGCGGCATAGATCATGGCGAAATCCCAGGTCAGGATATAGATGCGCAGTTCTTTCCGCCGCCGCACCACGGTATCGAGGAACTGCGCCAGGGGCCCCGGAAATCCGTCGTCCTCGCCCTCGCGCAGGAGGCGCAGACGGCTGTCGATATCCCAGCCGACGATGAAAACGCTTCGCTCGGCCCGGATGATCGCCTCGCGCAGGGCATGGAAATACGCGTCGGCGTCGATCAGGAAGGCGACGCGGTCGGCATGCGCCATCCGCCAGCAATTGCGGCCGGGCTTAAACAGGGAAGAACACCATTCTGGCTGCATGCCGATCACCTCGAGCAGGCGGATTCGAATGCCTGTTCGACTAAAAAACAGCGGCTGTCGTTCCAATGGCCATGGCGAGCGCGGCCTGACTTACGGCTGCGCCCTAAAGGGCACAAGAGCCGTACCCACAACAGCGATCCGAGTTCTCCGCGTGAGCATCCGGATTCACGCGGGGGCGCGGAGGAAAATAAAACCAGTCGCGTAGCCCGGATGGAATGAAATGGAATCCGGGGAATCCGGAGAATTCCCTGGATTGCGCTGCGCTCCATCCAGGCTACGCGCTGGATTCCGGCCTGCGCGGGAATAACGAAGCCGGCGGGCCTAGCCGGATATGTACTATACATAGAGGGATGCGGCACGGGCATCACCACATGGAGCGATCATGCAGTATCTCGAAGAAGTTAAAACCATCCTGTCCGACGTATTGAGCCTCGGCGAACACAGGCATTCCCTCAGGGCGGACTCCGCCTTGCTGGGGAGCATCCCGGAACTGGATTCGATGGCGGTCGTCAACGTGATCACCGCGCTGGAAGAACACTTCGGCGTCTCCGTGGACGACGACGAGATCAGCGCCGCGACTTTCGAGAGCCTGGGAAGCCTGACCCGCTTCTTCGGCGAAAAAGTGGCCGGATGACTCTAAAAATGAGCCCGTTTGTAGGTGCGAATTTATTCGCACAAATACGCGGGTTATGTGCGAATAAATTCGCGCCTACGAACATGTGGGCATTTCACCAACGGCGTTTTTTATGACACGAGAACATCCGCCCGCCGAGGCGTTCTTTCTGGATGCCGCGCCGGGAACGCGGTTTTGCCTGTACCACGCTCCCCATGCGGATAGGAGGCCGGCCGGGGCATTCCTCTACGTTCACCCCTTCGGCGACGAGATGAACAAGTCCCGGCGCATGGCGGCGTTGCAGGCGAGGGCTTTTGCCGCCATGGGTTTCGGCGTGCTGCAAATCGATCTTTTCGGCTGCGGCGACAGCAGCGGCGAATTCGCCGACGCGCGCTGGGACATATGGAAGCATGACCTGGCGGTTGCGCGGGAGTGGCTCGAAGAGCGCACCTCCGGGCCGATCGGCCTATGGAGCCTGCGGCTGGGCGCGCTGCTCGCGCTCGATTTTGCCGGGGACCCGGAAAGCGCCATCGGCCGGATCGTCCTGTGGCAGCCGGTGATTAGCGGCGCATCTTTCCTGACCCAGTTTTTGCGCATGCGCCTAGCCGGCGAAATGCTCGCCGGCGACGCGGAAAAGCCCGCGGGAACCCAGGCCATGCGCGACGCCCTGGCGGCCGGCGAAACGCTCGAAGTGGCGGGATACGAACTCGCGCCCGACCTTGCCGCCGCCATCGACCGCCTGAGCGCGGCCGATCTGGCGACGACGAAATGTCCGGTTCACTGGTTCGAAATCGTGCCCGAAGCGGGCCGCTCCATGCCGCCGGCGGCGGCCAGGACAGCGGATGCGTGGGTGCGTGGCGGCGCCGATTTACGCGTGCGGACGGTGCCGGGCCCGCAGTTCTGGGCGACGCAGGAAATCTCGGAATGCCCTGGGCTGGTAGCGGCCACGGTGGAGCCCTTCTGCGAGGCGGCGCCATGAAAACCCTCTCCCCTAACCCTCTCCCGCAAGCGGGAGAGGGGGACGAAGTCTCGCTTCGCGAGTTTCATGCTAACCCGCTTCACGGATTTCGCGCCGATGTCGCGGAGCGCGCCATTGCTTTCCCCTGCCACGATGCGTGGCTGTATGGAATCCTGAGCGTGCCGGAGCGGGCGATTTCCCGAGGCGTGCTGATCGTGGTGGGCGGGCCGCAATACCGGGCCGGGAGCCACCGCCAGTTCACGCTGCTGGCCCGTCACCTCGCCGCCCATGGCATCGCCGCGATGCGTTTCGACTATCGTGGCATGGGCGACAGCGAAGGGGACGCGCGGACTTTCGAGGAAGTAAACGACGACTTGCGACATGCGATCGACCGGTTTTTCGCCGAAGTACCCGCGCTTCGGGAAGTGGCGATCTGGGGACTGTGCGATGCCGCGTCGGCCGCCTTGTTCTATGCCCCTCAGGATCGCCGCGTCACCGGCCTGGCGTTGCTGAATCCCTGGATCAGGACGGAAGCCGGGATCGCCAGGGCCACCCTGAAGCACTACTACCTCGCCCGCCTGTTCGAGCCGGAACTGTGGCGCAAGATACGCCGCGGTCGCTTCGATTATGCCGCGGCAGCCCGCTCCCTGGCCGCGCTGGCCGGCAAGGCTTTACCGAGGAGTATGCGGGCCGCGCCAGCCGAATCGCGCGGCCCGGCTCCCCTGCCCGAGCGGATGTTCGACGGATTGAACCGCTTCACCGGACGAACGCTCCTGATCATGAGCGGCAACGACCTGACCGCGCGCGAGTTTTCCGACCTGACCGGCGCTTCCCCAAAATGGCGAAAGCTGCTGGCTTCACCCGGCGTGACGCGCCACGACTTGCCCGAAGCCAACCACACCTTCTCCCGGCGCGAATGGCGCGACCAGGTCGCCGATTGGACCTGCCAATGGGCGAAGTCATGGTGAAGCGCGTCCTGATGATCGCCTATCACTATCCGCCCTTGCGCGGCAGCAGCGGCATCCAGCGCACGCTGAAGTTTTCCCGTTACCTGCCGGAGTTCGGCTGGGAGCCGATCATCCTGACGGCCCATCCCCGCGCCTACCCCAGCACCGGCGACGACCAGCTCGGCGAAGTGCCGGAGGGCGTGCCGGTGCACCGCGCCTTCGCCCTCGACACCTCCCGGCACTTGTCGTTGATGGGCCGCTACCCCGGCATGCTGGCCCTGCCGGATCGCTGGATTTCCTGGTGGCTCGGCGCAGTCCCCGCCGGCCTGCGCCTGATCCGCCGATACCGGCCCGACGCAATCTGGTCCACCTACCCGATCGCCACGGCGCATTTGATCGGGCTCAGCCTGCGGCGTCTGACCGGCATTCCCTGGGTGGCCGATTTCAGGGATCCGATGACCGAGCCGGACTATCCGCCCGACCCGTCCACCCGGCGAATCTACCAATGGATCGGGGGACAGGCCGCCGCCCATTGCGCCAGGGCGGTTTGCACCACGCCCGGCACGATCGATTTGTATCGGGCCGGCTTTCCCCGGATTCCCGCCTCGCGTTTCAGCCTGATCGAAAACGGCTACGACGAGGAGAATTTCGCCGCGGCGGAGGCCAACGCGGCAGCCGCGACAACCGCCGGCAAGCCTTTTACGCTGGTGCACAGCGGCATCGTCTACCCGTCCGAGCGGGATCCGGTCCCGCTGTTCGAGGCGCTGGCGGAACTGCTCCGGCAGCGGCTGATTTCCCCCGCCAGCTTCAAGCTCGTCCTGCGCGCGAGCTGCCACGACGAATACCTGCGCCAGCTGGCCGACCGCTGCGGGATCGGCGACATCGTTTCGCTGGCGCCGCCGGTTCCCTATCGGGAAGCCCTGGCGGAGATGCTGGCCGCGGACGGGCTGCTGATCCTCCAGGCCGCCAACTGCAACCGCCAGGTGCCGGCGAAGCTGTACGAATACCTGCGCGCCCGGCGCCCCATCCTGGCCCTGACCGACCCGGCCGGGGATACCGCCGCCACGCTGAAGAACGCCGGCATCGACACCATCGCCCGGCTGGATTCGAAGGACGACATTCTGCGCGCGCTGCCGCATTTCCTGTCCCTGGCCGGGCGCAACGAAGCGCCGATCGCGTCGAGCGAAACGGTGCGGGCTGCCTCGCGCAGATCGAGAACCGGGGCGCTGGCAGCCATTCTCGACGAAGTGGCGCGCGGTCGCGACCCTCGTTTTTGACCGACTATACTCAGTGGGATTGCGTCTGCACAAGGAGGTGTTTTATGAACCTAAAAAAAGCGGTTAACCACGGAGAACACGGAGAAAAATCAGGACATTGCATAGAGCCTTGCGTTTCACTGGGTGAGTGCCCGATATTTCTCGAACGCTTTGTTTTACTCCGTGGCCTCCGTGATCTCCGTGGTTCAATTGAGGTTTTCAGGATCAAATTCATTCCAGCCATCGTCGCCATGACGATCCTGGCGGCATCGGCCAACGTTCGGGCCGCCGATGGTTGCGGAGACCTGGGGGCGCCCGACGGCGAACCGCCCCGCGACTACCGGAGTAGCGCCGACAAGACGGCGCTGGAGGTGGTCGAACGGGGGCATTTCACCCCGGAAGTCGAAAGCCTGACCAAAGGCCATTCGGCCCCCCTCGGCTCCGATATAGATTACACGCTGCGGCATTTCCCGAATCATCATCGCGCCCTGATGGCCATGGCGAAACTGGGCTTAAGGGAAAAATCCCCGCGCGCCGGCAATACCCGCTACTCGGTCGAGTGCTATTTCGACCGCGCCATGCGCTTCAAGCCGGACGACGGCGTGGTGCGCATGATCTACGGCATTTACCTGTCCAAACTGGGCAATTCCGGCAAGGCGATCGAACAGCTCAACGAAGCGAACAAGCTCCAGCCGGACAACGCCAACATCAACTACAACCTCGGCATGATCTATTTTCAGAAAAAGGATTACGCCAACGCGAGAACCTACGCCAGGAAAGCCTATGAACTGGGATTCCCCTTGCCGGGGCTGAAGGAAAAATTGACGGCGGCAGGGAAGTGGGCGGATTAGCGTGAAACTCGCTGTGGGTCAGGCTTTCTCGCCCGTGCGAGCAGCTTTGCTGCCGCTCGCGGCGGGGACACTCCTTGCGGGTGCAGCCTGACTGTACGGCTGCGCCCTAAAGGGCACAAGAGCCGTACCCACAATGGCCGATAACAAACAGGTTTCATAAATAAATGACCGCTTTGATTCACGAATTCATTTTCCGCGCCGCCGCCCGCGCCCCCGGCTCGGATGCGTTGGCCTATAAGGAACGGCGGCTGGACTACGCCGCCCTGGCCCGAGAAGTCGGAGAAACCATGGCGGCGATGCTGGCGCTGGGCCTCGGGCGCGGCGAGCGAGTCGCCGTCTACCTCGAAAAGCGGGTGGAAGCGGTGGCCACCCTGTTCGGCGCCGCCGCGGCGGGCGGCGTGTTCGTGCCGGTCAATCCGCTGCTCAAGCCGGAGCAGGTGGCCTACATCCTGGCCGATTGCAACGTGCGGATACTGGTGACCTCGGCCGACCGGCTCAGGCTGCTTGCCCCCGTCCTGCCACAATGCCCGGACCTGCGCACCGTGGTGGTGGCCGGACCGGCCGGCGCGCTGCCGGCCATTCCTGGCTTGGAGATCGTGCTCTGGGACGAAGCGGCCGCCGCGGCAGGGCCGGCCCGGCCGCATCGCGCCATCGACAGCGACATGGCCGCGATTCTCTACACCTCCGGCAGCACCGGCCGGCCCAAGGGCGTGGTGCTTTCCCACCGCAACATGGTGGCCGGGGCGAAGAGCGTGGCCGGCTACCTGGAAAACACGCGGGACGACCGCATTCTCGCCGTGCTGCCGCTGAGCTTCGACTACGGCCTGAGCCAGCTCACCACCGCTTTCCATGCCGGCGCCACCGCCGTCCTGATGAATTACCTGTTGCCGCGAGATATCCTCAAGACGGTCGAAGACGCGCGCATCACCGGCCTGGCGGCGGTGCCGCCGCTGTGGATCCAGCTCGCCCAGCTGCGCTGGCCGGAGGATTCGCCGCTGCGCTACATCACCAATTCCGGCGGAGCCATGCAGCGCACCACGCTCGATGCGCTGCGCGCCGCGCTGCCCAATACCAGCGTGTACCTGATGTACGGCCTGACCGAGGCGTTCCGCTCCACCTTCCTGCCGCCGGCCGAGCTGGACAGGCGCCCCGATTCGATGGGCAAAGCCATCCCCAATGCGGAAGTGCTGGTGCTGCGCGAAGACGGCACGCCCTGCGCGCCGGGCGAGCCGGGCGAGTTGGTGCATCGCGGCGCGCTGGTGTCGATGGGCTACTGGAACGATCCGGAAAAGACCGCCGAGCGCTTCAGGCCGGTGTCGCCGGCCCATCCCGGCCTGCCGATTCCCGAACTGGCGGTCTGGTCGGGCGACACCGTGTGGAGGGACGAAGAAGGCTTTCTCTACTTCGTCAGCCGCAAGGACGAAATGATCAAGACCTCGGGCTACCGGGTCAGCCCCACCGAAGTGGAAGAAGTCGTCTATGCCACCGGACAGGTCAACGAGGCCGCCGCCATCGGCGTCGCGCATCCCGCGCTCGGCCAGGCCATCGTCCTTGCCGCGACGCCGCGCAACGGCGCCGCGCTCGACGCAGAGATGTTGATGGCGGCATGCCGGCCCCACCTCCCCGCCTACATGCTGCCCGCCCGGATCGAAATCCGGCAAGGCAGCCTGCCGCGCAACCCCAACGGCAAAATCGACCGCAAACTGCTCGCCCAGGAACTGCGGGATGCATTTGCAGGAGCCGAAAATGAAAATCGATAGCCGCGAAAACGATAGCCACAAAAAGGCACAAAAAGCACAAGAAAAATCCGGTTTTATTTTGTGGCTTTTGTGCCTTTTTGTGGCCAACAGATTTTTGAGGCTGCCGGCATGAACCACCCCCGCCCGGCGCATGCGCCCTTGACCCAGTTTCCGGTGTGCGACGACTGCCTCCAGATCGGCGGCATGCCGGTGACCCGACTGGCGCAGCGTGTGGGAAGCACGCCGTTTTATGCCTACGACCGCCAGCGGATCGCGGAACGCGTCGCCTTGCTGCGCCGCCACCTGCCCGCCGAAGTGCACCTCCATTACGCCATGAAGGCCAATCCGATGCCGGCGCTGGTGCAGCAGATGGCGGGGCTGGTGGATGGCTTCGACGTGGCTTCAGGCGGAGAGCTGAAAATCGCGCTGGATACCCCGATGCCGCCGCACCGGATCAGCTTCGCCGGGCCGGGGAAAAGCGACGGCGAGCTTTCCCGCGCCATCGCCGCCGGCGTGGTCGTCAACATGGAATCGGCCCAGGAAACCGAGCGCATCGCGGCGCTGGGCGAGCATCTGGGCCTACGCCCCAGGGTCGCGGTGCGCGTCAACCCCGATTTCGAACTCAAATCCTCCGGCATGAAAATGGGCGGCGGGCCGAAGCAGTTCGGGGTGGACGCCGAGCTGGTCCCGGAACTGCTGGACCGGATCGGCGTGCTCGGGCTGGATTTCCAGGGGTTCCACATTTTCAGCGGATCGCAGAACCTGAAAGCCAGCGCCATCGAGGAAGCGCACGAAAAAACCTTGCAGCTGGCGATGCGCCTCGCCCGGCACGCCCCGTCCCCGGTGCGTCTGCTCAACATCGGCGGCGGCTTCGG
>JAQTMN010000056.1 GCA_028714315.1 Sulfuricella sp. | reverse complement strand
GGTGTGCAAGGACCGCCAGCTCAACATCTCCGCCGCCTACCTCAAGCCGGGCTTCGCGTTCGGCGGCTCGTGCCTGCCCAAGGACCTGCGCGCGACCATGTACATGGCCAAGATGAAGGACGTGGAACTGCCGCTTCTGGGCGGCATCCTGCCGTCCAACCGGGTGCACGCCGACCACGCCATCGCCAAGGTGCTCGCCAGCGGCAAGCGCCGCATCGGCATGATCGGGCTGTCCTTCAAGCCGGGCACCGACGATCTGCGCGAAAGCCCGCTGGTGCTGCTTGCCGAGCAATTCATCGGCAAGGGCCTGAACCTGCTGGTGTACGATCCGGAGGTGCACCTGTCGCGCCTCTTGGGCGCGAACAGCCGCTTCATCGAAGAGCACGTGCCGCATATCGGCGCGCACCTGCGCAGCGACATCGAGAGCGTCATCGCCGAATCGGATTTACTGGTGGTGGGGCTGGACGACGCGCGGATTTTCGAATCCCTCGAACGCCACGTGCGCCCGGACCAGATTATCCTCGACCTGGTGCGCCTCCCCGCCGGCGTCAAGCTGCGCGGGCAGGTAATGGGCCTGGCCTGGTAATGCGCGTCCTCCACCTGCTCGACCATTCCATCCCGCTGCACAGCGGTTACAGCTTCCGCACGCTGTCGATCCTGCGCGAGCAGCGCGCGCTGGGCTGGGAGACCAGCCATCTCACCAGCCCCAAGCAAGGCGCGGCGGCCGAGCTCGAGGAAACCGTGGACGGCTTCCGCTTCTATCGCACCGCTCCGGCGCGCGGCGTCCTGTCCCGCATTCCGGGTTTCGGCGAGATCGAGCTGATGCGCGAAACGGCCCGCCGCCTCGGCCAGGTGGTGGACCGGGTCAAGCCGGACGTGCTGCACGTCCACTCGCCGGTGCTGAACGCCCTCCCCGCGCTGTGGGTCGGACGGCGCACCGGCTTGCCGGTGGTCTACGAAGTGCGCGCCTTCTGGGAGGACGGCGCGGTCGATCACGGCACCACCACCGAAGGCAGCCTGCGCTACCGCCTGACGCGCGGGCTGGAGACCTACGCGCTGAAACGCGTGGACGCCATTACCACGATCTGCGAAGGCCTGCGCGACGACATCGTGGCGCGGGGGATCGCGGTGGACAAGGTGACCGTGATTCCCAACGGCGTGGACGTGGACGATTTCTCGCCCGACGGCGTGGCGGATGCGGCCTTGAAGCTGCGGCTCGGCTTGCGCGGCGCGCGGGTGATCGGCTATATCGGCTCGTTCTACGCCTACGAGGGCCTGGATACGCTGATCGCGGCCCTGCCCGGAATCCTGGAGCAGGCGCCCGACGTGCGCCTGCTGCTCGCCGGCGGCGGGCCCCAGGAAAGCGCGCTCAGGCGCCAGGCCGTCCAGCTCGGCCTCGAAGACAAGATCGTGTTTGCCGGACGCGTGCCGCACGCCGACGTCCAGCGCCATTACGACCTCATCGATCTGCTGGTCTACCCGCGCCACTCCAACCGGCTCACCGAACTGGTCACGCCGATGAAGCCGCTGGAAGCAATGGCGATGGGAAAATTGCTGATCGCCTCCGACGTCGGCGGCCACCGCGAACTGATCAGGAACTGCCTCTCCAACTCGCTGTTCCAGGCCGGCAACGCGCAGGATCTGGCGCGCAGCGCCCTGTCGCTGCTGCAAAGCCCGGCGCTCTGGCCGGCGTTGCGCGGCACCGTCCGCCGCTTCGTCATCCGCGAACGCAGCTGGCCGTCCAGCGTGGCGCGCTACCGGCAGGTTTATGAGAAGGCTTTAAACGGTGAGCGGTAAGCGGTAAGCGGGGAACGGGGAACGGGGAACGGCCGTAGGATGCGGTGAGCGTAGCGAACCGCATCGATCGCGATTGATGCGGTTCGTGCCTCACCGCATCCTACCTCCCTGTGGGTGCGAATTCATTCGCACAGTCCTATCGCACCCCCGCCTGCCCGATCAGCCGGCCGACTTCCGAATCGGGCCGCACCGGCTCGACGAAGGCGATGGAAGCCGCGGGAAGGATAATGTGGTCGGCGCCGTTCGGTTCGTCCTTGCGCCTGACCAGGCTGTAGGTCGGCCCCTCCGTGCCCGACGAATCCACCCGGAGGGTGAAGGCGTCGCGCAATACCGGGTAATCGGTGCCGAGATGATCGATCCGGCCGTAAAACACAGTGCCGTTCTGGAGCGTCACGGCCTGGTAGGGCGTGGTGATCAGCGGCTTGTGGAAGCGGCGCTGGTTCTGGTAAACGAGAGCCGCCAGCAGCGCGGCAATCGCCAGCCCCAGCAGGCCGAGCATGGCTTCTCTCATGAATCAACCGAAGGCGTGAACAACGAACGTCATCCGCAACATATTCCCCCCAACGGGCACCGTGCCCGACCCCCGTGCCGCCAACGGCCGGCACGGGGGTGCATGACCTGCGTTTTGTGCGAATGAATTCGCACCTACATCGCCCGTCATAGGATGTGGTGAGCGCAGCGAACCGCATCAATCGCGAACGATGCGGTTCGTTCCTCACCGCATCCTACAGGGCCTGTGGAGCTGTGGGTCAGGCTTCAGCCTGACTGTACGGCTGCGCCCTAAAGGGCACAAGAGCCGTACCCACAGGGCTCACTTCCGCATCACCGCGTCTCCGCGTGAAACCAGATGCTCACGCGGAGAACGCGGAGTGCTGGCGACTTGTCGGACACGGTGTACCTACGCCCCCACCAGTTCCCCTTCGCGCCGCGCATTTTGCAATAGCCGCAGGCCGAAGCGCAGCGGGGTTCCGTCCCACGGCGTGAAGCGCGGCAGCTGAAACGAGTCGCCGCCTGCCCCGGCCGCGCCCCAAGCGGTGGATACCGCCGCCGCGAAGCCGCTGCGCTTCACCATTTCCACGTGCTCGTGCCGGTAATCCTTGCCTGGCTTGCCGTTGGGGTACGCAAACAACTGCACGGCGCCGCCGCTGATCTGTTCGAGCTGCGCCTTGCCGTCGGCGATCTCGGCGTAGGCAGCGGCGGAATCGAGGCCGGCGAGGATCGGATGACTGACGGTGTGGCCGCCGATTTCCATGCCGGCACTGTGCAGCGCGCGCACCTGGCTGGAGCTCATCATCGGGCTGGCGGGCAATTTTGCCGAGGCAAGCCGGAGCATCCGCCATACGTCCGTCTGGCGCCGGTCCGGCGGCAGGTATTTGAGTCGGGCGATGACCGTCATCGCTGCCTTGCGGCGCAGCCGGGGCGTTGCGATGGAGCAGGCGGGCAGCCCCAGCGGGGCCAGGTCCAAGTGTTGTCCCGGCGCCTGGCGCACTGCTTCGATCACGGCGTCGTTCCACATCCAGCCGCCGTCGAGGTAGGCGGTGGCCACGAAGAAGGTGGCCGGGAGCTGCCATTTTTGCAGGATCGGCAGGGCGACGTCGTGGTTGTCGGCATAGCCATCGTCGAAAGTCACGCACGCCGCCCGTGGCGGCAGGGTGCCGTCGCGCAGGCGGCGCACCGCCTCCGGTAGCGGCAATACCTGGAAGTGCTCGGCCAGGAGCGCCATTTGCCAGCCGAACACGGCCGCGTCCACTTCGCCCGCGAACATCGCGTCGGCGCGGGCCAGTACCCGGTGATAAACCAGGATGGACAGGCGCCCTCGCCCGCCGGTCCGCGCGATCAGCGAACCGACGCCGCGCAGGGCGAGGGATGCCAGGCTGCCCAATTTATGCGCCATGGCCAGTCGCCCTGGGCGCGCGCACCGCGCTCAACACCATCGAATGGCTGAACAACGGGCCGATCCCCGGAAAATGGCGAAAAATCCAGCGCCCCAGGGGCGTTTCCAGCAGCCACTGGAAACGCTGCCAGCGCTGGGGCATGATCGGCAGCCAGTGCAGGCGTATATCGACCAGGTCGTGCGCGGCCATCAGCTGCCGCAACCCTGCGGGAGAATGGTAGCGCAGGTGCGGCGGGCGCTTGCGCATCCGGCGGTAAATCCCCTCGGCCAGGTGCGGCAGGCACCAGCCGTTGAGGGCGTCTACCCAGACCTGTCCGCCGGGACGGACCGAAATGGAGAGTTCGCGCAGCGCCGGCTCGGGGCGCGCCAATGCCTGCATCACGCCGAAGCACAGGATGCCGTCGCAGCTGCCGAGCCGTACCGGCAGGCGGGTCACGTCCGCCGCGCCCCAGCGGCAGCCGTTCAGGTCGCGCTGCCGCGCCTTGACCACGGTGGGCAGGGAGTAGTCGAGTCCCACGACCGTGAGCCCGCGCTCGGCCAGGAAGCGGGAATAGGTGCCGGCGCCGCAGCCGGCGTCCAGCCATACCGCGCCGGCAGCATCGCCCGGCCAGACCGAGAAGAAATGGCGCAGCCGCGCCTGCAGACCGGTCTGGCTCCAGCCCGCGATTTCCGCGTCGTCCTCGCCGCCGGCGAAGCGCATGAACCGCCTGCGCCAGCCTTCCTCGAATTCATGGCGAACGCCGATATGGGATTCACGCTCCACTGCCGCTCCTCCGCGCCGCGCCCGCCAGGGCAGCCTGTCCGATGGTTCGCCAGCGGGGAATCGGCGCCCCGGCCTCCTGGCGCAGGATTTTGCCGACGGCCGCCTCGGTCAGCACCAGTATCGCCACCAGCAGGTAGAACACGTCGAAGTAAGCCAGGCCGAGAAACGCCCCGCCCACGGCGAAGCCGACCAGGCTGACCTGCGCCATGGAAGCCAGTTCCCACGCCCACAAAAGGTCCTGCCGCCCTTTGCTCTGCCGGATGACCCGATTGCCGGCGCGCCAGGCGGACAGCATGATGCCGAGGAACAGGAAGAGGCCGACGTAGCCGTGCTCCCCCAACACGCTGAAATAGATGCTGTGCGCCCCCTGGAAATTATCCGGAATCGGGGCATAAACCTGGAACAGCGCCGGGGTGAATGTGTCGAGCCCACCGCCCAGCACGGGCCGGTGATTCGCCAGGTTGAAAGCGAAATGCCAGGCGTTGATGCGGGCCATGGCGGAAGCGTCCTGTTCGTAGGTCTCGATGGTGGACATCTTGCCGAAATACTTGTCCGGCATCATCGCCAACATGAGCGGCACCGTCAGCACCAGCACGGCGGCCAGCGCCGCCTTCTTACGGCTCTTGAGCAGCAGGAACAGCGCCATCGCGCCGCCCGCCAGGAACGCGCCGCGGGAATAGGAGCCGATGATGGCCAGCGCGGTCAGCAGCATCGCCGCCACCAGCCCGCGGCGCACCCATTTGTTGTCGCTCGTCGCGTGCAGGTAGCGCATGAGCGGTAAAACCATGGTCAGCGCCAGCGAGATTTCGGTATTGCCGGAAATGAACGAACCCTCCGGCCCCAGCACCATGGACTGGCCGCCGTTCAGGATGGTAAAAATGCCGCCCTTCACGCCATAGAAGCCGAGGGAAATGACGATCACCCACACCAGATGATGCAGCCGCACCCGGTCATACATCAGCATCAGCGTGAGCAGGATCATCAACTGGATTTTCATGACCTTTGACCATTGCTGAACGGCCAGATCCGGCACCAGCGCAAAGACAGTGGTCACGTTCATCCACAGGACGAACAGCACCAGAAAGATCGTGGCGGGCACCCACGGGATGCGCTTGGGTTCCTTCGACAGCAGGAAACTGACCAGGGTGACGCCTCCGGCGATGGCGGCAACCGGCAGATCGTTGGCGAACCCCCACCCCAGCCGGTGCGGGTTCATGACACCCACCCATGTCCATAGCAGCACGCCCAGGTGTGGGCGGGTTAGGACGTAAGGCAAAGCCCCGAAAATGATCGCCACCACCAGATAGTCCCGCATAACCTGCCGCTCTCCCGCGTTTGCCGCCGCCTACCGGCGGCCATCGTAAAAATCGTCGCCCCTTCCACGTTGCGCCGGGAAGGGCATGCGATTCTTCAATATAGTGCGTTCGCATCAATTTGACAGGCTGCCGGTAGTCCGGCGGATTTGAAGACCACCGCCGTATCGGCGTTTCCTCAAGGGATCGAAGCGCGGATGGTGTCGCGCGGGCATATTGGGCTAGAATCGATACCGCACGATTCGCACCTGTTAATGCCATTAGCGACCCATGACCAAAAATCTGCCCATCCTCCATATCGACCAGCTCAAGCCCGGTCTGTTCGTGCATATTCCGGACGCCAACTGGCTGGACCATCCGTTCCTGTTCAACTCGTTTCGGCTGACCAGCGAAAAGCAGATTAAAACGCTGCTGGAGATGGGCATACGCTCGGTTTCCTACGACCCGGCGCGCAGCACCACCACGCCGCTGCCGCTGGAAGTGGAATCCGAGCCGGTGCCTCCGCCGCCGACCCTGTCTGCCGAGGATGCCGCGCGCATCCAGGAAAAACAGGAACGCATGGCGCTGGTGCTGCGCCATCGCAACAGCCTGACGCAGGGAGAAAAGGATTACCGCGCGGCCGTCGGTTCGACGCGTTCGACCATCGAGGGAATGCTGCGCGATCCCGTCAAGGCCCGTTACGAGGCAACGCAGCTGGTGCAGAAAGTGGCCGCCACGTTCACCGGGAACGGCGGCATCACCCTGACTTTCATCGCGCTCGACCGCCTGGACGCTCCCACGTTCCAGCACGCCACCAATGTCATGATCCTGTCCCTGACCCTGGGCAAGGCCGCCGGCCTGGACAAATTCCAGATGGAAGCGCTCGGCCTGGGCGCGATGCTGCACGACGTCGGCAAGGTCAAGGTGGCGCAGGCGGTGCTGCGCAACGAGCAGCGCAATGCCGCGGAAGAAAAGTTCTACCAGATGCACGTGGAGTATGGGGTGGACCTGCTGAAACAGGGCGCGACCGACGATGTCCTGGCCTGCATCCGGCAGCACCACGAACGCGCGGACGGCAAGGGCTTCCCTGAAAAACGCGAACTCGAACAGATATCCATCCTGGCGCGGATAGTCGCCATTGCCAACCGCTACGACAACCTCTGCAACCCGCTCCGGATCGCCGACGCGCTGACGCCGGCCGAGGCCCTGTCACGCATGTTCGCCAAGGAAACCGCCGGATTCGACCGCAGGCTGCTGACGCTGTTCATCAAGCAGATGGGCATTTACCCGCCCGGCTCGTTCGTGCAGCTGTCCAACGGCGCGATCGGCATGGTCATCAGCGTCAACCCGGACGATTCGCTGAAGCCCGGCGTGATGGTTTACGAGCCGGGCGTCCCCCGGGCGGAATCCCTGATCGTGGACCTGAACAACGCGTCCGACGTCAAGATCGAGTACACCCTCAAGCCGCAGACCATGGACCAGGACATCGTTACGCACCTCAACCCCAGGATGCGCACCGCCTATTACGCGGAAAAACAATAACCGGAATGGTCATGGCGAATCGCCCCCCGAATCATGAAACGGCATCCGTTGTGAGTGCGGCTTCAGCTTGGATGTGGAGACGGCACAGCCGGCTCCCCCTTTGAAAAACGGGGATTGAGGGGTATGCGACTTGATTACTACGTTTTATAAGACGAATTTCACTTCCCTCAGCACTTTTGGCGACGATCCATATGACGCTTTGATCAAGATCAAGCGCATTCCTCGCCGGGCGTGCCACAATGTCCGCCGACGGACGCAACGTTTCAGGAATCGAACAAGGCAAGCGGCATGATAAAAAAAACCTCCGACTGGCTCAACACGCTCAAGGGATTCGTATTTTCCGCCACGGTCGGCGTCGCCCTGCTGGTTTTCCTTGGCGCGACCCTCGCCTCCTCGCTGCTTTATGAAAAACTGCTCGAAGATCGCGCGCTGGAAACTTCCGGGGAGATTTCCCGGCAAAACCTCGGCGCCGTCTACCAGGCCTTGCGCACGGGTGCATCCGGCGCGCAGGTGAACGAGATCGCCGCCGCCGGCAAGGCCGCCTTTTCGACCACGGTGGATGAAATCCGGATATTCGCCGGCAACGTCCCGCCAGCCGCGTCCGGCGAGGCGACGTCCGACGCGGCCAGCCAGGCCATGGCGAGCGGCCGGGAAATCGTGGTCAAATCCGGCGGCCACATTACCTATGCCTACCCGGTCGCCGCCCAGCCGGAATGCCTGCGCTGCCACGCCGGCACCCAGGCCGGGCAAGTGCTCGGCGTCGTCGCGGTCAAGCACAACCTGCAACCGGTCTCCGCCCGTGTGCGCATCTACTATGTCGCGCTGTTCCTGACGCTGGGCTTGCTGGTGCTGCTGGCCGCCGCGGGCGTGACGAGCTACGCCGCGCGCAAGCTCAACCGCTCCGTCGGCCTGTTCCGCGCCAAGGTCGAGTCGATCAATACCGTCAAGGATTTCGACAACTTCGACATCAGCCGGATCGATTTCGGTTTCGAGGAATTCAACCAGACTTTTGACAACGTCGCCCTGCTGGTGGAGCGGATCAAGGGCGTCGCCGTCGACAAGGAAGTGCTCGAATTCGAGATCAAGCTCTTGGAAAAATTCATCATCACCTCGGACGTGGTGCGCGACTGGCGCGAGTTCATCAAGAACCTGCTGCTCGACATCAACCCGATCATCGAGGCCTACGCCCTGGTGACGATCTTCCGCGTCGAGGAGGAAGCCTACGAATGCGAGGTTTTCTGGCGCAATCCGGCTTCGGCGGAAACGGCGAACCTGTTCGAGAAAATCCTCTACAGCCAGCTCGCCGGCAACGAGTTTTTCGACCGGGCGGCCCAGCTGAAGATCGTCCACAACGTCGCCGATTCGAACGGCGTGCTGCCGGAGCTGAGCCTGCACGACATCGAGCTCCAGGCCAAAACCCTGCTGCTGGAAAGCCCCAAGATCGGCGGCATCGTCGGCATCGGCGTGCAGTCGTCGCTGGCGCGGGACAACGTGCGGCACATGGTCATCGGCAGCATCCTGACCACGCTGATCAACCTGGTCGGCTCGGTCAAGGCCATTTACAAATACACCAAGGACCTGGAGCACTACGCCACCCGCGACCCGTTGACCGACCTCTACAACCAGCGCATGTTCTGGGAGCTGCTCGGCTACGAGGTGGGCCGGTCGAAACGGCACAAGCAGCAGTTCGCCGTGATGGTGCTGGACATGGACAACTTCAAGGCCGTCAACGACCGCTACGGCCATCACTTCGGCGACGCTTTCCTGCAGGCGTTCGCCGCCTTGCTGCACAAGGCGGTGCGGGACGGCGACCTGCTCGCCCGCTACGGCGGGGACGAATTCTGCATCATCCTGCCGGACGCCGGCGACACGCAGGCGCACATGGTCGCGCAGCGGATCGCGGAAGCGCTCGGCAGCTTTTCCATGGACACGCCCGACGGCAACCGCCTCAAACCCACCACCTCGATCGGCATCGCCATCAGCCCGAACCACGGCGACAACCCCAAGGATCTGTTCCTGGTGGCCGACAACATGATGTACAAGGCGAAGAAATCCGGCAAAAACACCATCGCCATTCCCAGCGAGGAGGAGATGGCCGAGGTTTTCAGGCAGGCGGGTGAGAAGAGCATCATGATTCAGAATGCGCTGGATCAGCAAAAGATCGTGCCCTACTTCCAGCCGATCTGCGACGCCGTCTCCGGCGAGATCGCCATTCACGAACTCCTGATGCGCATCCAGCTCGGCGACCAGATCGTCACTGCCCACGAGTTCATCGAGGAAGCCGAAAGCATGGGCGTCGCCCACAAAATGGATTACCAGCTGATCGAGAAAGCCTTCATCCAGATCAAGGAACAGGGCTACCAGGGCATGCTGTTCGTCAACCTGTCGCCGAAAGCCCTGGTCATCGGCGAATTCGGCTCGCGGGTGAGCCACCTGGCCGGGAAATTCGGCATCGCACCGAGCCGCATCGTATTCGAGATCACCGAGCGCGAAACCGTCAGCAACCTGAGCCTGCTGGAAAAATTCGTCCGCGACGTCAAGCTGCAGGGGTTCAGCTTCGCCATCGACGACTTCGGTTCGGGCTATTCCTCGTTCCAGTACATCAAGCGCTTCCCGGTCGATTACATCAAGATCGAAGGGGAATTCATCAAGAACATGCTGCATGACGACATGTACCTCGCGTTCGTCAAGAGCATCGTCACCCTCGCCAAGGAACTGAAAATAAAGACCATCGCCGAATACGTCGAGGACGCCGAAACCCTCGCGGCGGCAAGCGGCCTCGGCATCGACTACGCGCAGGGTTACCACATCAGCCGGCCGTCGCCGGCCATCCGTGTTTCCGGCAAGGCGCCGGCGGTCGATTGAGGCCGCAGGACCGGGCTTCGCGATTTTCACGCCAACACCGCTTTGCTCCGCGATCCCCCAACCCCTCTCGCGCCCGCGGGGCGAATGCCGCTGCTTCGTGGAAACATACATTTACAATTTGTTAAAATTTTCCTGTGCACGGACTCAAGCGGATGAGCGTTAATTCAGGCACGCACACACCACTTGCAAGGAGTACACCATGAACAAGCTTTTGATCCCGGCATTGATCGCCACTTCGATATTCAGCGCCGGCGCCTCCGCGCACGACAGGGACCATGGCCGCTGGGACCGCCACCATCATCGTGAGGTCGTGGTCTACCAGCAACCCACGGTCGTTTACCAGCAACCCACGGTCGTTTACCGGCAACCCGCCGTCGTTTACCAGGCGCCGCCGGTGGTTTACCGCGAACAGATCGTCTACCGCGACCGTCCGGTCTATTACGAATCCGCGCCGCGCTATTATGAGCGGCCGGCGCAGGTGTATGAACGGCCTGCTTCTTATCCGGCAAACGGCTCCAACCGGGTGGCCGGCCAGGCGATCGGCGCGATTGCCGGCGGCATCATCGGCAATCAGGTCGGCGGGGGCAACGGGCGCATCGCCGCCACCGTGATCGGCGCGGTCATCGGCAGCGAGGTGGGGCGAAATATCGCCTATGGCTATTAACATGAAACTCGCGAAGCGAGACCTCGCCCCCCTCTCCCGCATACGAGCATATGCTGGAATGTTCGAACTGACCCCACATTTCTCGCACACATTTCCGCTATGAACGTCCTGTCGCCGCTCGAAGAGATCTTGCTGGTGCTTGCCGGCCTCAAGTACCAGCTCGAACCCTCATTGCGCACATTTAAGCGCTATAGGCACGATCAGGAAGCCAAGGCGAGCATCGCTAACTACCTCCTGGTACTCGTCGCGTCCTTCGAGCGGGAATGGCAGCGCTTTGAAGGTTTGGGTGCGGACCCCGAAGTTAAGCGCACCTTGGTGGTGGCCTCGCCCGCCATAAAGCGAATCCGCGCCTGGCGCGGATTACACCGATTGCGGTCATCCATGTTGGCCCATGGGTTCCGGGACAAGCAAGGTCGGCTAGTGAATACAGGCACTCTCTTTGGTCCTGGCGATGCGCCAACCAATTTCGCCGGGCAATTGTTGCTTGGTGAACTAGCTGTTTACGCGATAGCTACTGCAATCTGTCACCACCACACTCTGCGCGACTGCGCCTTTGATAAATTGTCCGCCGCTTGGCCAGATGAAGAGCCGATTGCATGCGGAATTGCAACCATGGCGGAGTTTGATCGCGAGATTGAAGCGGTTCGAAACGAGATATTTGCTGAGGACCCGAATCTTGAATGTTGTTTTTCTGGGCGCAAGAATGGCACCTAACTAGCTGGTAGCTTGTAGCGAAACCAGCGCGGCGAAGCCGCACAAAACCAGCTACAAGCTACAAGCTACAAGCTACAAGCTACAAGCAAAATCAGCGCTTCCCTAGACTTTCAGGTAAACCAGGTAAATCAGGCTGCCGCCGACGATCCAGGCGGCGATGCCCAGCATTCGCAGGGGAATCCGGTAGGTTCGCGCCCGCCCGATGCAGACCGCGACGGCCGCTTCCTGGAACAGGAAAACTCCCAGCAGGAGGTAGCTGAGCCTGGAGCGGTATTCGAACAGCTCCGGGTATTTTTTGTATTTCATCGCCGCCGACTGGAACGAGCCGTCGATGGCGCGCCTTTCGGCCGTCAGGTCGGGCGCCGGGCGAAGCGTGATTTGCCGGTCGCCGGTTTTCCCGCTGCCGTCCGTGACCAAAACCGTGGCGCCGGTGCGCTCGACCTCGACCGCGCCGTTTTTCAGGGGAAGGCTGACCTTCCAGCCGTCCGCGCCGTTCCCGGCCAGTACTTTGGGCGGCGCGGCGAATCTTTCCCGGCAATCCTGTTCCAGCGCCAGCAGCGTTACGGCCCACGAGCCGCCGGAAGGCTGTTCGACCAGCAAGGACGGCGCCGGTACGGGCTGGCTGCCGACCACCACCCACCCGGCGAAGGGCGTTTTGCTTCCCTTGAGCGTGCTGATTTCGGTTCCTTTCGAGCCGAGGACAAAGGTCGCCATGCAAGCATCGCGTTGGCGGCGGCTGAGACGAAACTCATCCGCCAGCGCTCCGCGGCTCAAGTCCAGATCGGGATAAAACGTCCAGGTAGTGGTGGTTTTCCGGGGTATTCCGTCCAATGCCCGATCCAGCACCAGCCATAAATCCGAGCCCAGGTGGACGACCTGGCGCTCGGCCGAATAGCCGTCCGGACCGGTTCTGCGCAGGTGGCTGGCCGCCAGCCCTTCCTGCGCGGCATAGCCGAGCAATTCAGTGCGCCTCGCGCTGTTCCGCGGTTCTCCGGCCAGATGCGGCGCGTTCGAGCCCTCCCAGGAATACGTCTCGTCCCGCCCCCACACGCCGTAGGGCCAATATCCGGTGTTCGTGAGCCAGGTCTGGTTGCCGCTCCAGAGCAGCAGGCTCATTTCGTCGGCAAGTTTGTGGCCGTGGCCGGGATAATACGACCATGCCATCACGGTCTGGGTCTGGCCCGGCGGCCCGGCGGAAGCGAGGTTGTCCCACCACACGCTGTAGCCGGCGACGGGATACAGCGCGTGGGCAGCGGCGGGATGCCATTCCTTCGCCGGATGCAGGGCGGAAGCGCGGCCCTGCGAGTCGATATCGGTGACCGGCGTATCCGGGCGGCGTCCGCCGTTGGTATTGCCGTAGATCGGCAAGGACCCGTCCGGGCGATGGATCATCGCCATGAACTCCTTGCCTTTCTCGTATTTGGACAGCCATGACGGCGGCGGCGCCATGTCGTTCAGGGTCAGGTAGCGCAGCGCCTTGCCGAGCAGCACCATGCCATGGCTGTGATAGCCGGCGGAATGCTCCAGCACGATGCCTTCATCATCGAGGAAGAAGGCCATCTGGTCGCGCAGCCGGTCGAAGGCGATCTGTCGGAAGCGCTGCGCCGCCGGCAGCGCCGGGAACGCGGTGGCGATATGCAGCAGCGCCAGGTTCTGCATGATGCCGTGATTGGTGGCGAAGGTGAAATGGCCTTCCTTCGCCAGCATCTCGCCGCTGCGGGATACCGCTTCGAGCACGCTCGCCGCCACCTCGGGACTGAAATCGCCTCTCGCCCGGCAGGCGCCCCAAAATTTGGCCAGCACGGTGACGCGGGCCGCGATGGCGTGATCGTTCCAGAGAAAGCCGCGGGGCAGCCATTGGCGCTTCTCGTACTTGATCCAGGCGAGGATCATGTCGCGCGCCAGGGTAAAGTAAACTTCGTTTCCGCTGACGGCATAGGCATCCAGCAGGATTTCCGGGGCGGCCAGGCTGGCGAACTGGAGCCGCCAGGTCGGCAGGCCTTTGTCGAGGTCGCTCGGATCGAAGGGAATGCCGATCGCGACCGGGGCGTAGCCGGGGAGCTGGAGCAATCCGTCCGTAATCTTGTCCGCCGTGCGGGTCAACTCCGGCGCGGACAGGTCCACCTCCACGCCCAGGTTCAAAGCCGCCAATTCGCGCATGACCGGAATGGGCGGCAGCGCCCGCGACCGATCGATGACCGCGGGCGCGATCGACGGCGTGGCGACATGGTAGTGCGCCGCTTCCGGCAGCCAGATCGAAAGCAGGACGAGGGCAGCGGTCAAATAGGCCGCCAGCGTGTATCTGATATTCATGTATACCCCGGCTGCCTTTCAGGTTTAGCCGATAAAACGCAGTTAACCACGGGGAACACGGGGACAAATCAATTTGTCGCGTGTTTTGTCCATATCAACCTATTGGGTGACGAAGGTTAAACCCGGATTGTCCATTAGCCCAAGATGCCCCTGTGGGTACGGCTTCAGCCGTACATGTCAGGCTAAAGCCTGACCCACAACGACTGCGAAATCCTGCCAATTCATGGCTAATGGACAATCCCTGTTAAATTCAAAATCCCACGCCGTTCCCCGCGCGCCCCGTGTTCCCCGTGGTTCAAACGAGGTTTTCAGGTTTAAGCAAAGAGACGACGTCGCGCAGGAACGCATGTCCGCCCGAGTAGCTCAGATAGCTGCCGTTCAGGCCGGACTTCAGGATTTCGAAGGCTCGCGGCAGCCCTTTCCGGTCGGCGGCAACGACGCGCGTGAGCCAGTCCAGCTTGCGGCGGGCCGCATCGGCTTGCCGGCAGCCGGGAAGCGCGGCGATGCGGCCGGTTACCGCTTTCCAGATGCGCAAGTCCCGCTCCCGCGGCGCGTTCGGCTGACGCCAGATTCCCAGCCACACATAGAGCGGATTGCCCGATCCGATGCCGATCGCGTTGCCGTGGTGCTGCCGGTAGCGGTAGAGTCTCCGCGGCGTGGCGACGATGCCGCCGTGGAGCGAGCACCAGAGCGCGAGCCAGTAGTCGTGGGGCATGTCGCAAGGCAGCGGCAGCGCCTGCTGTGCGGCGGTGCGGCGAACGGCGGCGGCGGCGCCGTTGATGTAGTTGCGCTTCATCAGCAGGTCGAACGCGCGGGCGCGAAAACGCGAGATCGCGCTGCGGTTCAATCCGTACCCTCCGAGCACGCTGGTCCGGCCGATTTTTTGCCCGGACGGGCCGATCAGGGAACCGTCGGAGAACACCATGTCGGGGCCATGCGCCTCGAACAACCCGAGAAAAACCTCGACCTTGTCGCGCTCCCAGACATCGTCCTGGTCGCAGAGGAAGAGGACGTCCCCGGTGGCCCTGGCGATGGCGGCGATAAAATTTTGCGCATAGCCGAGATTGCGTTCGTTGACGTGAACGGCAAACCGGCGCCGGTGCTCCGGGGCTAGGCGTTCGACGAACTCACCTATCCGGGACACGGTGCCGTCCGACGATCGATCGTCGTAGATCGAAATTTGGTCGACGCCGGTCGTTTGCGCAAGAATCGAGTCGAGCTGCTCGGCGATATAAGCCTGACCGTTGTAAGTGCAGACGATGACTTCGGTGGTGGGATTCATGTGCTATGAGCCTAAAAAAAAGCAGTTACCCACGGAGAACACGGAGGCCACGGAGAAAAATCAAGACGTTGCGTTTCGCCCATTGGGTGAATGCCGATATTTCCCGAAAGCTTTGGTTTTATTCCGTGTTCTCCGTGATCTCCGTGGTTCAAATGAGGTTTTTTAGGATGCGGACGGTTCGGCGATGACGACGATCTGGATGTGCCGCATGTCGTTCGTAAACCTCGGGAACAGCCGGAAAAACAATCTTCTCATGGGCTTGCGCGGATCCCACCAGTCCTCGTTGATGCCGAACGCATCGACCACGCGGAAGCCGGTTTCCTGAAACAGGCGCACGATGCTTTTTTGCGTGAAGAAGCGCAGGTGCGTCCGGTCGCGTATCCCCTGCTCCTCGTAGCGCCAGTCCCTGTCGAAAATCAAATGCTCCAGGTTGTCGATTTGGCGCATGTTCGGCACGCAGCAATGAATCCTGCCGCCCGCCCTGAGTTTTCTCCTGCAAAGTTCGAGCGCCTGCGCCGGATCGGGCATATGTTCGAGCGAATCGTTGAACGTGATCAGGTCGAAATAGTGGTCCGGGATGGGATTCCCGGCCTGAAAAAAATCCGCCACCACATGGTCGAGCCGCCCGTTCGCCACCGCGGCGGCGCCGATATCCGGCTCCACCCCCCAAACCTCGGCGTCGCGGATCGCCTTGATCGAGCGGCCGAAGCCGCCACGGTTGCAGCCGATATCGAGGATTCTTTCGGCGCTCGGCGGCACAAGTTTTACCAAAGGCTGCCGTTCGACATCCTGGTAATCGGGTCGGTCGAAAAGACTCATCGTGGGCACCTCCGCAAAATTTGCCAATCAGGTTTCAGACGTTGCCGTCCCCGGCTTGAATCGAGACAATCTGGCGCACAGAAAACCGAGAATCATTTTTTCGGCGCTGTCGGGACGCCCCGACAGACGCCAGGCAGCCAATATCGTGACGGCATAGGCCAGCGCACCGACAAGCACCAGCATCGCCAGTTTCAACGCGTTGCCCGCCTGGCCGAAGGCGCCGTCGAACATCCTCTCCGCCGCCATTACGGCGAGCGCCAGCGCGGCGGAAGACAGGATCGGCCGCCACAGCGTGGCGGCGTAGGCGCCCGCCTGGACGCCGGACAGGCGGAAGAACACGAAATGAAGGGTGCCAAGCCCGACGATGGAGAACACCAGGAAGGCCCAGGCGGCGCCCACCGCGCCATAGCGCAGGCTGGCGGCGACGAAGATCGGCAGGGACACGATCAGCGTGGCGGTGGAAACCAGCGTATTGGCTTTCGGTTTGCCGAGCGCGACGATCATCAGGTGAAGATTGGACTGGAGCGCGCCGATGAGTCCGGCAATCGTCAGGACGCGCAGCAGGGGGATCGCCTCGACCCACTTGTTGCCGAGGAGAACCAGCACGGCGGGGGCGGCGACGCAGGCCAGGCCGGTCGCGACGGGAAACGAGATCAGGGCGATGACGCCGAACACCTCCAGGAATTTGCGCCGCAATTCCGGCAAGTCTTCGGCCAGCCGGGAATAGGCGGGAAATGCCACCCGGTTGAGGGGCGAGATCAGCTCGGTGGACGGCAGCGCGGCGATCTCGAATGCCACGTTGTAGATGCCCAGCCCGTAGGCGCCGACCGTGCGGCCGAGGATGAAATCGGCGGATTTGTTCTGCAGGAACAGCACCAGGTTGGAGAAGAACAGCCATTTCGAGAAATGGAAAAGATCCTGGCGCGCGGCCAGGGTAAAGCGCGGCCGGTAGGGATGCAGGCGGTAGCTGATCCAGACGGAGAACAGCTTGCCGGTGACGACGCCGCCCACCAGCGCCCAGTAGCTGCGGAACATCAGCGCCAGCGCCATGGTGACGCCGAATGTCGCCAGCCTTTTCGACAGCACGAACCAGAATTCCCGGCGAAAATCGAGCTCCTTGCGAAAAGCCACGGTGCCGATGTTTTCGAAACCCTGCACCAGGGCGCCCATCGCCAGAATGGGCAATATCCCTTGCAGCCTCGGCTCGCGATAGAACCCGGCGGCGGGAAACGCGAGCAGGAGCAGCAGCAGCGCGGCGCCCACGGCGAACAGGATATTGAAGGTCCACGCCGTATCGTAATGGGCGCGCTTCGCGTCCCGGCGCTGGATCAACGCGGTGTCGAAGCCGAACGCCCCCATCAGCTCGGTCATCGCCACCACTGCCATGGCCATGGCGACCAGGCCGAAATCGGCCGGCGCCAGCATCCGCGCCAGGATCAAGGTGCTGACGAGGCCGACGCTGCGCTCGGCCAGCCTGAGCAGCATCATCCACGCGGTGCCGCGCATGATGCCGGACGAGACCGGCAGCGGAAGCGTGGAGACGGCGGGACTCGTCATCCCGTAAAACGCCGGTCAACACCCTCTCCCGGCGGGGAAGAGGGTTGGGAGAAGCAGGAAAGGCCGGAAGCGCCCGACAGGGACAGGCCATCGAGCACTCGGACCAGCCTGCGCCCCTGTTCCTCTTTCGAAAACCGCCGGAGCACGGAATCGCGCGCGTTTTGCCCCATCGCCTGGCGCAGCCGGGGGTCGCGCAAGGCGTCCAGGCATCTGAACCAATCCGCCCGCGTGGTCGCGATGAAGCCGTTTTTTCCCTGCTCGATCACGTTCGCATACGACGGCACCGGGCTCGCGATCACCGGCAGTCCCAGCGCCATTTTCATGGTGAGCCGGTTTTCCGACTTGACCTGCCACCAGGAAACATTCCTCCCCGGCAGCGGGTCGGGCCGCATATCGACCGGGATGATGCCGATGTCGGCGCGGGCCATCTCCTGGTATACCGTATCGATATTCCAGTTGACGGTGCGGAAACCCTTGTCGAGCAGGCTTCGGATATAGCGGTATTTTTCGGGGTAGCCGGCTTTCGAACGCACCTTCCAGTAGGCCTGTGCGATGCGCTGCCGCAAGGAAGGCGCCGGCGGATAGCGGCCGACGACCGTGATTCCGACGAAGCCGGGCGGCCTCCGGATGACCGGGATTTCGTAGATCTCGCCCGACGTCACCAGCACCGCCCCCAACGCGCGCCCGCCGTTCGAAGATAGCGGCTTCACGAAATCGGGATTCTCTATCCCGTCGTGCACGACATGGATTTTGTGGCGCAGCGCCGGGTGGTACAGGCTTTTCAGATAGTCGGTGACGACAATGGTGGCGTCCGCGGCGGCGGCGATGTCGTCGTCGATCAGGTCGCACACGCCATAGACGGTCCTGATCCCGGCCGCCGACAGCTTCTTCATCTCGCCCAGCACGCTCGGGCCGTGCACTTTCTGGAAAAACGCGATGTTGATGTTTTGCCGGGACAGGCGCTCGGCCAGCCCCGACACGTCCGGCTGTTCGGTATTTTGCTTCGGCTCGAACGCAATCACCGGTTCGTAGCCGGACGCCCGGAGGTAGGGAAACATGTTGAGCACGGCGATCCGCGTGCTCGGCATCGGATTGGCCGAATTCGACAGCAGGACGAAACCGATCCGGGTGGGCGGCATGGCTGCTATTGCCCTGTTCTCGTTGGCGCGGCCGGCGGTGCGGCGATGCGGCTGACGACATAGCGGAATTTGCCCGACTTCTCGCGCGCGATCTCCTCCACCCGCTCGACCACGACCCGCGCCCCCTGCCCCAGCCGCGCCTTGAAGCCCCGCTCGATGGCCGCGATCGAAGCGTCGGCGAAACCCTCGCCGGCGACCAGCAGCACACGCGTCAGCGCCAGGCTCTCCTGGACGATCTTGAACTGCGCCACCCCGGCCAGATCGCGGACGATGTAGACCAGCGCCAGGCCGTGCATCACCGTGCCGTCGGCGGCGACGACGAAATCGGTGGTGCGCCCCTGGATTTCCTTCAGCATCGGCAGGCCGCGCCCGCATGCGCAGGGCTTGTCGTCGAGCGCGCCGACGTCGCCGGTGCGGTAGCGTATGAAGGGAAAGTCGCGCGTCGCCAGGTGGGTCACCACGATCTCGCCGGCTTCCCCGGCGGGCAGGGCTCGGCCGTCGGCATCGACGATTTCGACGATCATGTCCTCGCCGCTGATGTGCATGCCGCCGTGGGGGCACTCGTGGGCGATGAAACCGGCATCGCGCCCGCCGTAGCCGTTCGCCACGGGGCAGCCGAACGCCGCGGAAATGTCCGTGCGCTGCTCGTCGTAGAGCCGCTCGGAAGTCACGAAGGCCACGCCGATGCCAAGATCGTCAAGCCGCCGGCCGCCGGCCTGGGCATGGCGCGCGATATGGGCCAGCGCCGATGGATAGCCGAACACCATGCGCGGGCGGATGGCGCGGATTTCATCGATGAATCCATCCAGCCTGGCCGGCGACATCTCGAAAGCCGGCAGCAGCCGGGTGCGCAAAATCCGGTCGCGCGCGAGGCGTACCCGATCCTGCGCGCCGAGTTCGATCGGCGAGCCCCACACGACGACCTCGGGGTCGCCGATATCCACGCCCCACCAGCGCGTCGCCCGCCATTTCGCGGCCACGTCGTGGCTGATGCGCTCCCGGCCCATGTG
>JAQTMN010000055.1 GCA_028714315.1 Sulfuricella sp. | reverse complement strand
CGCACAAGATCGAACAAGTCTTCAAGCACGACCCCTCGCTGAGCTACAACCTGCTGCGCCTGGTGAATTCGGTGGCAATGGGAATGCGCTACCCGATCGGCTCGCTCAAACAGGCCCTGGTCGTGCTGGGCCGGCAGCAACTCCAACGCTGGCTGCAATTGCTCCTGTTCGTCAACGAGGGCGGCGACCTGCACAGCCCGCTCCTTGAACTCGCCGCCACCCGCGGCAAGCTGATGGAACTGCTCGCCGCCGCGCAAGCGCGGAAAGAAAGGGATTTTCACGACCGCGCCTTCATGACCGGCATCATGTCCCTGCTCGACACCCTGCTCGGCATGCCGATGGAAGAGGTGGTCCGCCAAGTCAACCTCGCCGGCGACGTGGAAAAAGCGCTGCTCAACCGCGAAGGCAAACTTGGCGAACTCTTGCTGTTGATGGAGAAACTGGAGCAGAACGACTTCGACGCGGCCACCGTGATCCGGGCGAAATTGCAGCTCAAGCAAAGCGACCTGACCGAGGCTCAACTGGAAGCCATGCGCTGGGCGAATGCGATCAAGGAAACGGCGAGCGCGTGAGGGTGACGCGGCAGGAACCACGAAACAGCCGTGGCGTCGAACGATCCCGGATTCCGCCAAGCGCCGTCTGTGGCTATGCCTGCTTGACAACCCGCTCCGTGTACATACAATGTATTGATGATTAAATTCGAGTGGGATGCGGTTAAAGCGGCTTCAAACAAGAAGAAACACGGCGTTTCTTTTGACGAGGCCCAATCCGTGTTTTATGACGAGTTCGCCGTGCAATTCTTTGACGAGGAGAACTCCGACTCAGAAAACCGGTTTTTGATGCTGGGATTCAGCGATGAGGCGCGCCTGCTTATCGTTTGTCACTGTGAACGTGATCAAGGCAACATCATTCGAATTATCTCGGCAAGAAAGGCGACGAAAAACGAGAGTAAATTTTATCAAGGTGTCATGCCATGAAAACCGAATACGATCTTTCAAAAATGAAATCCCGCAAAAACCCTTATGCGGCAAAACTTAAAAAGCCCGTGACCATGCGGCTAAGCGAAGACGTCATTGGCTACTTCAAGCAAATGGCGGAAGAAGCCGGCGTTCCATACCAAAGCCTCATCAATCTTTATCTGCGGGATTGCGTGGCGCACCACAGAAAAATCGATATCTCGTGGCAGGCTACGCCCTAAGGTTTTCGTTCGGCGTAATGCCGTTGGATATTGCGTATATGCGGGGCCGATTGTAGTCCGTATGAAGCGGGGCGGAATGCGGGGCGGTTGTGGCGTCGAACAACCCCGGATTCCGCGTTGCTCCATCCGGGCTACGCTTGCCATATTGACGTCCCCGCCCCACATGTATAAACTTTGTATCAACATATCGAGTGGAGTGGCGCATCATGGAAGTGATCGTGAAGAAATGGGGCAACAGCGCCGCGGTGCGCATTCCCGCCCCGATTCTGGAAGAGGCCCGCTTCACGCTGGACCAGCACGTTGACGTCCGGGTGGAAGACGGGCGCGTCGTGATCGAACCCGTCAACCAGAAAACATTCGACCTCGATGCTCTCCTGGCGGGCATCACCGACGAAAACCGTCACGCCCCGGTCGATTTCGGTCAACCCATGGGTCGGGAATCCTGGTGACTGCGCCAGGCTACGTTCCCAAGGCGGGCGACGTGGTATGGCTGGAGTTCGACCCCCAGGCCAGGCACGAGCAGGCCGGAACCCGTCCGGCGCTGGTGCTCTCCCCGGCGGCATACAACGCGAAAACCGGCACGATGATCTGCTGCCCGATCACCAACCAGGTCAAGGGCTACCCCTTCGAAGTCGTCATCCGAAACAACCCCAAGGTCACCGGCGCCATTCTGGCCGACCAGGTCAAACACCTGGACTGGCAGGCGAGAAAGGCGCGACATAAGGGGAAAGTTTCGCCGAACGAAATGGCCGAGGCACGGGGAAAGATCGGGGCGTTGATTGGGTTGGAATAAGCAACGCAGGATGCGGTAACCAGCCGATTGTAGCCTGTATGAAGCGCAGCGGAATGCGGGACGGTCATAGCGTCGAACGATCCCGGATTCCGCATTGCTTCATCCGGGCTACGCTTGCTTTGTATCAACATGCCGACATGGAGCAAGCATCATGGAAGTGATTATAAAGAAATGGGGCAACAGCGCCGCGGCGCGCATTCCCGCCCCAATATTGGAGGAAGCCCGCTTCACGCTGGACCAGCACGTCAACGTCCGGGTGGATGGAAGACGGGCGCGTCGTGATCGAACCCGTCAACCAGAAAACATTCGACCTCGATGCCATCCTGGCGGGCATCACCGACTAGAACCGCCACGCCCCGGTCGATTTCGGTCAACCCGTGGACCGGGAATCCTGGTGACTGCGCCAGGGCTACGTTCCCAAAGCGGGCGACGTGATATGGCTGGAGTTCGACCCCCAAGCCGGGCACGAGCAGGCCGGATGCGGTAACCAGCCGACTGTAGCCCGTATGAAGCGCAGCGGAATGCGGGACGGTCATAGCATCGAACAATCCCGGATTCCGCGTTGCTTCATCCGGGCTACGCGCTAGCCGAGACCTTCAATAATCAGGGAAAACCCTATATCAACAGGAACATGTTTTGTCCTACAATGCATCAGGCATGCTGGAACCGCCCGACCAGAGTTCAACCGCTTATGGCGTTGTTCTGACCCCACTAAAATAACATATCCAAATTATGGAGTATTTATGAAGAAATTGTTTTTTGCTTTTGCATTGTTCACCGTCATGGCTGGATGCGCCCACCGCCCCGAATCAATCTCGGCATCCTACGTTTCGCATGAAAAATACATACAAAACGATTGCGCTCAACTAGCGACGAACATGGACGATGCGCGGACAAATCTAGCCAAGTATTCCGCCATGCAGGATACCAAAGCCAATACCGATGCAGTGACCGTCTTCTTATTGCTTGTTCCGTTTAGCGCATTGTCCGGCGATCATGCGGGCGATGTAGCCAAATATAAAGGTGAAGTCGAGGCGATTGAAACTGCCCAGGTTAAAAACAGGTGCAAAGCCTGACCGCGTAGCCCGCGTCGCAATAACCGAAAGGCATTGCGCCGGATGTAGAGGTGCCTGACATCACACATCCGGCGGATTACGGCCTTCGGCCTAATCCGCCCTACGCCCTCAAGCCAGCTTCGCCGCCACCCAATCCCCCACCCCGGCCAGCGCTCCCGCCAGTTTATCCGGCTCGGTGCCGCCCGCCTGCGCCATGTCCGGCCGGCCGCCGCCCTTGCCGCCGACTTGCTGGGCGACGAAGTTGACCAGGTCGCCCGCCTTGACCTTGGCGATCAAGTCCGGCGTGACGCCGGCGATCAGGGTGACTTTGCCGTCGGCGACCGCGCCGAGGACGATGGCGGCGCTCTTGAGTTTGTCCTTGAGCTTGTCCAGGGTTTCACGCAGGGTCTTGGCGTCCGCGCCATCGAGCGCGGCGGCTAGCACCTTGGCGCCGTTCACGACCAGCGCCTGGGCGACGAGGTCGTCGCTCTGGCTGCCGGCGAGCTTGGATTTGAGCTGGGACAGTTCGCGCTCCGCCGCCTTGGCCTTGTCCAGCGCCTGGGCGATCTTGGCGGGCAATTCCTGCACCGGGGCCTTGAAGATGGCGGCGGCATCGTGCAGCACGGCCAGCTGATCCTGCACCAACTTGAGCGCGGCATCTCCCGTCACCGCTTCGATGCGGCGCACGCCGGCGGCGACGCCGCTTTCCATGACGATCTTGAACAGGCCGATGTCACCGGTGCGGGCGACGTGGGTACCTCCGCACAATTCGCGCGAAGAGCCGATGTCCAGCACCCGTACCTCGTCGCCGTATTTCTCGCCGAACAGGGCCATGGCGCCCAGCTTCTGGGCTTCTTCGATCGGCACCACGCGGGTCTGGGTAGCCGCATTATTGATGATTTCGGCGTTGACGATCTGTTCCACGCGGCGGACGTCCGCATCCGAAATCGGTGCGTTGTGGGCGAAGTCGAAGCGGGTCTTGTCGGCGTCGACCTGCGAGCCTTTCTGCTGCACATGGGCGCCCAGCACTTCGCGCAGGGCCTTGTGCATCAGGTGGGTAGCCGAATGGTTGCGCATGGTGCGGGCGCGCGCCTCTTTGTCCACGCGGGCGGCGACGCTGTTGCCGACGCTGACTTTGCCGGTGCGCACCACGCCGTGGTGGCCGAACACGCTGGCCTGGATTTTCTGGGTGTCTTCCACCGCGAAGATGCCGTGGCTGCTTTGCAACACGCCGCGGTCGCCCGCCTGGCCGCCGGATTCGGCGTAGAACGGGGTATCGTCCAGCACCACCACGCCGGTTTCGCCTTCCTGCAGCTCGTTGACCGGCGTGCCGTCGCGGTACAGGGCGAGCACGTTGCCTTTGGTTTCCAGCTTTTCGTAGCCGTGGAAAGTCGTGGCCGGGCCTTCGTATTCCAGGTTGGCGGCCATCTTGAACTTGCCGGCGGCGCGTGCCTGCTCCTTCTGCCGCGCCATGGCGGCGTCGAAGGCCGCCGAATCGACGGCCACGCCGTGCTCGCGGCAGACGTCCTGGGTCAGATCGAGCGGGAAGCCGAAGGTATCGTGCAGTTTGAATGCGGTTTCGCCGTTGAAAACAGCGTTGCCGTTGCGGGCCATTTCGGCCAGCTCGGCCTCAAGGATCGCCATGCCGTGCTCGATGGTGGCGAAGAAACGCTCTTCTTCCTGCTTCAGCACCTCGGTGACGCGGACCTGGTTTTCTTTCAATTCCGGGTAGGCATCGCCCATTTCGGCGGCGAGGTCGGCCACCAGCTTGTGGAAGAAGGCGGCGCGGGCGCCCAGCTTGTAGCCGTGGCGGATGGCGCGGCGGATGATGCGGCGCAACACGTAGCCGCGCCCCTCGTTGCCGGGGATGATGCCGTCGGCGATGAGGAATGAGCAGGCGCGGATGTGGTCGGCCAGCACTTTCAGCGAAGGCGAATCCATGTCGCTGCAATTCGTCTCGCGGGCGGCGGCCTTGATCAGCGCCTGGAACAGGTCGATCTCGTAGTTGGCGTGCACGCCTTGCAGCACGGCGGAAATGCGCTCCAGGCCCATGCCGGTATCCACCGAAGGCTTGGGCAGCGGATGCATGACGCCGGCCTCGTCGCGGTTGAACTGCATGAACACGTTGTTCCAAATTTCGATGTAGCGGTCGCCATCCTCCTCCGGTGTGCCCGGCAGGCCGCCCGGGATGTGCGCACCGTGGTCGTAGAAAATCTCGGTGCAGGGGCCGCACGGACCGGTGTCGCCCATCATCCAGAAATTGTCGGAGGCATAGCGAGCGCCCTTGTTGTCGCCGATGCGGATCACGCGCTCGGCTTCCAGGCCCATCTCTTTGGTCCAGATGTCGTAGGCCTCGTCGTCCTCGGCGTAGACCGTGACGTAGAGCTTGTCCTTGGGCAGCTTGAACACTTCGGTCAAGAGTTCCCACGCGTACTGGATGGCATCGCGCTTGAAGTAGTCGCCGAAGCTGAAGTTGCCTAGCATCTCGAAGAAAGTATGATGGCGGGCGGTGTAGCCGACGTTTTCCAGGTCGTTGTGCTTGCCGCCGGCGCGCACGCATTTCTGCGAGGAAGCGGCGCGGGTGTAGGGACGCTTGTCGAAGCCGAGGAACACGTCCTTGAACTGGTTCATGCCGGCGTTGGTGAACAGCAGCGTGGGGTCGTCGCGCGGCACCAGCGAGCTGGAAGGCACGACGGTGTGGCCCTTGGAGGCGAAGAAATCGAGGAATTGTTTACGGATTTCGCTGCTTTTCATTGCTTTTTAACGCTCCAAAATCTGAGTAATTATTTTTGTACAGGTAGGAGCGGCCTCCCGGCCGCGATTTTGGCTATCGCGGCCAGGAGGCCGCTCCTACAGGCGGTAAAGTTCACCCGCCACCGCCGCCTTGAATTCCTCACCCGCGCTCGCCCAATCGACGATATCCACCCGGAACACCAGGTCGGATTCGGAAAAATCGTGCTCCAACTCGGCGAGCACGGCCAAGGGCAGGGGCTCTTCGCCGCCGACCGCCAAATCCAGGTCGGAGTATTTCCGCGCCTTGCCCGTCACCCGCGAGCCAAACGCCCAAACCGGCAAATCCGGCACCCGCCGTTGCAGAATTTCGCGCGCGATGCGCAACTGTTCGGGCGACAGGTCAAGCACCATTATTCTTCCTCCGTGCTCCCTTGCATCACCCTGCGTATCGTTTCCGTGCCGAATCCCCGGCTCATCAAAAAGCGCATCTGCCGGGCGCGTTCCCTGGCGTCTTCCGGCGGCTGGCCGAATTTTTTTTGCCACACGGCGCGGGCGGTTTCGAGCTCGCTTTCCCGCAGCTGCGGCAGGGCGGCCTCGATCGCCTCGGCGCTGATGCCTTTTTCCTTCAGCTCGTGCGCGATGCGGCGGGCGCCGAACTTGGCTTGGCGGGCATGCACCGTCTGTTCGACGAAACGCTGCTCGGAAAGCCAGCCGCGCTGCTGGAAGTCTTCCAGCAGCGCGGCGATTTCGGCTTCGTCTTCGGTTAACGGCGCCAGCTTGCGCGCCAGCTCGTCACGCGTGTATTCGCGCCGCGCCAGAAAACGCAGGGCGTGCTCGCGAAGCGGCATGGCGTTATCCGCCATGCCGCTCTCCCTCACCCCTGCCCTCTCCCGAAAGGAGAGGGGGACGAAGTGTCGCTTCGCGACGCTTCAATCGACTTGAATCAGGCATCCACGGTATCTGGATCGACGACGGCGGGCATGCCGCGCACGCTCACCGCGGCGCGGATCTTGCCTTCGATCTCGGCGGCGATGTCCTTGTGCTCTTTCAGGTATTCACGCGAATTATCCTTGCCCTGGCCGATCTTTTCGCCCTTGTAGCTGTACCAGGCGCCGGATTTCTCGATGAATTTGTGCGCCACGCCCAGCTCGATGATTTCGCCCTCGCGCGAAATGCCATCGCCGTAGAGAATGTCGAATTCGGCCTGCTTGAACGGCGGCGAGACCTTGTTCTTGACCACTTTGACGCGGGTCTCGGAGCCGATCACTTCATCGCCCTTCTTGATCGATCCGGTGCGGCGGATGTCCAGGCGCACAGAGGCGTAGAACTTGAGCGCGTTGCCGCCGGTGGTGGTTTCCGGGTTGCCGAACATGACGCCGATTTTCATGCGGATCTGGTTGATGAAGATCACCAGGGTGTTGGTGCGCTTGATGTTGCCGGTCAGCTTGCGCAACGCCTGCGACATCAGCCGGGCTTGCAGGCCCATGTGGGAATCGCCCATCTCGCCTTCGATTTCAGCCTTCGGGGTCAGGGCCGCCACCGAGTCCACCACCACGATGTCCACCGAACCGGAGCGCACCAGCATGTCGGCGATTTCCAGTGCCTGTTCGCCGGTGTCGGGCTGGGAAATCAGCAGGTCGGCGACGTTGACGCCGAGCTTCTGCGCATATTGCGGATCGAGCGCGTGCTCCGCGTCGATGAACGCGGCGGTGCCGCCCAGCTTCTGCATTTCCGCGATGACTTGCAGCGTCAGCGTGGTCTTGCCGGAAGACTCCGGGCCGTAGATTTCCACCACCCGGCCGCGCGGCAGGCCGCCGACGCCAAGGGCGATGTCCAGGCCGAGCGAGCCGGTGGAAACCACCTGGATATCCTTGACCACTTCGCCGTCGCCCAGGCGCATGATGGAGCCCTTGCCGAACTGCTTTTCGATCTGGCCCAAAGCCGCCGCGAGCGCCTTGCTTCTGTTTTCGTCCATGGTGTTTCCCTTAAAAAATCAATTGTTCGCAATTGCTCGATTATGTCACAAGTGCGCCGCGCAGGTAAGCCGGCATAAATGCCATTTAACTAAAATCCGTAGGGCCGAATTCATTCGGCCACAGAAGTAGTTACAAGTTGGCCAGACGGGCCAGCAGCCCCCGCAGCGCATGCTCCACCGCCTGCCGCCGCACGGCGACGCGGTCGCCGTCAAACACCCGCGTTTCGCTCGCCACCGTACCATCGGCAAAGGCCCAGGCGAACCACACCGTGCCCACCGGCTTTTCCGCCGTGCCCCCGCCGGGGCCGGCGATGCCGCTGATCGCCAGCGTGGCCTGGGCGCGGCTGTTTTTCAGCGCGCCGGCCGCCATTTCCCGTACCGTCGCTTCGCTCACCGCGCCGTGCGCCGCGAGCGTCGCCGCGCCGACCCCGAGCATGTCCTGCTTGGATTGGTTGGTGTAGGTGATGAAGCCGCGGTCGAACCAGGTGGAACTGCCCGGCACCGCGGTGATCGCCTCGCCGACCCAGCCGCCGGTGCAGGACTCGGCGGTAGCGAGCATCATGCCGCGCTGCTGCAGGGCTTTCCCTGTTTCCCCGGCCAGTTGATAAAGTGCGTCGTCCGTCACTTCCGTCACAACCATCCCCAGTGAACCAATATCAGTAAACAAACAATGGCGTAAACCGCCGCGAGCAAATCGTCGAGCATCACGCCGAAGCCGCCGGTAGTACGCCGGTCGATGACGCGGATCGGGAACGGCTTCCAGATATCGAACAGGCGAAACAGCAAAAACGCCGCCGCGAAGCCCATCGGCGTCGGCGGCGCGAAAGGCAGGATCAGCAGCAGCGCGACGATCTCGTCCCACACGATGCCGCCATGGTCGGCGACGCCCACCGCCTTGCCGGCAACATCGCACAGCCACACGCCCGCCGCGTAGAGCGCGCCGACGACGGCGAAATAGGCGACCGGATCGAGGCCGCGCAGCAGGAAATAAAGGGGGAACCCGACCAGCGTCCCGACGGTGCCGGGCGCGACGGGGGAAAGCCCGCTGCCGAAGCCGAAAGCGAGGAAATGCGCCGGATGGCGCAGGAGAAAGCGCCAGTCAGGCCGCAAAGTGGTCAAAGCCCGTTGCTCCGATCGGCATCTCTTTTCCCGCCGCATCCAGCAGGCGCAGGCCCTTCCCCTCCCGAACGCTGCCGATCGGCGTCAGCGGCAGGTCCAGCCGGCGCGAGACGGCCAGCACTTCCGCGCAACGGGACGCCGGCACGGTAAAGCACAGCTCGTAATCGTCGCCCCCCGCCAACAGGCAAGCGCGCGCGACGTCGTCGTCGAGGTGGGCGCGCAGGGCCGCCGACACGGGCAGGGCGGAGTACTCGAGGTCCGCCGCCACGCCGGAGGCGTCGAGAATATGCGCGAGGTCGGCGAGCAGGCCGTCGGAAATATCGATCGCGCCATGGGCAAGACCGATCAGCGCCTGGCCCAGCGCAACGCGAGGGTGAGGCGCATGCAAAGCGGGCAGGCAGGCCGCCGCCTGTTGCGGGCTCAGCGAAATGCGCCGCTGCAGGTGAGCCAGCGCCAAAGCCGCATCGCCGAGATGGCCGGAAACCCAGATTTCATCGCCCGGCTTGGCCCCGCCGCGCCGCAGCGCCATGCCGGCGGACACTTCGCCCATGATCTGCACGCAGATATTGAGCGGGCCGCGGGTGGTGTCGCCACCGATCAGGTCCACGCCGTAGCGGCCGGCGATATCGAAAAAGCCCTGCGAGAACGCCCGCAGCCAGTCTTCATCGGCTTCGGGCAGCGCCAGCGAAAGCGTCGCCCAGCGCGGGGTGGCGCCCATCGCCGCCATGTCGGAAAGGTTCACCGCCAGCGCCTTGTGGCCGAGCAGGCAAGGATCGGCGTCGTGAAAGAAATGCCGGCCCGCCACCAGCATGTCGGTGGACACCGCCAGCTCCGTCCCCGGCGTCGGCCGGATCAGGGCGGCGTCATCGCCGATGCCGAGCACCGTGTGGCGGACGGGGCGGGTAAAGAAACGGCGGATCAGGTCGAATTCGGAAGGCATTTGTCAGATTGGCCGCAGGAGCGGCCTCCCGGCCGCGATAGTCGGTATCGCGGCCGGGAGGCCGCTCCTACCTATCACCTCTAACTCCTCACTCCCCGAATCTCCACCTCCCGCACCTTGGCCGCCAGCTTGTCGAGCACGCCGTTGACGAAGCGGTGGCCATCGGTGCCGCCGTAGGTCTTGGCCAGTTCGACCGCTTCGTTGATCACCACGCGATAGGGGATTTCCAGGTGGCGGCTCATTTCGTAGGCCGCCAGCAGCAAGATCGCGTGCTCCACCGGGCTCAGCTCATCGACGGCGCGATCCAGATAGGGCGCGACCAGCGCGTCCAGCTCCCCGGCCTCGCCGATCACGCCGCGCAGCAGTGCCGCGAGGTGCTCCTCGTCGATCTTGGGAAATTCCTTTTCCTCGCGCAGCTGGCGCAGGATGGTGCCCGCGTCGTCGCCGGTCAGGGTCCACTGATATAAACCCTGCACCGCGAATTCGCGCGCCTTGCGCCGGCTCTTTTTCGGCGCCCTGTCGGATTTTGCGCTCATAGCCGCTTCAGCAGGTTGGCCATCTCGATGGCGACCAGGGCCGCTTCCGAGCCCTTCTCCGACATCCGCACCAGGGCCTGGTCGTCGTCTTCGGTGGTCAGGATGGCGTTGGCGATCGGCAGCCCGGAATCCAGCGCGACGCGAGTCACGCCGTTGCCGGACTCGTTGGAGACCAGTTCGAAGTGGTAGGTTTCGCCGCGGATCACCGCGCCAAGCGCGATCAGCGCGTCGAACTTGCCGCTTTTCGCCATCTTCTGCAAAACGGTGGGAATCTCAAGCGCGCCCGGCACCGTCGCCAGCACCACATCGCCGTCGGCCACGCCGTGCTTTTGCAGCGTGCAGGTGCAGGCGGACAGCAGCCCCTCGCACACGTCGATATTGAAGCGGCTCATCGCAATGCCGATGCGCAGCCCCGCGCCCGACAAGTTTTTCTCGATTTCCACGTAGTTGCTGCATTTTTCCATGGGTATTCTTTCAGCTTTCAGTCGTCAGTTTTCAGTCGTCAGTTTTTGGCGGGGTAAGGCTGCGCCGCAGCGATTCGGTTTTTCCCGCTTCCCGCTCACCATTCACCGCTTCCCAGGCTCCACATATCCCGTCACTTCCAGGTCGAAGCCGGTCATGCTCGGCATCTTGCGCGGAGTGGCGAGGAGACGCATCTTGGTGACGTTCAGGTCACGCAGGATCTGGGCGCCAATGCCGTAGTTGCGCAAATCCACCTTGGCCGGCGGCTTGGGCTGGGTGCGCTGCACCCGTTCGAGCAGTTCCGCGGTAGTTTCCGCGCGGCGCAGCAGGATGATCACGCCGCGCTCGGCCTCGGCAATGGTCTTCATCGCCTGGTGCACGCTGAAGGAGTGCTCCAGACTGGCGGTGTCGAGGAAATCCAGCGCCGACAGCGGCTCGTGCACGCGCACCAAAGTTTCCTCGCCCGGCTTGATGTCGCCCTTCACCAGGGCGAGATGGACTTCGTTGGCGGTTTTGTCCAGGTAGGCGATCAGGGTGAACTCGCCGTGGCAGGTGGAGACCTTGCGCTCGGACACCCGCTCCACCAGGCTTTCCGTCTGGCTGCGGTAATGGATCAGGTCGGCGATGGTGCCGATCTTGAGATTGTGATGCTTGGCGTATTCGAGCAGGTCGGGCAGGCGCGCCATCTCGCCGTCTTCCTTGAGGATTTCGCAGATCACCGCCGCCGGCTCCAGTCCGGCCAACGCCGCCAGGTCGCAGCCCGCCTCGGTATGCCCGGCACGCACCAGGACGCCGCCCTTCTGCGCCTTGAGCGGGAAAATGTGGCCCGGCTGGACGATGTCGCTGGCCTTGGCGTCTTTTTTCACCGCCGCCAGGATGGTCTTGGCGCGGTCCGCCGCGGAAATGCCGGTGGTGACGCCTTCCGCCGCCTCGATCGAGACGGTGAAATTGGTGCCCAGGGCGAGCTTGTTGGCCGACACCATCAGCGGCAGGTCGAGCTGGCGGCAGCGTTCCTCGGTCAGCGTCAGGCAGACCAGGCCGCGGCCATGCTTGGCCATGAAATTGATCGCCTCCGGCGTGACGAACTCAGCCGCCAGCACCAGGTCGCCCTCGTTCTCGCGGTCTTCCTCGTCCACCAGAACGACCATTCTGCCGGCCTTGAATTCGGCGATGATTTCCTGGGTTGGGCTTATTGTCATTATTTGTATCCTCCATTATTTACCGCCGAAACACATCGGCGGTTCAAGTTGTCATTGGGGGTGCAACAACCGGTCCACGTAGCGCGCCAGCAAATCCACTTCCAGGTTGACCTTCGAACCCGGCTTGAGGTGCTTGAGCGTGGTCACTTCCACGGTGTGGGGGATGAGGTTGATGCCGAACGTGCCGTCGCGCACTTCATTCACTGTCAGGCTGACGCCGTTGACGGTGATCGAGCCTTTCGGCGCGATATAGCGGGAAAGCCCTTGCGGCGCGCGGATCGACAACAGATGGCTCTCGCCCACCGGCTCGAATTTCTCCACTTCGCCGACGCCGTCCACATGGCCGCTGACCAGGTGGCCGCCGAGCCGGTCGGACAGGCGCATCGCCTTTTCCAGGTTGACTTCGCCCGGCGCATCCAGCCCCACGGTGCAGCTCAGCGTTTCCTGCGACACGTCCACGACATAGGCGTTGCCGGCCAGTTCGATCACGGTGAGGCAGACGCCGTTAGCGGCGATGCTGTCGCCGACGGCGACATCGCTGAAATCCAGCTTGTCCGACTCCACGGTCAGGCGCACGCCGCCGTCGCGCTGCTCGACTTGGCGGATGTGGCCTACGGCTTCGATGATTCCGGTAAACATTGCTTGTCCTCAAAAAAAATCATGGCCGCGAAAAGGCACAAAAAGCGCATATCCCGGCAGACCTGACTCCTCACCGAGAGGGGGAGAAGTAAGATCGGGTCGTCTTTCTCCCTTCTCCCGCGTGCGGGAGAAGGGCCGGGGATGAGGGTGCATGCATCCCAGTAAGCGTTGCCCAAGCGCAAAACCCCTCACCCCAACCCCAAAAATCATGGCCGCGAAAAGGCACAAAAGGCACAAAAAAACTCGGCGACGGCCAATACTACATTTTGCGCTTTTTGTGCCTTTTTGCGGCTATCGATCCTGGATCACTCGGTCATTCCACCGGCAGCGCGCGCACCCGCAGATCGCGCCCTACCATCGTCACATCGGCGATGCGCAGTTCGCGCCGCCCTTCCATCGCGCTCAGTTCGGGCAGGTCGAACATGCCGCGCGCCGCGTCGCCCAGCAGCAGCGGCGCGAGGTAAAAGACGAACTCGTCCACCAGGCCCTGCCGCACCAGCGCGCCGCTGAGGCCGCGTCCGGCTTCCACCGTGATTTCGTTGATGCCGCGCTTGCCCAGCTCGTCCAGCATCCGTGCAAGATCGACCTGTCCCCCCGCCGCCGGCAGCGCCAGCACCTGGGCGCCGGCCTGGCGCAGATTTTCGATCCTGGACTGGTCGTCGCTGGCGGTGACCACCAGGGTTTCACCGGCGGTCAGCATCTTCGCCGTGGGCGGCATCCGCAAGCGGCTGTCCACCACCACCCGCAACGGCTGGCGCGGGGTTTCCACATCGCGCACATTGAGCATCGGGTCGTCCGCCAGCACCGTGCCGATGCCGGTCAGCACCGCGCAGGAGCGGGCGCGCAGGCGGTGCGCGTCGCGCCTCGCGTCGGCGCCGGTGATCCACTGGCTGACGCCGTTGTTGAGGGCGGTCTTGCCGTCCAGGCTGGCGGCGACTTTCAGCCGCAGCCACGGCCGTCCGCATGTCATGCGGTAGACGAAGCCGATATTGAGTTCGCGCGCCTCGCGTTCGAGCAGGCCAAGATCGGTCAGAATGCCGGCTTGCTGGAGCTGGGCCAGGCCTTCGCCCGCCACCAGCGGGTTGGGATCCACCATCGCCACCACCACCCGCGCCACTTGCGCCGCGATCAGCGCTTCGGCGCAAGGCGGCGTGCGGCCGTGGTGGCTGCACGGTTCGAGCGTGACGTAGGCGGTGGCGCCCCGCGCCAGCTCGCCGGCCTGCTTGAGCGCGTGGATTTCGGCATGCGGCTCGCCGGCCCGCTCATGCCAGCCGGCGCCCACCACTTGGCCGTCGCGCACGATCACGCAGCCGACGCGCGGGTTGGGGCTGGTGGTGTACAAGCCTTTTTCGGCGAGGCGCAGGGCCTGGGCCATGTATTCGTAGTCGGCGGCGTTCAATTTGATTATTGAGTTTTGAAGGTTCCGGGTTCGGAGTTCGACAAACCCGAAATTCCTTATTTATCGATGTCCCTGATCACGTCCCGGAAATCGTCCACATCCTTGAAACTGCGGTAGACCGATGCAAAGCGGATATAGGCCACCTTGTCGAGCTTGTACAGCTCGTGCATCACCATTTCCCCAACCTGGCGCGACGGCACTTCGCGCTCGCCCAGCGAAAGCACCTTCTGCGCGATGCGCTCGATCGCCGCGTCCACGTACTCGGTCGGCACCGGGCGCTTGTGCAGCGCGCGCATGAAGCTGGTGCGCACCTTGGCGCGGTCGAATTCTTCGCGGTTGCCGTTCTGCTTGACCACTTGCGGCATGCGCAGCTCGGCCGTCTCGTAGGTGGTGAAGCGCTTGTCGCAGGCGGCGCAGCGGCGGCGGCGGCGTATGCTGTCCCCTTCCTCGTTGACACGGGAATCGATGACCTGGGTGTCGGTCGAGCCGCAGAAGGGGCATTTCATAGCTGGTAGCTGGTAACCGGTAGCTGGCGACGCACTCGCTTTAGCTACCCGCTACAAGCTATCTCCCGTAAACCGGAAACTTCGCGCACATCGCCTTCGCCTCGTTCGCGACGCGGCTGATGACGGCTTCGTCGGTCGGGTTGTCGAGCACGTCGGCGATCAGGTTGGCGAGGTGCTCGGCTTCGATTTCCTTGAAGCCGCGGGTGGTCATCGCCGGCGTGCCGAGGCGGATGCCGCTGGTGACGAAGGGCTTTTGCGGATCGTTCGGGATCGAATTCTTGTTGCAGGTGATGTGAGCCAGACCCAGCGCCGCTTCGGCTTCCTTGCCGGTGAGGTTCTTGGGGCGCAGGTCCACCAGGAACACGTGCGATTCGGTGCGGCCGGAAACGATGCGCAGGCCGCGCTCCTGCAGCACCTTGGCCATCACGATGGCGTTTTCGATCACCTGCTCCTGATACAGCTTGAATTCCTTCGACGCCGCTTCCTTGAACGCCACCGCCTTGGCGGCGATCACGTGCATCAGCGGGCCGCCCTGGATGCTGGGGAAAATCGCCGAATTGAGTGCCTTCTCGTGCTGGGCGGACGACAGGATGATGCCGCCGCGCGGACCGCGCAGCGTCTTGTGGGTAGTGCTGGTGACGAAATCGGCGATGCCGACCGGGCTGGGGTAGACTCCCGCCGCGATCAGGCCGGCGTAGTGGGCCATATCGACGAACAGATAGGCGCCGACGCTGTCGGCGATCTTGCGGAAATGCTTCCAGTCGATCCTGAGCGAATACGCGGAAGCGCCGGCCACGATCATTTTCGGCTTGTGCTCGTGGGCGAGGCGCTCCACTTCCTCGTAGTCGATCGCTTCGGTTTCCGGGTTGAGGCCGTAGGTCACCGCCTTGAACAGCTTGCCGGACAGGTTGACCGAGGCACCGTGGGTGAGGTGGCCGCCGTGCGCCAGCGACATGCCGAGGATGGTGTCGCCCGGTTGCAGCACGGACATGTAGACCGCCTGATTGGCCTGGGAACCGGAATGCGGCTGGACGTTGGCGTATTCCGCGCCGAACAGCGCCTTGACCCGGTCGATCGCCAGCTGCTCGGCGATATCGACATATTCGCAGCCGCCGTAATAGCGCTTGCCGGGATAGCCTTCGGCGTATTTGTTGGTGAGCACCGAGCCTTGCGCTTCCATCACCGCCGGGCTGGTATAGTTTTCCGAGGCGATCAGTTCGATGTGGTCTTCCTGGCGTCGGGTCTCGGCCTGCATCGCCCCCCACAATTCGGGATCGAACTTGGCAATGGTCTGGTCAGCGCTGAACATAACGGCCTCTTTCAAATAAGCAAAATAGTAATTTTAACACGACACCGGCTCCTTTTGCTGCGTAATCGGGGTTTTCCATCATTACAACTCCGGCGACGACCGCGCCCGCCTCGCCGCCTCGACCATGTTCGCCAGCGCCGCTTCCGTTTCCGGCCAGGCGCGGGTCTTGAGTCCGCAATCCGGGTTGACCCAGAGATTTTCGGCCGGGATGACCGCCGCGGCTTTTTTCAGCAGCGCCGCCATTTCCTCCACCGTGGGCACGCGCGGAGAATGGATATCGTACACGCCCGGCCCGATCTCGTTGGGATAGTCGAATTCGCCGAAGCCGCGCAGCAGCTCCATGTCCGAGCGGCTGGTCTCGATGGTGATGACGTCGGCGTCCATCGCCGCGATGTCCGGCAGGATGTCGTTGAATTCGGCATAGCACATATGGGTGTGGATTTGCGTGGCATCCGCGACGCCCGACGCGGAGACGCGGAAGGCGCGGGTGGCCCAGTCGAGATAGGCCCGCCACTGCGCGCGCCGCAAGGGCAGGCCCTCGCGGATGGCCGGCTCGTCGATCTGGATGATGCCGATGCCGGCCTTTTCCAGGCCCACCGCTTCGTCGCGGATGGCGAGCGCGATTTGCAGCGCGGTGTCGGAGCGCGGCTGGTCGTCGCGCACGAAGGACCATTGCAGGATGGTGACCGGGCCGGTCAGCATCCCTTTCATCGGCCTGGCCGTAAGGCTCTGGGCATGGACGGCCCACTCCACGGTCATCGGCGCCGGGCGCGACACGTCGCCGTAGATGATGGGCGGCTTAACGCAGCGGGAGCCGTAGGACTGCACCCAGCCGTTTTCGGTAAAGGCGAAACCGGCAAGCCGCTCGCCGAAATACTCCACCATGTCGTTGCGCTCCGGCTCGCCGTGCACCAGCACGTCGAGGCCGAGCTCCTCCTGCTTCTTCACCGCGAAGGCGATCTCGGCGCCCATGTGGCGGCGATATTCGGCCTCGCCCATTTCGCCGCGCTTGAAGGCGGCGCGCGCGGCGCGAATGCCGGGCGTTTGCGGGAACGAGCCGATGGTGGTGGTCGGAAAGCGCGGCAGGTCGAATCTCGCCCGCTGTTTCGACCGGCGCACCGGGAATGGCGCGCTGCGCCGGTCCGCGTCGGCGGGCAATTGGGCGGCGCGGTCGGCGACGCGGGGATTGCGCACGCGGTCGCTGGCCCGCCGCGCGGCGAGCGCCTCCCGCGCGACGGCCAGCTCCGCCGCCACGCCGGCCTCGCCCTGATCCAGCGCGCGTTTGAGCAAGTCCAATTCGCCCAGCTTTTCCACGGCGAAAGCAAGCCAGGATTTCAGCTCCGCATCCAGCCCGACTTCGGCTTCCAGACTCACCGGAGCGTGCAACAGCGAACACGAGGGCGCCAGCCACAGGTTGCCGGCCCTTTTTTCGCGGATCGGCCGCAGCATCGCCAGCGCGGCATCCGGGTCCGTCCGCCAGACGTTGCGCCCGTCCACGATGCCGACCGAGAGCATCTTGTGGGCGGGCAGCCAGTCGGCGGCGCCGACCAGTTCCTGCGGCGCGCGCACCGCATCCACGTGCAATCCCGCCACCGGAAGCTGGCAGGCCATGCGCAGATTCTCCTCCAGCGCGGAAAAATAAGTCGCGAGCAGCAGTTTCGCGCCGCTCTGGGCGAGCCGCCAATAGGCCGCCTCGAAGGCTTTTTTCCAGGCGGCGGGCAGGTCGAGGCCGAGGATGGGCTCGTCCATCTGCACCCATTCGACACCCGAATCCTTTAGCCGGACCAGGATTTCGACGTACGCCGGCAGCAACTTATCCAGCAGGGACAGGCGGTCGAAAGCGGTTTTTTCCTTGCCCAGCCACAGGAAAGTAAGCGGCCCCGGCAGCACGGCCTTGACCGGGTGGCCGAGCGCCCTGGCCTCGGCCACTTCTCCGAACAGGCGCCCGGAAGCCACCCGGAAGGAGGTCTCCGGGGTGAACTCGGGGACCAGGTAATGGTAGTTGGTGTCGAACCACTTGGTCATTTCCAGCGCCGGCTTGCCGACCGCGCCGTGGGCCTGGCCGCAGCCGCAGGAGGCGACCTCGCCCGCGGTGCCGCGCGCCATGGTGAAATAGCGGTCAAGTTCCGGCTCCTGCCCGGAAAAATCGAAGCGCGCCGGTTCGCAGCCGAGCAACTGGATGTGACTCGCCACGTGATCGTAGAAGGCGAAATCGCCCACCGTCACGAAGTCGAGCCCCGCGCGCCGTTGCAGCGCCCAATGCCGCGCCCGCAAATCGCGGCCCGCGGCCTCCAGTTCGTCGGCGGCGATCTCTCCGCGCCAATACCGCTCCAGCGCGAACTTCAGCTCCCGCTGCGCGCCCATGCGCGGAAAACCCAGTGTATGAACGATGGTCATGATTTTTCTCCCCAATTCAAATCAGTCAAGTTCAGCCATGATCAGGGTTTTTCATGTATGATTCAAACGCATGTTTATCACTTTATAATGAATTATATTCATGATTGAACTGCGCCACCTGAAGACCATCGCCGCGCTGGCGGAAACGGGCAGCGTGACCCGCGCCGCCGGCCGGCTGCACCTGACGCAATCGGCGCTCTCCCACCAGCTCGCGATGCTGGAGGATTACCTGGAGACGCCGCTTTTCGAGCGCCGGCAGCGTCCGCTGAAATTGACCGCGGCCGGCGAAAAGCTGCTGGAGCTTGCCAGGAGGATGCTGCCCGAAGTGGAGGCAGCGCGGCAGACCATCGCCCGCCTGAAAGCCGCGCCGCCGGCACGCGAGCTGCGCATCGCGGTGGAATGCCACACCTGCTACGACTGGCTGATGCCCGCCATGGACGCCTACCGCGAACGCCATCCCGAAGTGGAACAGGACTTGGTGCCGGGGTTTCACGCCGAGCCGCTGACGCTGCTGACGGAACTCCAGGCGGACGTGGTGATCGTTTCGGAAGCGAAGCGCCAGGCGGGGATTGCCTACCACCCGCTGTTCGCCTACGAGATGGTGGCGCTCACCGCGCGCGGCCATGCGCTGGCGGCAAGGCCGTACCTCGCCGCGCGGGATTTCGGGCAGGAGACGCTGATCACCTATCCCGTGCCGGACCGGATGCTGGATCTGGTGCGAAGGGTGTTGAAGCCAGCCGGGGTGAATCCGCCGCGGCGCACGGCGGAACTGACCGCCGCCATCCTGCAGCTGGTGGCCTCGCGCCGCGGCATCGCGGCCCTGCCGCGGTGGGCGGTGCAGACCTATCTGGAGCGCGCCTACATCGAAGCGCGCCCCATCGGCCCGAAGGGGTTATGGGGGCAGCTCTACGCCGCGACGCGGGCAGCCGAGGGGGAAATATACGGCGAGTTCACGGCGCTGCTGGCGGAAATGACCTTTTCGACGCTGCATGGCGTAAGGCGGATCGCCGGATCGGCAAGGGCGAAACGTCCGAGCTAACGGCCATGGCGAATTGCCGCCCCCGAATCATGAAACGGCGTCCGTTGTGGGTACGGCTTCAGCCGTACAGTCAGGCTGAAGCCTGACCCACAGATCGCGCATCCTGTTTCGTGAGTTTCACGCTAGCTCTTGTCCGGATCGCTTCCGCCGCCAGGCCGCCGCTGCGCTTCCAGCAAGCCTTTCAGCTGGGCCACTTCCTCGCGCAGCGCCTTGATATCGTGATGAATCTCGCGGCGCAGGTGTTTTTCATCCTCGCCGACGAAGAACGCCGCGATGCTCGCCGTCACCATCGACAGAATGGCATAGCCAACCAACACCATCAACGCCGCGAAAAGGCGCGAAGCGGTGGTGGTCGGCACGAAGTCGCCGTAGCCCACCGTCGCGCCGCTGGTGAAGGCCAGCCACAGGCCCTCGCCGTAGGATTCGACGGTGGGCTCGAGCCAATAGAAACCCGCGCCGGCAATCGCCATCGTCACCGCGCCAAGTCCCAGCACGTAAGGCATGGCGGTGGGCGAGAACAGGTTGCGCAGCGAGCCCAGGATGCGCACCAGGAACAGCAGCACCATGGTCACCCGCAGCAGCCGCGCCAGCGGGATCCACTCGCCCTCCCAGCCGGTCAAGCTGGCGGCGGCGGCGACGATGATCAACAAATCGAGCCAGTTGCGCAGCAGATAGAGGGAGCGCTGGTGCGTCACCCACAGCATCCACAGCAGTTCGAGGACGAAAGCGCCGAGAATGAAGGCGTCCAGCGTGAGGCCGAGCTGCCGCAGCGTGACGAAGGCGTGGGTGGATTCGAACAGGAAGGCCGGGATGGAAAGCAGCGCCACGCCGATCATCAGCCAATGCAGGCGGCGCTCCCACAGATAGGCGCGCGGATTGTCGTGGGACGGCACGCCTCCCATTCCGATCCACCGATACAGCGGAGTGATCATTTCCAGTTATCTGTCCGCGATTATGAAATTGTTGTTATCTTAACTACTCAGGTCGATTTCCTCCCTTCTCCCGCAGGCGGGAGAAGGGCCGGGGATGAGGGTATTTGCGTCGCAGCCAAAGTCACCTATGCGCAAAGTCCCTCATCGGCGGCTGAGCGTATTTATTCGCCCGCGACCGTCATCTTCTCGATCAGGATCGAACCGCACTGTTTCGAGCCCTGAACCTGGATGTCGGTGCCGACCGCGACGATCTGCCTGAACATTTCCTTGAGATTGCCGGCGATGGTGATCTCTTCCACCGGATACTGGATTTCGCCGTTTTCCACCCAGTAGCCGGCGGCGCCGCGCGAATAGTCGCCGGTCACCGGATTGATGCCGTGGCCGAGCAGTTCCGTCACCACCAGGCCCTTGCCCATCGCTTTCAGCAAGCCGGCGAAATCCTGGCCGGTGCTTTCCAGGATCAGGTTGTGGTTGCCGCCGGCGTTGCCGGTGGAAACCATGCCCAGCTTGCGCGCCGAGTAGCTGCCGAGGAAATAGCCCTGCAACACGCCGTCCCTGATCACATCACGGTCGCGCGTCGCCACGCCCTCGTTGTCGAACGGGCTGCTCGCCAGCCCCTTGAGGATGTGCGGCAGCTCGCGAATCTGGATGAACGGCGCGAAGATTTCCTGGCCCAGGCTGTCGAGCAGGAACGAAGACTTGCGGTACAGGCTGCCGCCGCTGATCGCGCCGACCAGGTGGCCGATCAGCCCGGAAGCGACCGGCGCCTCGAGCAGCACCGGGCAATCGGTGGTCTTGATCTTGCGCGCGTTGAGCCGGCGCACCGTGCGCTCGCCGGCGCGGCGCCCGACCGCCCCGGCGCTTTCCAGGTCGGCCGCGTCGCGGCGCGAACTGTACCAGTAGTCGCGCTGCATGCCCTGGTCTTCGGCGATCACCGCGCAGCTGACGCTGTGCCGCGTGGCGGGGTAGCCGCCGAGAAAGCCCAGGCTGTTGCCGTACATGAACAGCGATTCCTGCG
>JAQTMN010000054.1 GCA_028714315.1 Sulfuricella sp. | reverse complement strand
ATAAACTGTACCGCGAAAACCTGGCGAACCTGTACGGCCTGTTGAAGCTGCCGGCGCCCGAAGAGCTCGGCAAGCCGATCAGCCACGGCGGGGGCAACCCCGAGGCGGGCGGGGCGATGAGAAGAGCATCTTGAGAGTCGTCGGTGATCAGTTATCAGGTGGGTAGGGTGCAATAAGCGAAGCGCATTGCACCTGCGCCATTTTCATTCACCCGGCGCAATGCCCGTTTGGTTGCGCCCCACATCTTAAAAACCGAATAATGACCAAACCCATTTCCCTGCTGCTCGGCGTTCACGCCCACCAGCCCGTCGGCAACTTTTCCGAGGTGCTGGAAGAGGCGCATCTGCGCTGCTACCGGCCGTTCATCCACACTCTGTACCGCTTCCCGGATTTCCAGTTCGCCGTGCATTTTTCCGGCTGGCTGCTGGATTGGCTGCTGCTGCACTATCCCGAGGACATGGCCTTGCTGCAGGAGATGGTGAAGCGCGGCCAGGTCGAGTTGTTCGGCGCGGGCGAAACCGAGCCGGTGCTGGCGGTGATTCCCTCCCGCGACCGGGTCGGCCAGGTGGCGCGGCTGTCCGACAAGCTGGAAAAGAAGCTGGGGCAGCGGCCCGAAGGCGCCTGGCTGACCGAGCGAGTATGGGAGGCGACGGTGGTGCCGGCCCTGGCCGATGCGCATATCCACTACGTCACGGTGGACGACTACCATTTCTTCTGCTCCGGCAAGACCGCGGCGGAACTGGACGGTTTCTACACCACCGAGGAGGACGGACGCCGCCTCGACCTGTTCCCGATTTCGGAGGAGCTGCGCTACCGCTTCCCGTTCTCGCCCGCCGACGAGGCCGTGGCCTACCTGGAGCGGCTGGCCGACGAAGGGCGCGACTGCGCGGTGTATTTCGACGACATCGAGAAATTCGGCATCTGGCCGGAGACCTACGAATGGGTCTACGAAAAAGGCTGGCTGGTGAGCTTCATCGAAAAAGTGCTGGCCTCGCCGAAAATCAGTCCGCGCCGCTTTAGCGATTACCACGGCGCAGCCAGCACGCGCGGCGTGGTCTACCTGCCCACCGTTTCCTACAGCGAAATGAACGAGTGGACGCTGCCGGCGCCGGCCGCCAACGGATATGCCGACCTGGTCGCCAGGGCCAAGGCGGAGGGGCGGTTCGAGCGGGAGAAGGCGTTCCTGCGCGGCGGCATGTGGAAAAACTTCCTGTCGCGCTATCCCGAATCCAACTGGATGCACAAGCGCATGCTGGCCTTGTCGGCGCGCCTGGAGCAGCTGCCCGCCAGCAAGCGCAAGCCCGCCATGCTCGACGCGCTGTACCGCGCCCAGGCCAACGACGCCTATTGGCACGGCCTGTTCGGCGGGCTGTATCTGCCCCATCTGCGGCGCGCGGTGTACCACGCCATCGTCGAGCTGGAAGCGCTGCTCGACTTGGCCGCGCCGCGCCCGGCGCAGACCCGGTTCGACTGCGACCTCGACGGCCGCGACGAACTGTTCCTGAGCAACGCCGCCGTGCAGGCGGTGGTGCGGCTGGAGGGCAATGCCGGCGTGATCGAATTCGACAGCTACCCGCTCAAGCACAATTTCGCCGACAGCCTGATGCGCCAGACCGAGCACTATCACCGCAAGATCCATCTGCGCGAGGAATGCATCACCCTGCCGGAAAGCGCCGGCATCGCATCGGCCCATGACCGGGTTGCTTTCAAGCACGAGATTTGTCCGGAGGACCTGGCTACCGATACCCGTCCGCGCTGCCTGTTCCTCGACAGCCTCCGGCCGGACGATGGCGCGCCGCAGCCGGTGCTCGATTACCAGTTGGAAACCGGGTCCGATCAGTCGCCCGCATTTGCCCGCTCCGGCGTGGAAAAGCGGGTGGGCTTGCTGGAGAACGGCCTCGAAGTGACTTATCGTTTCGGCGCGGAGCTGTATGGCACTTTCATCACCGAAATCAACCTCGCCATGCCGAGTTGCGACGGCCCCGCCGGGCGATTCATTTTCGAAGGCCATGTGCCGGGCGGCTTCGGCCAGACGCTGGAACTGGAGCAGGTGAAGGAACTGCTGCTCCAGGACGACGTGCTGGGCGGCGCGGTGAAGCTGGTTTCGAGCGCGCCGGCCCGCCTCTCCAGCCGCCCCCACTTCAGCGTGTCGCAGTCCGAGGCCGGCTTCGAGAAAATCATGCAGGCCGTCACCCTCACGCTGGAATGGCCGCTGGACCAGGTTCGCCGCGAATTGCGCGTGGCGCTGGAAGTGCTGCCGAAGGGGCAGTGAGGTGAGGGGTGAGGAGAGCGGGAAGCGGTGAGCGGTGGCCGGAAAAATCAAAATCATTTGCGGCGAAGCCGCACAGCACTCCGCTTCCCGCTCGCCGCTCACCATTTACCGCTTGCCGCTCGCCGCATATACTGGGCGCTTTTTTATTGAGCCCTTCGGGGTATTGAACGGGAATTCTCATGGCTGAGCAGAAAATCGGCAGGAACAAGGCGGTGCACGTGACTTACGTGATTCTGAATGAACGCGGCGAGGTGTTCGAACAGTACGACATGCCGATCGGCTACGTTCATGGCGCCAACAGCGGCTTGTTCGAGAAGATCGAAAAAACCCTGGAAGGCTGCGTCGCCGGTGACAAAATCGAGGTGGTATTGTCGCCGCGTGAAGGATTCGGCCTGCCGCAGCCGGATCTGATGTTTACTGACGATATCGACAACGTGCCGCCCGAGTTTCGCCGCATCGGCGCCGAGGTGGAATTCGAAAACGACAAGGGCGAGAAGATGAAATTCCTCGTCACCAAGATCGAGAACGGCAAGCTGACTATCGACGCCAACCACCCGCTGTCCGGGCAGACGGTGACCTTCGTGGTCAACGTAGTGTCGGTCAGGGATGCGACTCCCAGCGAAATCGCCAACGGCCGGCCGCAAGACGAAAGCATGGGTAACGTGCATTAGCGCGAAACTCGCGAAGTCGGATGCGCGATCTGTGGGTCAGGCTTCAGCCTGACTGTACGGCTGCGCCCTAAAGGGCACAAGAGCCGTACCCACAACAGACGCCGTTTCATGATTCTGGATGGCGATTGATCGGCGCATTGTCGGGCACGGGTGCCCGACCTACGACACCCGCTTGATCCGCTCGAACGCGACGATATCGGCCGAATGGCGCGGATTTTCCGCGCGGCCGGTGAGTTCGCCGATGGCCGTCATCAGGCCGTTTTCGCCGTAAACCATGGCCCACATCATGTTGCATAGCCGGATGCAGGCCGATAGCGGATTGCTCGCCCGGTCGCGTTCCATGTCGATGCGCCATTGCAGGGCGCGCAAGCGGGGCTGCATGGCTTCCGGCGCTTTCGCGATGGCCTGTTCGATCACCCGCCTGCGCCGTTCCTCGAATGCAGCCGGATCGGACATGGCCAGCGCCATCCATTCGTCAAAATCGAACAACTCCTGCGGTGTGTCCATGGTCTCCCCCTTTCACGTCCCAACGTGGTGAGGATGCTGTTGCATGTTTTATGCCACAATTTATTTATATATAAATCAATGTGTTGCGGCAATTTGTGCGGAAGATGGTGTAACGGGAATGTTGCACCCTTGATATGGCGAAGCTAGTTGAAGTTGTAACCAACTGAATGGGCAAGGGAAAGCGCGGATAAATCGGGATGTGACATTTTCGATACACTTCCATCGGGTGGAGAGTGCCGGCATTCCTTCCCCGGCCGGGGAAGGAAATGAAATTGTTTCCTAGTTCATATGCATGTGCTCATGGTCGTGCATGTCCATTTGCATTCCCGGCTTCATCTGCATTTTCATCTCGGTCTGGATCTTGCGCACCGGCGCGTCCACTTTCTTGCTGCTGCCGTCCTCGAAGGTCAGCGTGATCGGCACGCTGTCGCCTTCTTTCAGTTCCTGCTTCAGGCCGATCAGCATGACATGCAGGCCGCCGGGCTTGAGCGTGGCTTCGCCTTTCGCCTTGATCTCGATATCCTTGACCGGACGCATCTTCATCACCCCGCCTTCGTTGGTGTGCGTGTGCAGTTCCACCGCCTTGGCGACCGGGCTGTCCGCCTTCATCAATTTATGATCTTTGTCGTCGGCGTTTTTCAGCAGCATGAAAGCGCCGCTGGTCGCCATGCCGGGCGGCACCATGCGCACGAATGGATCGCTGGCGGAAATGCTGTCGGCGGCGGAACCGGCTAGCGCGGGCGCGGCGATCAAGCCAGCGATGACGCAGGCGGCGAGGCGGATGGAACGGAATTTGGCGGTCATGCTTTTCTCCTTTAAAAAATAAAACTTATTGGCCGCGAAAAGGCACAAAAAGCACAAATAAACAGCGGGTTATTTTGCGCTTTTTGTGCTTTTCCGCAGCTATTTTCTTTTCATCGCGGCGCGGATCGCTTCGACCACTTGCGCGGGCGGCGTGCCGTGATCGAGAGTTTGGAACAGGCTGCCGTCGGGCGCAATGACATAAGTGAAGGCGGAGTGGTCCACCACGTAGCCGCCTGCCGACCCGGTCTCCTGCCTGCCATAGCTGGCGCCGTAGCTTTTTGTGACCTGGGCGATCTGCTGCGGCGTGCCGCTCAGGCCGACGATGGCGGGGTGAAAATAGGCGGTATAAGTTTTGAGCTTGTCCAGCGTATCACGCAGGGGATCGACCGTGACGAACAGCATCCGCACTTTTTCCAGTTCCGCTTTGTCGAGCGAGGCCAGCGCCTGGGAGGTGAAACCCAGCGAAGTCGGGCAGATGTCGGGGCAGGAAGTGTAGCCGAAATACAGCAGGACGACCTTGCCCCTGAAATCGTGCAGCGAAACGGCACCATCGGATGAGGCCAGGGTGAAGTCGCCGCCTTTGGGCGTGCCGGCCGGAGCGGTCGGTGACCTGGACGTTCCCGGGGCGAAGGCGACCCATGCCAGGATGAGGGCGAGGACCAGGGCGAATCCGGTGAGTGTTTTGTTCATGTTTCAGGTCGCATGGCTGTTTTGGAAATGGATTTATGAGAGCAAATGGCGCGCCTGAAAAAAATGGCATCAAATCAAAGGGGCGCAGGCCGGGGAGTGTGCCAAATGACACCCCTGTGGCATGCGGCACGGTGCCGACGGCCGATATCGCCACGCAACCATGCAAGAATACCTGAAATAAGGCGGATTTTGGGCTGTAAGCGGAATGTCGCCGAATAAGGCATGATGCCCAGGAGCGCCGCAAGGGAACATGATGCGGAAAAAAAGCCCTGCCTGTTACGGGCAAGGGCTTTCCAAATTTGGGCGAGATGCCCTGAGCTAGCTTATTCGGCGAAGTTCTTCGCCGCAAAATTCCAGTTCACCAGATTCCAGAAGTTTTCCACGTATTTTGCGCGCAGGTTGCGGTAGTCGATGTAGTAGGCATGCTCCCACACGTCGCAGGTGAGCAGCGCTTTCTTGCCCGCGGTCATCGGGGTGGCGGCGTTGCTGGTGCTCATCAGTTCGACGCTGCCGTCTGCATTCTTCACCAGCCAGGCCCAGCCGGAGCCAAAGGTGCCGATGGCGCACTTGGCGAATTCTTCCTTGAAAGTGGCGAAGGAGCCGAATTTCTGGTTGATCGCGTCGGCCAGCGCGCCGGTCGGTTCGCCGCCGCCCATCGGCTTCATGCAGTTCCAGTAGAAGCTGTGGTTCCACACCTGGGCGGCGTTGTTGAAGATGCCGCCGGAGGATTTCATGACGATCTGTTCCAGGGTGGAATTTTCGAACTCGGTGCCCTTGATCAGGTTGTTCAGGTTGGTGACGTAGGTCTGGTGATGCTTGCCGTGATGGTATTCCAGCGTCTCGGAGGAGATGTAGGGGGTCAGGCCATCTTTCGGGTAGGGCAGGTCGGGTAGTTTGTGTTCCATCGTCGGCTCCTTTGGCACGTGAGATTAAAACCAGTCATTAATTTAGACTAAGTTTAATTATAGCGGTGTTAGGATAATGCGGCAACTGATAAATGATAGCCCAATTTCCCCGTCTGGAAAGGCGGCGGCAAACGCTATAACATAGCCGCTTTTGCGTTCTTCCAACCCATGAATTTACTGAAGGCCCTGGCCGCCATCGGCAGCATGACCCTGATCTCGCGGATCATGGGTTTTCTGCGCGACACCATCATCGCCCGGGTGTTCGGCGCGGGGGCTTATACCGACGCGTTCTTCGTCGCCTTCAAGATTCCCAACCTGTTGCGCCGGCTGTTCGCGGAGGGCGCGTTTTCCCAGGCGTTCGTGCCGATCCTGGCTGAATACAAAGCGCGGCGCGGCCACGACGAAACCCGCGAGCTGGTGGATCACGTCGCGTCGCTGCTGGCGCTGATCCTCGCCATCGTCACGTTGGTCGGGATGCTTGCCGCGCCGGCGGTGATCTACGTCAGCGCGCCGGGCTTTTCGGCCACGCCGGACAAATTCGGGCTGACGGTGCAGTTGCTGCGCATGATGTTCCCCTATATTTTCTTCATCTCGCTGGTGTCGCTTGCCGGCGGCATTCTCAATACCTACAGCAAATTTTCCGTGCCGGCTTTCACCCCGGTGCTGCTCAATCTTTCCTTCATCGGCTGCGCGCTCTGGCTGGCGCCGTATTTCGATCCGCCTGTGCTGGCGCTTGGGATCGCGGTCGTGCTTGGCGGCGTGCTCCAGCTTGGCTTCCAGTTTCCCCATCTGGCGAAGCTCGGCCTGCTGCCGCGCTTTCGCCTGAAATTTGACGACGAGGGCGTGTGGCGCGTCCTGCGCCAGATGGGGCCGGCCGTGTTCGGCGTCTCCATCGGCCAGATCAGCCTGTTGATCAACACCATTTTCGCTTCCTTTCTCGTCACCGGCAGCGTGTCCTGGCTGTATTACGCCGACCGCCTGATGGAGTTTCCCACCGCCATCCTGGGCGTGGCGCTCGGCACTATCCTTCTGCCCAGCCTGGCCAAGCACTATGCCGACGAGTCGCCCGAAGAATATTCCCGCCTGCTCGACTGGGGACTGCGCCTGACCCTGCTGCTGGCGCTGCCTGCTGCGCTGGCGCTGGCGATTCTGGCGGTGCCGCTGATTTCCACGCTGTTCTATTACGGCAAGTTCAGCCTCAACGATCTGTGGATGACGCGCGAAGCGCTGATGGCTTACAGCCTGGGCTTGCTCGGCCTGATCATGGTGAAGGTGCTGGCGCCCGGCTTCTATGCGCGGCAGAACATCAAGACGCCGGTCAAGATCGCCTTGTTTACCCTGTTCGCCACGCAATTGATGAACCTCGCTTTCATCTGGCAACTCAAACATGCCGGCCTGGCCTTGTCCATCGGCCTCGGCGCGTGCGTCAATGCCAGCCTGCTGCTATACCACCTGCGCCGGCACGGCATTTATCGGCCGCAGCCGGGATGGCCGGTTTTTTTCGCGCGCGTGGCGGTGGCGCTGGCGGTAATGGGGGTGGCCCTGTGGTTCGCCATGGGCGCGGAAGAAGTATGGCTCAAGGGCGGCATCGCCTCCCGCGCGCTGCATCTGGGCTGGACCGTGGCGGCCGGCGCGGGCGCCTATTTCGTCGCGCTGACCCTGCTCGGCGTGAAACTGAAGGATTTCATCAAGCACGGCGCGAAGTGATGCGCCATGAAGATATTTTGAGGGAGCGTTCATGCCTGAAATCAGCCGTTTTCTCGGCATCATCATTTTTATGTATTTCGACGAGCACAATCCGCCGCATTTTCATGTCAAGTACAATGAATTTGCAGCTGTGGTGAACATTCGGACACTCAATATTTCCGATGGGCATCTGCCGGCGAAAGTTCGCGGCCTGGTGGAAGAATGGGCGGAAATTCATCGCGACGAATTGCTGGAGATGTGGGAAACAAAGGAGTTTCACAAGATTCAACCATTGGTTTGAGGAGGCGGCGATGATTGTGAACATTCAAGAGGCGTGCTATCTGGATGGCTATCGGGTGTGGCTCAGATTTAACACCGGCGAATCCGGCGCAGTGGATTTGCGGGATTTTATTTACAAATACAGGGCCGCGGAGCCGCTGCGCGATGTGGAGAAATTCAAGCAATTTCATCTGGATGCCTGGCCTACCCTGACTTGGGATTGCGGCTTCGACTTGTCGCCGGAGACGCTTTACGAACGGGCTACCGGCAAACTGATTGATTGGCTGCACTCGGCTTGATAGTGGCGTGATTCGCCACCCAGCGGGGTCTGCTGGACCAAGCCGCTGAAATTACGTAAAATTCCCAATTTTCCAACAATATGCTGATCTACCGCGGAATCCCCGCAGACCACACCCCGGTGGCGCTGACCATCGGCAATTTCGACGGCGTGCATCTCGGCCATCAGGCCATGCTGGAGCGGATGACCACGGCCGCGCGCGCGCTCGGGTTGCCGCCGTGCGTGATGACGTTCGAGCCTCATCCGCGCGAGTATTTCACGCCCGAGCAGGCTCCGGCGCGGCTGTCCAACCTGCGCGAAAAACTGGAACTGTTCGAAAAGGCTGGCGTGGAGCGGGTGTTCATCCTGCGCTTCAATCATCGTTTCGCCCAGGTCAGCGCGGAAAACTTCATCGACCGCATCCTGGCCGAAGGCCTGCGGGCGCGCTGGGTGCTGGTGGGCGACGACTTCCGCTTCGGCGCCAAACGTGCCGGCGATTTTTCCATGCTGCAGGAAGCCGGCAACCGCTACGGTTTCGCGGTGGAGGCGATGCACAGCGTGACCGTCGCGGGCCGGCGCGTCTCCAGCACGCTGGTGCGGGAGGCGCTGGCGAACAGCGACCTGGCCTTGGCCGAGCGCTATCTCGGCCGCCATTACAGCATCAGCGGCAAGGTGGTGCACGGCGAGAGTCTGGGCCGCAAAATCGGCTTTCCCACCGCCAACATCCAGATGAAGCACAACAAGCCGCCGCTGGCCGGCATTTTCGCGGTCGAGGTTCACGGCCTCGGCGACAAGCCGCTACAAGGCGCGGCCAGCCTGGGTGTGCGGCCGACGGTACACGACAAGGGCAAGGCCACGCTGGAAGTGTTTCTGTTCGATTTCGAAGGCGACATCTACAACAAGCATCTGCGGGTGGATTTCCTGCTCAAGCTGCGCGACGAAATGAAATTCCCCAGTCTCGAGGCATTGACTGCGCAGATCGCGGCGGATGTGGAAAACGCGAAGCAATATTTTTTGAACCGCTGAGGCGCAGAGACCCAGAGACCCAGAGACCCAGAGAAAAGCCTGAACAGCATGCTTCGTCGGCGTGAGCCCCTCTCCCGCGGGCGGGAGAGGGGTTGGGGTGAGGGACTCTGAGCTTGGGCAAGGCTTGTCAAGGCGCAAACACCCTCATCCCCGGCCCTTCTCCCGCCTGCGGGAGAAGGGAGAAAACCGACCTGGTAGTTACAATTTTGCTTTTTTGGAATAATAAATGGCTGACTACAAAAATACCCTGAACCTCCCCGATACTCCCTTCCCGATGCGCGGCGACCTCGCCAAGCGCGAGCCGGGCTGGCTCAAGGGCTGGCAGGAAAAACAGCTTTACAACAAGATCCGGGCTGCGGCGCAAGGCCGGCCCAAGTTCATCCTGCATGATGGTCCGCCCTACGCCAACGGCGACATCCACATCGGCCACGCGGTGAACAAGGTGCTCAAGGATATCATCGTCAAGAGCAAGACCCTGGCGGGCTTCGACGCGCCTTACGTGCCGGGCTGGGATTGCCACGGCCTGCCGATCGAGCTGCAAGTCGAGAAGCAGCACGGCAAGGCGATTCCGGCGGCGCAGTTCCGCGAGTTGTGCCGCGACTACGCCAAAACCCAGATCGAGCGGCAGAAGGCCGACTTCGTCCGCCTCGGCGTGCTGGGCGAGTGGGGCAATCCCTACCTCACCATGGATTTCAGGTTCGAGGCCGACATAATGCGCACCCTCGGGCATATCCATGCCAACGGCTACCTCTACCAGGGGCAAAAGCCGGTGCATTGGTGCGTGGATTGCGGCTCCGCGCTAGCCGAGGCAGAGGTGGAATACGAGGACAAGACTTCGCCGGCGGTCGATGTGGCGTTTGAAGTGAAGGATGTCGCGGCGCTCGGTATCGAAGGCCTGCATGAACCGGTTTTTGCGGTGATCTGGACCACCACGCCGTGGACCCTGCCGGCCAACCAGGCGGTGAGCGTGCATCCCGATTTCATCTACGACCTAATCCGGACGCCGAAAGGCATCCTGATCCTGGCGCACGATCTGGCGGAATCCTGCCTCTCGCGCTACGGCTTCGACGCGGTCGAAACGGTCGGGCAGGTGCAGGGCTTTGCGCTGGAACACCTGCAACTGCGGCATCCGTTCTACGACCGCACCGTGCCGGTGATCTGCGGCGAGCATGTCACCCTCGATGCCGGTACCGGCCTGGTGCACACCGCGCCGGCTCACGGCCTGGAGGACTATGCCGTCGGCGGCAAGTACAATTTGCCGGTGGAATGCCCGGTGGGCGACGACGGCAAGTTCTTCGCCAGCGTGCCGCTGGTCGGCGGCCAGTCGATCTGGGCGGCCAACAAGACGGTGGTCGAGATCATGGCCGGCAGCGGCGCGCTGCTGCACGAGGAAAAACTCAAGCACAGCTACCCGCACTGCTGGCGCCACAAGACGCCGATCATTTTCCGCGCCACGCATCAGTGGTTCATCGGCATGGAAAAATCCCCCCCACTGGGAGTTGGGTCTGTGGGTACGGCTTCAGCCGTACATGTCAGGCTGAAGCCTGACCCACAATCATCAGCGGTCGAGACATTGCGTGAAGCCGCGCTAGAGGCCGTTGTCGCCACCGAATTCTTCCCCTCCTGGGGCCGCGCCCGACTCGAAGCGATGATCAAAAACCGCCCGGACTGGTGCGTTTCGCGCCAGCGCAACTGGGGCGTGCCGATGCCGCTGTTCGTGCATCGCGAGACCGGCGCGCTGCATCCGCGCACCGCCGAATTGCTGGAGCAGGTGGCGCTGCGGGTGGAGCAGCGGGGCATCGAGGCCTGGTTCAGCCTGGACGCGGCGGAATTGCTGGGCGAGGAGGCGGCGACGTACAAGAAGGTGAGCGATACGCTCGACGTCTGGTTCGATTCCGGCTCGACCCATGTCTGCGTGCTGAAGCGTCGCGACTATCTGGCCCACCCCGCCGACCTCTACCTGGAAGGCTCCGACCAGCACCGCGGCTGGTTCCAGTCCAGCCTGCTGACCGGCTGCGCGGTAGACGGCCACGCGCCCTACAAGGCGCTGCTCACGCATGGATTCGTGGTGGACGGCAACGGCCACAAGATGAGCAAATCCAAGGGCAACGTGATCGCGCCGCAAAAAGTGGTGGACAGCCTCGGCGCCGACATCCTGCGCCTGTGGGTGGCTTCGACCGACTACTCCGGCGAGCTGACCATTTCCGACGAAATCCTCAAGCGGGTGACGGAAGGCTACCGCCGCATCCGCAACACGCTGCGCTTTCTGCTCGCCAACATCGCCGATTTCGACCCCGTCGGGCATGCCCTGCCGGTCGATCAATGGCTGGAAATCGACCGCTACGCGCTGGCCATGGCGCGCGATTTCGAGGCGGGATGCAAGGAACATTATGCCAAATACGAGTTCCATTTCGTGGTGCAGAAATTACAGGCCTTCTGCTCGGAGGATCTGGGCGGCTTCTACCTGGATATCCTGAAAGACCGCCTCTATACGGCCGGCGCGGATTCGGCGGCGCGGCGCTCGGCGCAGAACGCGCTCTATCATCTCACCCAAAGCCTGGTGCGGCTGATGGCGCCGATCCTGTCGTTCACCGCCGAGGAAGTGTGGCAGGTGCTGGCAGGAAGCGCCGAGGACAGCGTGTTCCTGCATACCTGGGACGGCGTGCTGCCAAGCCAGGCGGAAGAAGACGTGATCAAGGAGCGCTGGGCGCAGCTGCGCCGCGTCCGCGCCGACGTGCAGAAACAGCTGGAGGAAGTGCGCGCGGCGGGGCGGATCGGCTCGTCGCTGGCGGCCGAGCTGGACCTTTACGCCATCGGCGAAATTTTCGATTTGCTCGATTCGTTCGGCGACGATCTGCGTTTTGTCTTCATCACCTCGCAGGCACGGCTGCACCAGGGCCATCATGCCGAGGCGGTGGCGGGCGAGGCGGGAGTGGGCATTCGGGTAAGCCCGAGCGAACGGGAAAAATGCGAGCGCTGCTGGCACTATCGCGACGACGTCGGCGCCCATGCCGACCACCCGACCCTGTGCGGGCGCTGCGCCGCCAATCTGTACGGCGAGGGCGAGGCGCGGGAATATGCCTGATTTTCTAACCGCAAAGGCGCAAAGACGCAAAGATCACGCAAAGACAGGGTTTTGTTTTCTTTGCGCCTTTGCGCCTTTGCGGTGAAAGGTTTTTTGTTTTGGACGCGCAAGGAAATAAATGGTGGAAATGGCTGGCGGTGAGCGCCGTGGTGATCGTGCTCGACCAGCTGACCAAGCTGTGGGTGACGCAGTCGCTGGCGCTTTACCAGGTCATTCCGGTGACGTCTTACTTCAATCTGGTCCTGGCTCACAATGCCGGCGCGGCATTCAGCTTCCTGGCCGGGGCGGGGGGCTGGCAGCGCGGCTTTTTCAGCGCGGTTGCCGGAGTCGCGGCGATTGTGATCGTATCCCTGCTGCGCCGGCATCATGAGCAGAAATTGTTCAGCCTGGCGCTCGCGCTGATTCTCGGCGGCGCGCTCGGCAACCTGATCGACCGCATCCAGTTTGGCCATGTGGTCGATTTTCTGGATTTTTACATCCAGGCTTACCACTGGCCGGCGTTCAACGTCGCCGACATGGCGATCACGGCCGGAGCCGGCCTGCTGATCTGGGATAGCCTAAAAAAACAGGAGCAAGCATGAGTAGAAAAACTGCCGCGGGCGACACGGTGCGCGTGCATTACCGCATCACCATCCCGGAAGGGGACGTGCTGTTCGACACCTGGGCCGAGGACGAGCCGGTGACCCTGGTGCTGGGCGAGGGCGAGATTTCGGAAAACCTGGAGAAATGCCTGGTCGGGCTGGAAGCCGGCGAGGAGCGCACGTTTCACCTCGAACCGGAGCAGGCGTTCGGCCTCAGCGACCCGGAACTGGTCCAGCGCATCGACCTGGAAATGTTCCCGCAGGAAACGCCGGTCGAAGTCGGCAACCTGATCGAATTCAGCTTGCCCAACAACGAAACCGTGATGGGCGTGGTGCTCGACAAAACTGAGGAGGACGCGCTGGTGGATTTCAACCATCCGCTGTGCGACTACCCGCTGCGGTTCGAAGTCGAGATGCTGGAAATCATGTAACAAACCCTGTTGGCCGCGAAAAGGCGCAAAAGGCGCAAAAAAAGTCTTTTTGGCACCTTCGGATTAGAAAGATACTGATCAAGTCTTTTTCGTCGTTCCCGCGAAGGCGGGAACCCAGTCAAATCAAAACCCTGGATCCCCGCCTTCGCGGGGATGACGACTTATTCAGCGTTTCCTTAGCGACACCCATCACATAAAGGCACAGGGACGTAGTTCGCTTTTTTTGTGCCTTTTTGTGCCTCTTCGCGGCCAAAGATTTTTTTACCCGGAGCCATCATGCAAGTCCTCCTCGCCAACCCCCGCGGCTTTTGCGCCGGAGTGGATCGCGCCATCGAGATCGTGGAGCGCGCGCTTGAATTGTTCGGCGCGCCGATCTACGTGCGCCACGAGGTCGTCCACAACAAGTTCGTGGTGGACGGCCTGCGCGCGAAGGGCGCGATCTTCGTCGAGGACCTCGCCGAAGTGCCGTCCGGCAGCACGCTGATCTTCAGCGCCCACGGCGTTTCGCAGGCGGTGCGGCAGGAGGCGGCGGAGCGCGGGCTGAAGGTGTTCGACGCCACCTGCCCGCTGGTGACCAAGGTGCATCTGGAAGTGGCGCGGATGCATGCGCAGGGCAAGGAGGTCGTGATGATCGGCCACCGCGGCCACCCCGAGGTGGAAGGCACCATGGGCCAGGCCGACGGCGGCATGCATCTGGTGGAAAAACCGGAGGACGTGGCCGGCCTGAATGTCGCCGACGGCAACAATCTCGCCTACGTCACGCAGACCACGCTCTCCATCGACGACGCCAGCCGTGTCATCGCCGCGCTGAAGCTGCGGTTTCCCAGCATCAGCGGCCCGAAGAAAGACGACATCTGCTATGCCACGCAGAACCGGCAGGATGCGGTGAAAACGCTGGCGCGGCAGTGCGATCTGGTGATCGTGGTCGGCTCGCCCAACAGCTCCAATTCCAACCGTCTGCGCGAAGTCGCGCGCAACATGGGAGTGGACGCCTGGATGGTGGACAACGCCGGCCAGATCGATCCGGCATGGCTGGACGGCAAGAACAGGATCGGCGTCACCGCCGGGGCTTCCGCACCGGAAGTGCTGGTGCGGGAAGTGATCGGCCGGATCGGCGAAATCAGCCCGGCGGCGGTGGTGGAGATCGACGGCGCGAGGGAAAACATCGTTTTCCCGCTGCCGAAGGAACTGCTTTAGGCTGTGGGTACGGCTCTTGTGCCCTTTAGGGCGTAGCCGTACAAGTCAGGCTGAAGCCTGACCCACACATAATCCCAAACGTACAGGCTGCACCCGCAAGGAGTATCCCCGCCGCGAGCGGCAGTAGAGCTGCTCGCACGGGCGAGAAAGCCTGACCTACCATCCTCAATCCCAGCTCAGTGCTCCGCCCGATTGATATTCGGTGACGCGCGTCTCGAAGAAATTCTTTTCCTTCTTCAGGTCGATCATCTCGCTCATCCACGGGAACGGGTTGGTTGCGCCCGGATATAGCTGATCCAGTCCGATCTGCTGGCAGCGGCGGTTGGCGATGAAGCGCAGGTATTCCTTGAACATCGGCGCGTTGAGGCCCAGCACGCCGCGCGGCATGGTGTCTTCAGCGTAGCGGTATTCGAGTTCCACCGCCGTTTTCAGCAGGCCGGCGATTTCGGTGCGGAATTCCGGCGTCCACAGGTGCGGATTTTCCATCTTGATCTGGTTGATCAGGTCCACGCCGAAATTCAGGTGCATGGATTCGTCGCGCAGGATGTACTGGTACTGCTCGGCCGCGCCCACCATCTTGTTCATGCGGCCCAGCGCCAGAATCTGCACGAAGCCGACGTAGAAGAAGATGCCTTCCATGATGCAGGCGAACACGATGATCGAGCGCAGCAGCTTCTGGTCGGCTTCCGGCGTGCCGGTGTGGAAGTTGGTGTCGCACAGCGTGTCGATGAACGGAATGAGGAACTCGTCCTTGTCGCGGATCGACGGAATCTCGTGGTACATGTTGAAGATTTCGCCCTCGTCCAGGCCGAGCGATTCGACGATGTACTGGTAGGCGTGGGTGTGGATAGCCTCCTCGAACGCCTGGCGCAGCAGGTACTGGCGGCATTCCGGCGCGGTGATGTGGCGGTAGGTGCCGAGCGAAATGTTGTTGGCCGCCAGCGAATCCGCCGTGGAGAAAAAGCCGAGGTTGCGCTTGACGATGCGGCGCTCGTCCTCGGTCAGGCCGTTCGGGTCCTTCCACAGCGCGATGTCGCGGTTCATGTTCACTTCCTGCGGCATCCAGTGGTTGGCGCAGGCGTCGAGGTATTTCTGCCACGCCCAGTTGTACTTGAACGGGACGAGCTGGTTGACGTCGGCCTGGCCGTTGATGATGCGCTTGTCCTCCGCCTTGATGCGTCGGTTGTCGCCGATGCCGGTCAGCGCGGCGGAAACCGGCGCGGCTGGCGCGGCGGGCTTGGTGGATACGGCGTCCTCGAAATTCAACATGGGTATTTTCTCCTTCTACATGCTACATGGTTTTTCTCCCTTCTCCCGCAGGCGGGAGAAGGGCCGGGGATGAGGGTGTTTGCGTCATGGCAACGTTGGCTGTGCGCAAAGTCCCTCACCCCAACCCCTCTCCCGCCTACGGGAGAGGGGCTTTCGTGCAGGCCTAAGCTTTATTACTGGCATGCCTCGCATTCTGGGTTGTCGATCGAGCAGAACTTGGTCTCCGCCGCGATCCCGCCGTCCACCGGCACGGCGTTCAGCGCGCCGGCCTTGGAGGTGGATTTTTCGGCGTGGGTGGCGCCCAGGCTGCGCAGGTAATAGGTGGTTTTGAGGCCGCGCAGCCAGGCCAGCCGGTAAGTCTCGTCGAGCTTCTTGCCGGACGGCTGGCCGATGTAGATGTTGAGGCTTTGCGCCTGGTCGATCCACTTCTGGCGGCGCGCGGCGGCTTCGATCAGCCAGCTCGGATCGACTTCGAACGCGGTGGCGTAGAGCTGGCGCAGCGCGGGCGGAATGCGGTCGATCTTGGTCAGGGTGCCGTCGAAATACTTGAGGTCGGCGATCATCACTTCGTCCCACAGCTTGGCGGCCTTGAGGTCTTCCACCAGATACTGGTTTACCACGGTGAACTCGCCCGACAGGTTGGATTTGACGTACAGGTTCTGGTAAGTCGGCTCGATGCTGGCGGAGACCCCGACGATGTTGGCGATGGTGGCGGTGGGCGCGATCGCCAGGCAGTTGGAGTTGCGCATGCCGAACTGCTTGATGCGCGCGCGCAGGGCTTCCCAGTCCAGGGTGGCGGATTCGTCCAGCTCCAGGTAGCCGCCGCGCGCCTCGCGCACCAGGGCGTTGGATTCGTGCGGCAGGATGCCGCGATCCCACAGGCTGCCGTTGAAGGTGGCGTAGCGGCCGCGCTCTTCGGCCAGCTCGGTGGAGGCGAGGTAGGCGTAGTAGGCCACCGCTTCCATGCTGCGGTCGGCGAATTCGACCGCGTCCTGGCTGGCGTAGGGCACGCGCAGGGATTGCAGGCAATCCTGGAAGCCCATGATGCCCATGCCCACCGGACGGTGCTTGAGGTTGGCGTTGCGCGCCTTGGCCACGGCGTAGTAGTTGATGTCGATGACGTTGTCCAGCATGCGCATCGCGGTGGAAACCGTGCGCTGGAGCTTGGCCAGGTCGAGGGTGCCGTCCTTGAGATGCGCCACCAGGTTCACCGAGCCCAGGTTGCACACCGCGATTTCGTGCTCGTTGGTGTTGAGCGTGATCTCGGTGCACAGGTTGGAGCTGTGCACGGTGCCGACGTGCTGCTGCGGGCTGCGGATGTTGCACGGATCCTTGAAGGTGATCCAGGGATGGCCGGTTTCGAACAGCATGGTGAGCATCTTGCGCCACAGTTGCAGCGCCGGGATTTTCTTGAACAGCTTGAGCTCGCCGCGCGCCGCCTTGTCCTCGTAGCCGACGTAGGCTTCCTCGAACGCCTTGCCGAACTTGTCGTGCAGGTCGGGCACGTCGTTAGGGGAAAACAGCGTCCATTCGCCGGCTTCCATCACCCGCTTCATGAACAGGTCGGGAATCCAGTTGGCGGTGTTCATATCGTGGGTGCGGCGGCGGTCGTCGCCGGTGTTCTTGCGCAGGTCCATGAACTCCTCGATGTCGAGGTGCCAGCTTTCCAGGTAGGCGCAGACGGCGCCCTTGCGCTTGCCGCCCTGGTTCACCGCCACGGCGGTATCGTTGACCACCTTGAGGAACGGCACCACGCCTTGCGATTTGCCGTTGGTGCCCTTGATATGGCTGCCCAGCGCGCGCACCGGGGTCCAGTCGTTGCCCAGTCCACCGGCGAATTTGGACAGCAGCGCGTTTTCCTTGATCGCTTCGTAAATGCTGTCGAGGTCGTCGCCCACCGTGGTGAGATAGCAGGAAGAAAGCTGCGAGCGGCGCGTGCCGGCGTTGAACAGGGTCGGCGTCGAGCTCATGAAATCGAAGCTGGACAGCACGTTGTAGAACTCTATGGCGCGGGCTTCGCGGTCGATTTCGTTGAGCGCGAGGCCCATCGCCACGCGCATGAAGAACGCCTGCGGCAGCTCGATGCGGCGCTCGTCGATATGCAGGAAATAGCGGTCGTACAGGGTTTGCAGGCCGAGGTAGCCGAACTGCAAATCGCGCCCGGCCTCAAGCGCCGCGCCCAGCCGCGCGAGATCGAACTGGCCGAGGCGCTCGTCGAGCCGCTCGGCTGCGATGCCGCGCTTGATGAAATCGGGGAAGTATTCGGCGTAGCGCGTCGCCATGTCGGCCTGGCTGGCGGCCTCGTCCAGCACTTCCTTGCGGATGGTGTCGAGCAGCAGGCGGGCGGTAACGAAGCTGTAGGCCGGATCTTTCTCGATCAGGGTGCGCGCGGTGAGGATGGCGGACTTGCCCACTTCCTCGACCGGCACGCCGTCGTACAGGTTCTTCAGGGTGCCCTCGAGAATTGCGTGCGGGCTGACGGCGGCACCCAGGCCGTCGCAGGCCGATTGCAGCAGGGCATCGAGGTGCGCCATGTCGAGTGGCCGGACCTGGCCGTTCTCGCTGACGCTGATTACGTGCGCCGGGGCGGCGGGCTGCTCCTGCTTCTGCCGGGCGCGTTCCTGCGCGCGCTGCTCGCGGTAGAGCACGTAGGAGCGGGCGACGTCATGCTCGCCCGAGCGCATCAGCGCGAGTTCGACCTGGTCCTGGATGTCCTCGATGTGGAACGTGCCGCCATTGGGCTGACGCCGCATCAGGGCGGATACCACGGCCTCGGTCAGCGCGGCGACGACTTCGCGCACCCGCGCCGAAGCAGCGCCCTGGCCGCCGTTGACGGCGATGAACGCCTTGGTCAGGGCGATGGAAATCTTGGCCGGCTCAAAGCCGACCACCGCGCCGTTGCGACGGATGATCTTGTACTGGGCATAGGGGGATTCCTGGCCCGCCGCGGCGATATCGTAGCCGGCGCTCGGGGTATGGAAGGAAGAGGGCGAAGCGGAATCGGTAGAGAGTTGCATAGGGTGTTTTTCCTCCATTATTGTTGCTGACAATCGCCGCAGCCCGTGGGAGCCCTAGGTGGTTTTATCCAGAGCTTGTCCACAGCCTGTTCAAACATATATCCACAATATATTGTGTTTGACCAAGCGGGTTAACACTAATTCTAGTTTCGCGGTTGACAAAACGCAACTAAAATATTGGATACCGACGTCATGGCGATCCGATTGAGTAGGGGGAGGAAAAGCGGAGAGGGGCGGTGGGTAGAGGGGCGCTTGGCCGGTGGCGCAAAACCATGATGGCGGAGCGTGGTTGTTGCCGCTTTAGCGGCTTTACAACCACGGCCTACCTTCTGCAGGTGCAATGCGCTAGTGGCTAGTCAACGTGATTAAGGTGATCCGTGGGTCAGGCTTCAGCCTGACATGTACGGTTGCGCCCTAAAGGGCACAAGAGCCGTACCCACAACAACTCGCGCATTCCGCCGTTTCTCTTAGCTGACTACTAGGCTTATTGCGCCCGGCGCACGCTATTCAAGCCCTTGGCGGCGACCTTGGCGTTGAATTTGGCGGCATCGATCACGAAGCGTTCGTGCGTGCCTTCGGTGATCACGTCCACCCCATCGTCGGCCGTGACCGAGAACGTGAGCCTGCGCCCCTCGATCCTGTCCAGCCGGACTTTTACGGTGACCGTCAGCCCGGGCGGGGTGGCGGCGAGATGGCTCAGGTTGACGTGGGTGCCGACGGTCTGTTCGCCGGGCCAATCGAGGTGCGGGTTGACCGCCAGGATGCAGGCCCATTCGCATAGCCCGACCATGAAGCCGGTGGCGAACACTTCCGGCATTTGCCGAAATTCCGCCGACTCGGGAAAGAGCTGCGGCACGGTTTTGGTTTCCGGGACGCGGAACTGGAATTCGTGGGTCAGGCCGGCTTGCAGGGATTGTTTCATTTCAGAGTCTGTGAAAAAAACGAAATCCCACCGCAAAGGCGCAAAGGGGCAGCAAAGAAAAGCTGGGTAAAATCAAAAAGACTTCTTTTTGCGCATCCTTTGCGCCTTCGCGCCTTTGCGGTGGGTTGTGAATTTCTCACGAGCTATCAGGTCTTGTTGGGGCAGTTCGGCTTGACGCAGTCGGCGAAGATGTAGAGCGAGTGCTCGCGCACGGCGAAGCCGCGTTCCTTGGCGACTTTTTCCTGGCGCTTTTCGATGTCGGGGTCGTAGAATTCTTCCACCTTGCCGCAGTGCATGCAGACCAGGTGGTCGTGGTGAGTGCCCTGGTTGAGTTCGAAGATCGCCCTGTCGCCTTCGAAATGGTGGCGGATCAGCAGGCCGGCTGCTTCGAACTGGGTCAGCACCCGGTACACCGTGGCCAAGCCCACGTCCTCGCCGTCGGCGAGCAGGATTTTATATACGTCCTCGGCGGTGAGGTGCCGAACGTCGCTGGTCTCGAACAGATTGAGGATTTTGAGACGGGGCGTGGTGGCCTTGAGGCCGGCGTTTTTCAGGTCCTGCGAGTCGCGCATGGGTCGATCCTAAAATGGTTTGTCGAACCATCATATAATGTTTGCCGGCTGCTTTCCAGCGGTTCCCGGTGCTATAATCCCCTCATTCCATTGTTTTCTTCCGGGATTTTTATGAAACCCGTTTTGCGCATGCTTGTCGTTTTGCCCATTCTGTTTGTCGCCGCCTGTTCCGTAACGGATACGGTGGTCGAGAAAATTACCCCCTACAAGATCGATATCCCCCAGGGGAATATCGTCACCCAGGAGATGGTGGCGAAACTCAAGCCGGGCATGACCAAGTCCCAGGTGCGCTTCATCATGGGCACGCCGCTGATCACCGACGTCTTTCACGCCAACCGCTGGGATTATGTCTACCGCAACCAGCGGGCCGGCAAGCTGATCGAAGAGCGCAAATTGACGCTGTTCTTCGAGCAGGAGGCGCTGGCGCGGGTCGAAGGCGACGTGGTGGCCGCCAGCCCCGGCGAGGAAAAGAAGGCGGCGGTCGAACCGCCCGCGCCCGCCACCGAGGCGACCGCCAAGGCGGCGGAGGATGTGCCGGCGAAGGAGGAAAAAGGGTTCTTCGGAAAAATGTTGGAGAAGGTGGGGTTGTAATGAGCATGTTGAATATTGCCATTGCCGGCAGTTCCGGACGCATGGGGCGCGCCCTGCTCGAATCCGTCGCGCAGGCGCCGGACATGCGGCTCGCCGCGGCGCTGGATCGAGTCGGCAGCCCCTTCGCCGGCAAGGATGCGGGAGAACTTTACGGCGCCCCGTGCGGCACCGTGATCGGGGAGGAATCGGCCCTCGCGCTCAAGGGCTGCGATGCCCTGATCGATTTCACCCGGCCCGAGGCGACGCTGCATCATCTGAAAATCTGCCGCGAACTCGGCGTCAACATCGTCATCGGCACCACCGGCTTCACTCCCGAGCAGAAGGCGCTGATCGCCGATGCCGGGCACGATATCGGCGTGGTGTTCGCGCCCAACATGAGCGTCGGCGTCAACCTTTGCCTCAAGCTGCTCGACATGGCTGCGCGCGTGCTGAACGAGGGCTACGACATCGAAGTGATCGAGGCGCACCATCGCCATAAGGTCGATGCCCCGTCCGGCACGGCGCTCAGGATGGGCGAGGTGGTGGCCGATGCGCTCGGCCGCGACCTGGCCGATTGCGCTGTGTACGGCCGCGAAGGCGTCACCGGCGAGCGTTCCCCTTCCACCATCGGCTTCGCCACGGTGCGCGGCGGCGACATCGTCGGCGACCATACCGTGCTCTTCGCCGGCACCGGCGAGCGCGTGGAGATCACCCACAAGGCCAGCAGCCGCGCCACTTTCGCCTTGGGCGCGCTGCGCGCCGCCCGCTTCCTGGCGCAGCGCGGTAAGGGGCTGTACGACATGCAGGACGTGCTTGGATTGACCTAAAACTCGCGAAGAGGACTGGGTGAGGGAGGCGGGCATGGCAACGCCCGCCGCGTTGATAGCGCGTCGCTAATCCGGTATAATCCTCAAAACTTGAAGAGCGGGGCGGGTGCGAACCCACCCCGCTTTGCACATCCGCAGTTAATCAAGGAGTTCCCGTGCCGCACCATCA
>JAQTMN010000053.1 GCA_028714315.1 Sulfuricella sp. | reverse complement strand
CCTGCGCGCCGAGTTCGATCGGCGAGCCCCACACGACGACCTCGGGGTCGCCGATATCCACGCCCCACCAGCGCGTCGCCCGCCATTTCGCGGCCACGTCGTGGCTGATGCGCTCCCGGCCCATGTGGAAAATCAGCGGCTCGCCACTGGAGCCGCCGGTATTGCAGCGCTTCAGCGGCCCCGCCGCCTCCGATTTGAGGTCGTTGTCGCGGATGTCCGCCTTGGTCAACAGCGGCAGGCGCCGCAAGTCGGCCAGGCCGGCGACCCCGGCCGGATCGAAGCCGATGTCGGCGAACAGGCGGCGGTAATAAGGCACGTGCCTTCCCGCATGGGCGAGCAGCGCCTTCAGCCGCGCCAGACGATGCCGCTCCAGTTCGTCCGCCGGCCACCATTGGCTACGCTCCAGCGCCCGCCGCCGGGCGACGCTGTCGTGGCCCTTCAAGGCCTCGTGCAGCGGAAAAACCGCGCCGGAAAGAAAACGCGTCAGCAATGTGCCGTTCATGTGAAAAGAAGTCCTCCATTCGCCGCGCCGGGGACGGCCCATTTCATGTTAGTACATCGCTGCCGCCGCGTAGGTGCGGATTCATTCGCACGATCAACGAATTTGTGCGAATGAATCCGCACCTACAGCCGAAGAGCGATTTAATCGGCGCCCGCGGCCAAAGGGGCATCCTTCGCCAACAGCCGCTTTACCCACCCCCAGCGATAGGCGTTCAGGTGGTAGATGGTCCGCTTGTCTTCGGTAAAGCGCGTTTGCCATTCCAGGACCTTGCCGTAGAACTCGATGCGCCTGAATTCGCCGGAGTCGAAAATTGACTGGAACAGGCCGTGGTGCATCAGCATGGCGGGCGAATAATCCGACATAGCTTCGTCGTAAGCGGTTTTCAGGAGGACGATGACGCCATCCCAGTCCACGCACAAATCCATCGCCGCGACCGTGTCGTTGAACATCAGCCGATAAATCCGCCCATGCCCGGCCCGGCAGTGGGCTTCCAGCAAATCCAGATAAAATTGTCCCTGGCTGTTGTCCGGGCTCACCGCCGTACCGTTTTTCGCCTTCCAGCCACTGGTTTCCAGGCGGCCATAGTCGGCGATGGCCTGCCCCATTAGGGCGGGATCGGTGATGCAATCCAGCCGCAACGCCAGGCCCGCCCTCTCCAGCCTGTTGCGCGCCTTGCGCATGTTGTGGCGCAGATTTTTTCCCCGTGCATCCCAATACGCGTCAAAGCCGCCCTCGGGCAAAATTCGCGCGGTCTCGATATAGTCCAGGGTGGACAGCCGGTCGGAATCGCCCGGCCTGGGCAGGAGTTCGGGATCCTGCTGAGTGATCCCCGCCACCAGCGGCAGGCCGGGCAATGCCCGCATCAGGCCGTGCAGCGTGGCGGCCACATCCAGCCCCGCGCGCATCAGCCAGAATCCGATCGGCGCCTGCGACGGCTGGAAGGTCTCCCACACGCCGCGCTTGCGCTCCACCACGACGGCCATGCAATCCGGCGCGTGCCGGTCGCCCAGGCACACCAGCCGCTCCCGGCCCGTGCCGAAAACCCGTAGCGCGGACATCAGGAAGCGGCTGGTCAGCAGCGGCGAATTCGCGCCTTGCACGTTCAGCGCATCCCACTGCGGAGCCAGGCGTTCTATCTCTCCCCCAGGAAAAACATGCCAAGTCATGCGCGTTCCGATCCCAACAAATGCGGCATCACACCGCGCAGCGTATCGATCATCCAGTCGATTTCCTCGTCCGTCAGGTCCTGATGGCAGGGGAGTTGCAGCAGCCGCAGGCGATAGCCCCGCGATACCGCACAGGTCGTCATGGCAACATCCTCCCAGCGCCAGATGGGTATGCCCGCCAGTTTCAGGGCGTGAAAAGCCAGGCCACCGGCATCGGTCAGCAGCGGAAATGCATACGGCACGACCCCCTCCGGCAGGGCCGGAAACAAGGCTTCGGCGCCGGGGATGCGGGCCACCCCGGACAGCCACCTGCCATAATTGGCGCGGCGCCGCTCGGCGACCCGATGATGCGGGGCGTGAGCGGTCAGCCAGCGCGAAACGCGCAGGCCGGCGGCATCGACCTGCCGGGAATCGAACTGCGCGTCGTCCAACTGCTTTTCCGGCAACGGCCGTCCCGCGATATCGCGCGCGCGGGCCGCCAGATCGACGAAGTCCATGGCCGGAAAGGCCGGTTTGCCCGGAGAGCGCGTCAGCCATGCCTTGACCGCGCCGGCCATGGCCCTGATCTCGCGCCGCCATTCGGCGGGCCGCCGTTTCATGATTCGGGGCGGCGACTCGCCATGAACGTTGGGCCGGCTTCCGGCTCGGGGCTGAGTGTTGTCCAAAAACATCGCCCCATCCCGCAATGGCAGGAATTTCCAGGCGCTGGAGATCGCGAAGTCGCCGACCGTTCCCAGGGTTTGGCCGTCGGCCCGGCCATAAAAAGCGTGTGCGCAGTCCTCAATCAGCGCGATGCCCCGTTCAGTGCAAAATCGCCTCGATTCAGCCAGCGCGTTGGGGAAACCGAAGTAGTGCGTAAGCAGCATCGCGCTTGCTTTTCCATCCGCAGCCAGCGCCCGGACACTGTCGAAATCCGGTTGCAGTTTCGCGGTCACGTCGTACAGCCGAACCTCCGCCCCACGATATAACGCGGATTCGACGACCGACCGGCAATGGTAAGCGGGCAGCAGAACCGCCGTACCCGGCCCGACCCCCGCTCTTGCCAGCGCCTCTACCAGGGCGTAACGCCCATAAACGAAGAAATCCGCCTGGCCCAAAAATGCGCTCGACGGCTGAAAAGCCGCGCCGCGAGGCCGGGTAAACCGGCTTCTCGAAGGCAGCATCGACAGCCGTGGCCGGGGATAATTGGCCGGATAGCCGGCAAAAGGCAAAAACACGATAGGATTCATTTCCTGAAAACCTCAATTCATCCTAAAAAAAAGCGGTTAACCACTGAGAACACGGAGATCACAGAGAACAAATCAGGATCGTGCATGTGTTCGTCGGGTGAGTGCCCAATACTTCTCGAAATGCTTTGTTTTGCTCCGTGTTCTCCGTTCTCCGTGCTCTCCGTGGTTCAAATGGGCCGTCAGCGGGTCACGCCCGCCTTTTTCCCCAATCGCAACATCTTGCGCCCACGCCCCTCCGCGGCGACCAACCTGAATTCTTCGATCAGCACAGCCACGCGCTCGTCCCAGGCATGCTCTGCGGCATAGGCCATGATTTCCCCGCGGTCCCAGTTTTTGCCCAGCGCGTCCGCGATCGCCTGGCCGAGCGCCGTGCTGTCGCCGAACGGCACCAGCGTCCCCAATTCCGGACGGCAAACCAATTCCGCGTGGCCGCCAATGCGGATGGTCACCACCGGCAGCCCACACGCCATCGCTTCGAGAAACACGCCGGCGCAGCCCTCGTCGCGGGTGGCGAGGACGAACACGTCGGCGGCCGAATAAATCGTGTTCAGCGCCTCGGGCGGCTGTGCGCCCAGGAATACCACGCTCTCACCCAGCCCAAGCGCCCCCGCCTGCCGCCGCAGCCTTTGCTCCCCGTCGCCCTCGCCGGCCCCGCCGCCAACGACCAGGCAGCACAAATCCGGGTACGCACGCCGCAGTTCGGCCAGGCAATCGATCACGCGGCGGAAGCCCTTGCGCTCCGCCGACCCGCCCACCGACACCAGCACCGGCGCCGCCGGCGGCAGCCCGAGGCGGCGGCGCGCCGACCGCTGCGGCAGGGAATGGAATTTGTCCAGGTCAACACCGTTTCCCACCACCCGTATCTTGCCGGCGTCGATTCCCAGCGACAGCGCGTGTCGCCTGAGCGAATCGGAAACGGCAAAGACCCGTGCGGCGCGCGCCAGGGCACTGCGAATCTGGCTCCTGAGCAACACGTTCCGCGCCAGCCCCGCCTCCGGTCCGCACAGGGTGACGGTCGCCGGCACGCCGAGCCATTTGCCGAGCAGCACGGCGGCATAGCCGTCCGGATAGGCGCAATGCGCGTCGATCACGTCGAACCCGAGGCGCCGCTTGAGCCGCAGCATGACGAGGAAGCACGACAGCGCCAGGAACAGCCCGTTCAGCGGCTTGAACACACCGGGCAGGGCAAGAAAGCGCGGGTGGAGGACGTCGAAGCCCGCCTGCTTTTCAGCGGGCGGCGCCTCCGGCCGAACGCTGCGGAACCAGCGGCCCCGCCCCGCGAACCACGGCACCGGCGCGACCACTGTCAGCGGCAACGCCTGCCCGACGCGGAACACGCGCTCGCGCACGAACAGCCCGGCATCGGGCTGGCCGGAATGCGGAAACACGGTGGTGAACGCCACCACTTTCGGCCCCTGCACGCTCATTGCGCCCCCGTTGCCGCGGCCTTACGCACGCCGCCGTTCGAGCAATCGAGAAAATGGAGCATGCGCATAACAATCCTTGCATAACGGAAATCGTTCATCCTGGAAACCTCATGAACCGAACGCGGAATGCCTTGGGATGTAGGTGCGAATTCATTCGCACGAACTGTGCGAATGAATTCGCACCTACATCCTCACCCCTCACGCCTTCAAACAAACCAGCCAAAAGCCCAGCCAGGACAAGTCCTCGTCGGAAATCGACTGGAACTCCGCCGCCAGGTGGGAGCGGACCTCCTCGACGTGGTGGGGGCCGGCGAGTCCGGTTGGCCGCAGCAGCAGCGTTTTCAGCTCGTTTTCCTCGGCGTGGCGGCGATAGCGGTCGATGCGCCAGCGGTTGGGCATGCCCCGGTGCCGGTACATCCTCGACCAGAGGTGCGCCGGCCAGGTCAGGAAATCCAAAGGATTGCGCCGATGCAGGCCGTAGCTTCCGAGATCGACCTGATGCACGGCGACCGCGCCGGGGCGCATTGCCAGGCGCATATCGGCAAAAATGGCGGACAGGTGCTCGGCATGCTCCAGCACCGCCCGCGAAACGATCAGGTCAGCCGCGTCGAGCTGGCCGGACAGGCCGTGCCGGCGCACCAGGTAGCGGATGCGATGGCGGGAAAACCCCGAAGCCGGATCGCCATACACGCGAAAGCACGATGCCGCCCGCGCCTGCGCTTTCCCTTCGAGGCGGTCCATCAGGCAGCGCAACACCTGGATGTTTTTTTCCGATCCGAAAACCAGCGGAGCGCGATTGACCGAGGTGACCCGGTCGGCGCCATGGGCGACCATCAGCAGGGCGACGCCGGGCAGGCCGCCCGGCCCGTATTCGATCACGCGCTTGCCGGTGAGATAGGCGCCGATCCTGTCCGGCGCCACCTGCAGCTGCTCGAAATATTCGTCGAAATTTTCCTGGAAACGGGCGGCGGTTTGCTCCGCGCTTTCCTCGCTGCCACGCCCCTTCCGGCCGATCAGCCGGGTATACAGCCGCGGCGCCAGGCGGGCAAACTGGTTCGTCAGCGCCGCCCGGAACACCCTTTTCGCATCGTCCACCGGATGCAGTCCGTACATTCACTTCCACTCTTAAAACGATTGGGCAATCTAATGTATAGATCACGGGGAACGCGGGGGCAAACGGTGAGCGGTGAGCTCCGGCGAGCCGCCGGACAAGCTTGGGTATCCGTCTTGTGCGAATGAATTCGCACCTACATCGCCCGTCGTAGGATGCGGTGAGCGCAGCGAACCGCATCGAATCGCGAACGATGCGGTTCGTTCCTCACCGCATCCTACAAGTTCTGACCCTGCTCCCCGCTCCCCGCTCCCCGCTCCCCGCTCCCCGCTCCCCGCTCCCCGCTCACCGCTTCCCGCCCCCAACGCATCCGCGTACAAATCGAACAAGCGGAGGCGAACCGACTGCCACGCATACTGCTGCACTTCCCGCAGCCCGGCCTGGCGCAGGGAATCCGCCAGCGACGGCTCCTGCAGCATCCGCAGCACGGCCGCCGCCAGGGCATCGGCGTCGCCCGGCGGCACCAGCAGGGCGGTCGCGCCGTCTTCCACCAGGTACGGCACCCCGCCGACCCGCGTGCTGACAACCGGCACGCCGCTGGCCAGCGCTTCCAGGACCGAGTTCGGCATGTTGTCCACCAGGCTCGAATTCACCATGACCGAGGCGCATCGGTACAGTTCGGCCATGCCGTCGCGGTCCTGCCGGCCGGCGAACGCCACCGCTTCGGCAATGCCGAGCTGGCGCGCCAGCGTCTCCAGGCGGGGTCGTTCCGGTCCGCTGCCGGCGATGGTCATCCGGGCGCCGGGCACGGCGCGCCGCACCGATGCGAAAGCGCAGATGGCGGTGGCGACGTCGTAAATCGGCTCCAGATTGCGCGCCACCACGACCCGCGGAGCGCCGTCATCCGGCGGCACCACCGCCGGGCAAAAACGCGCCAGATCCACCACGTTCGGCACCACCCGCGCACGCACGCCGAACGGCGCGAAGACATCGCGCAGAAAGCCGGACGGGACGGCCACGGCGCTCGCGCGGAGCAGCGTCGGCAGCACCCAGCGCCGCGAGCGCGCCAGGAACGCCTGCGCCTCGCCGCCGCGATAATTCACGATCGCGGGAATGCCTCTCAGGCGGGCGATCCAGACCGCGGGGGCGGCGAACAGGTGCCAGGCCCAGCCGGAATTCGCCATGACGTGGAACAGGCTCACCTGGCCCGCGCAGCGCCATAGGGACGCCAAATAGGGAATGATGCGAAATGCCGCGCGCAGCCCGCGGATTTCGCCGATCCAGGCCGGACGATACGGCGGATTGACCGGGACCAGGGTCACCGCCACGCCCTCCCGTTCCAGCAGTTCCTTCAACTGCCGCGTCTGGTTGGCCATGCCCCCGGCCGGCGGCGGCACAGGTCCGATCAGGCCGACCCGCAGGTTCTGCGGTTTAATCGCGTCTTTTTTCATCCTGAAAACCTCATTTTTTAACCACGGAGATCACCGCTTTTCCTGATTAGCCACAATGTTCAGCAGAACCTGTAGGAGCGGCCTCCCGGCCGCGAACATCGGCATCGCGGCCGGGAGGCCGCTCCTACGTTGCAATGTTTCGACACGATCCGTCCTTCAGCTGAGGCTGGTCGCTAAATCAGGCTGCTTTTTGAGTTAATCCAAAAAACCGTATTTCACCGCAGAGGACGCGGAGGACGCAGAGGAAAAACAAATGATTGCGGATTGTCGCTGGCGTACCCAATGAGTGAGTGTCCAATGAAACGCAAGCCTTTGAATTCCTCCGCGCCCTCTGCGTCCTCCGCGGTTAACTCCTTTTTTATAGGTTAATTGCTTTCCCAGCCATGCATGCCGCGGAAATGCCGTAGACGAAGGCGGGTTGGGGATGGATGAGTTCGTCGAGCTTTGCCCGCGCCGCCTGGCCGCCCGGCACGACCGACGCCAGCCGGATCAGGGCGGCGGTGACGGCGGCGCCCGCGCCCTGGTCGACCGGCTCGAGCCGGGCAATGCGCCGCCAGCATTCCGGCAGCGATGCGAGGGCGGTGTAACGAGCGTGTCCGCCCCAGTCGGCGGTCTGCATGTCGATCACGGCATAGGCCACGAAACCCCGGCGATCCGGCCCGTTTCGCGCCAGGTCGATCCGGTCATGGTCGATCCGGGCCAGGTCGCGAATGGGCGGCGCCCCGTCCGGGTCCGCCGCGAACAGGTTGAGGTAATAGCCGTAGCGCAGCGCGCTGGTCATGCCGTAGACGGGCCGGCCGGGGATATTCGCGACGTAGGACTGCGCGGACTTGCTGTTGGCGACGAAGGAACGGATCACTTGCTGCTCGAACGCGGTGCCCAGCACCCCGGCCATGACCACGGCAGCCAAGGCCAGGGACAGCGCCGTCCGCGGCAGCCTGGACAGGGCGTAGCCTCCCAGCAGGGTCAGCGGGGCGAGAAAAATCGTCATGTAGTTGACCTGCTTGGTGATGAACGCCGGGGGAGAGAGCGACACGAAAAACAGGCTGAAAATGCCGACCAGCCCGATGCCCCAGATCGCGACCCGCGTCAGGCCGTCGTCGGACCTGCCGCGCGTCGCCCATAAAACCAGGCCAAGCAGTGCCAGGGGGCCGAGAAACCAGGTGTGCCGCACATCGACGAACAGATAGTGCAGGTAATAACCGGGTTCGGTCCGCAAGCCGGCCTGCCGCACGTATTCCGACGCGCCCGACACAGTGAGCCGCACCAGGTGCCAGAAATCGCCCTGCATGGCCCAGAACACCAGGGAATTCAAAACCACCATACCGGCAAAACCGGCGCCCATGACCAGCCATTTGGGATTGAGGCGTTTTTCGCGGATCGCGTCGCGCAGCGCAAGGATGGCGAAGACCGGCACGTAGACCAGCGCCACGTGCGACTTGACCCACCAGACGCCGCCGGCGGCCAATCCGGCCGCCAGATGCCAGCGCCGGGATTGGTCGAGATCGCCGCGAAACAGGGCATAGAAGCTCAGCGTGATGAAAAACGCCAACGGCGCATCGGCCATCAGCCGCCCGGCGAGATGGGCGTGCAGCGGCGCGAACGCCAGCAGCAGCGCGCCGGCAACCGCGGCGGGGAGCCCCCAGAACCGGCGGGCGATGAGAAACACCAGGGCAATTTCCCCCAGGGAACAAAGCAGGGACCAGAGATTGGCGACGAATTCCGTCCTGCCGAACAGGCGCATGAACAGACCCACCGGCAAATTGACGCCGAGCCGCACCGAGCCGATATAGTCGGACGCCTTCCAGACGCCCTGGGAGACGAACAGCGCCTGGTTGGTATAAGTCACCTCGTCGGAACCGAAATATCCGGTAAAGAACACCCAGCGCAACGCCAGCGCGGCAAGCAGGATGGCGGTCAATGCGAGCCAGGATTTGATGGTGTGCGTGTTGGTCATGGTGTCGGAAAAATCCTTCAATCTTTAAAAATCACGATGACTTCTCCCTCCCGCGGGTGAGAGAAGACTTAACCTTAAACCCGCAGTTCAAGCCACAGAGATCACAGAGAACACGCGTGAAACTCGCGAAACAGGGTGGGATCTGTGGGTCGGGCTTTCTCGCCCGTGCGAGCAGCTCTGCTGCCGCTCGCGGCGGGGACACCCCTTGCGGGTGCAGCCTGACTGTACGGCTGAAGCCGCACCCACAGAAGCCGTACCCTCAACGGACGCCGTTTCATGATTCGGGACGGCAATTCGCAATGACCATTAGGTTTAAATGGCTCACTGAAAACCGGCCAGCGTGGCGATCACGCCCTGGATCACCCGCTGCTGCTCGCTCTCCAGCCCGCACCAGACGGGCAGACGGACCAGGCGGTCGGATAGCGCGCGGGTGTGGGTGAGCTCGCCGTGGGCGCGGCCGCATTGCTGGCCGCGCGGGGCGGAGTCGAGCGGCACGTAGTGAAACACGGTCTGGATGCCCAGTTCCTTGAGCTGCCGGATGAAGCGCGTGCGCCGGTCGAGGTCGGGCAGCAGCAGGTAATACATGTGGGCGTTGTGCCTGCAATGGGCGGGAACGACGGGTCGGCGCGCGTGGCCGTTCTGCTCGGACTGCGCCAGCCACTGGTGGTAAATCTCCCAGATGTCCAGGCGCCGCCGCGTGATGCTGTCCGCCTCCTCCATCTGCGCCCACAGGAAGGCCGCGACGAGCTCGGACGGCAGGTAGGACGAGCCCATATCGACCCACGTGTATTTGTCCACCTGGCCGCGAAAATATTTGGAGCGGTTGGTGCCTTTTTCCCGGATCACTTCCGCCCGTTCGACCAGGGCGAGATCGTTGATCAGCAGCGCCCCGCCCTCGCCCGAGATGATGTTCTTGGTCTCGTGGAAGGACAGGCAGCCCATGTGGCCGATCGACCCCAGCGGGCGGCCTTTGTAGCTGGACATGATGCCCTGGGCGGCGTCTTCGATCACCAGCAGGTTGTGGCGGCGCGCGATATCCATGATGGCGTCCATCTCGCAGCCCACGCCGGCGTAGTGCACCGGCACGATCGCCCTGGTTTTTTCGGTGATGGCGGCTTCGATCAGGGTTTCGTCGATGTTCAAGGTGTCGGCCCGGATGTCCACGAACACCGGTACGGCACCGCGCAGCGCGAAGGCGTTGGCGGTGGAAACAAAGGTGTAGGACGGCATGATCACCTCGTCTCCCGGCTTCAGATCCGCCAGGATGGCCGCCATTTCCAGGGCGGCCGTGCAGGAATGGGTCAGCAGCGCCCGGTTCGCGCCGATGCGCGATTCCAGCCAGCCCGAGCTGAGCCGCGTGAAGCCGCCGTCGCCGGCGAGGTGCCCGTTGGTGTGGGCCTGCGCGATGTACCAGAGCTCCTTGCCGGTCATGTAGGGCTTGTTGAATGGAATGGTGGTGGACAAGCTAATCCCTCCCTAACGGTCATGGCGAATCCACACGCCGGGCAAGACCAGCGCATACCGTCGAAACCGGTGGCACAGGCCGGACAAATCTTCATCCTAAAAAAGCGTTTAACCACGGAGGACACGGAGGCCACGGAGAAATATCAAGACATTGCATTGGGCTTGCGTTTCACCCACCGGGTGAGTGCCCGATATTTCTCGAACGCTTTGTTTTACTCCGTGGCCTCCGTGATCTCCGTGGTTCAATTGAGGTTTTTAGGTTCATATCTGGCTCTCCGCGCGCGGCATGGGCGCAGGCGAGTCGCCCTCGGCGAACACCCAGTGGCGCTGCACGAAAAACAGCAGCGCGGCCACGATCACGATGGCCGCGCCCTGCACCAGGCGATGCGGCAACCCGTAGCGATCCACCAGCACCAGCAGCAGGGCCAGGTTGAACAGGTAGCCCAGCGCGTAAGCGGCAAGGTAACGGGCCAGCGCGGTGTCGATGCGGCCGCGATGAGTAAAGGTCCAGCGCCTGTTGAACAGGAAAGTCTGGAAAATGCCGAACAGGTAGACGGCGCTCATCGCGGATTTATGGCCGACGCCCAGCGCGGTGGCGGCCAGGTACGCGCAATACAGCAGCAGGTTGGAGGCCGCCCCGACCACGGCGTAGCGGATGAACTGGGCGCGGGCGGCCATCATGAGCCGCGCACCCAGTGGAAGGTCATCAGCGGCTGCGAGAACCGGAAACCGAGCCGGGCATACAGATTGAGCACCCGGTGGTTGCGCGCGACGATGCTGGTGCGCACCCGCCGAGCCCCTTCCTCCCGCGCGCGGTGCAGCATCGTCAGCCAGGCGCGCCGGCCGTAGCCCTTGCCCTGCGCCGCGGGAGCGATGGCGTTGAGGTGCCAGTAGCAGGTGCCGTCGGGCAGGTGTTCCGTGACAAAGAAGCCTACCGGCCGGCGCGCGTCGCAGATCACGTGCAGCCGCTGGGTAGGATGGCTCAGGCTGCCGACGACCCAGTTGCGGTAGCGCTGGTCGCCCAATCCGCTCTCCAGCCTCGCGTCCATGTGAAAGCGCTCGTTGCGGAAGGCGCTGCCGGCGATGTCGAGCACCGCCGGCAGGTTTTCGTCGTCCGCCGGCACCACGGCGAGGCCGGTCTCATCAGGCCCGGCGACCGCTTGCAAGTCGAGTTCGGGCTGATAGAGCATTTCGATGAACCGGAAGCCGCGCCCTTCGAGCAGCATGGATTCGCGCAGACGGCCATGATCCAGGCGGCAGCTCACGAATCCGCAGCCCGAATCGTCCCTGGCCCGCTCGAATGCCGCCATGTCCTCGTTCGCGGCCGGTCCGCGCACTTCCAGGCGGTCGATCTGCAGCACCGGGAAGCCGAACAGGTCGGTATCCCAGGGCGCCTCGGCCCACTCCAGGAACAGCCCGGCGGTATCCAGGCGGCCCGCGGTGGGACGGTTTGCGCGTGAAGGGTTCATGGTTCCTCCGTGCCGCGATAAACCGCGTAGGGCGGCCGTTCCATCGAGCGGAAATGCATCCGCGCCAAGTATTCGCCGAAGACGCCCAGGGCAAACAGCTGGACCCCAGAAAAAATGGCGATGATCGAGGCCAGGAAAGAAAAGCCGGGCACGCTGCTGCCCTCGATCAGGTAGCGCGCGACCACGTAGACCAGGATCAGGACGCCCAGGCAGCCGAAGGCGAGGCCCAGCAGGCTCGCCATCTGCAACGGCAGCGCGGAGAACCCGGTCATCATGTCGATGGCGTGTTTGACCAGCTTGCGCAGGTTGTAGCCCGACACGCCGTTGGCGCGCTGGTCCTGGCGCACGTGCAGGGCGACAAAGCGGCTGGTGCCCCAGGTGAGCAGGACATCGATGTTCACGGCCGGGCTGCGGTAGGCCTCGAAAGCGTCCCGCAGCCGCGCGTGAAAGGCGCGGAACGGGCTGACTTTCCGTGCCGTCTCGGCACCCATCGCACCTTGCAGCGCGAGCTTGGTGACGCGCGATGCCTGGTCGCGCAGGAAGCCGTGGGTTTGCTCGCCCGGTGTGCCGTACACCACGTCGTAGCCTTCCGCCAGCTTGGCCACCATCCGGGGAATCTCCTCCGGCGGATTCTGCAGGTCGTCGTCCAGCGTGACGATCACCTCGCCCCGCGCGGCGCGGATGCCGCACAGCAGCGCGTTGTGCTGGCCGTAATTGCGGGCGAGCTGAAGGCCGCGCACGCGGCGGTCCAGCCCGGCCAATTCCTGGATGACCCGCCACGAACCGTCGCCGCCGCCGTCCTCCACCAGCACCAGTTCGAAGTTCGGGTCGATCGGCTCGGCGGCCGCAACGATCCGGCCATAGAGTTCGCTCAGCATGTCCGCCGAGCGGAACACGGGTACCACTACGGAAAGATTCATCCTGGAAACCTCAGTTCATTTACGCCTTTTTAGCTGGTAGCTGATTTTGTGCGGCTTCGCCGCTGGTTTCGCTACAAGCTACAAGCCTGGTCAACTTCCCGCCGCCCGCGCCCGCATCGGCGCTACCTCGCCCATGACGTTGCGCAGGAAGGATTCGAACATCAGCAGCGACCACAGCGGCGCGCTGTAATCGCGCAGGCCGGACTGGTGCTGCTCCACCATCTCGCGCAGGTACGCCCGGTCGAACAGGCCGCTATCGGCCAGCACCGGCCCGAGCACGGCATCCGCCAGTTTCTGCCGCAGCGGGCCGCGGAACCAGGACGCCAGCGGCACGGCGAAGCCCATCTTGGGCCGGTACAGGATGTCGTCCGGCAGGAAAGGCCGCAGCGACTTCTTGAGCAGGTATTTGCCCTCGCCGCCGTTGAGTTTCATCCGGTTGGGCAGGCCGGACAGCCATTCCACCAGCGGATGATCGAGCAGCGGCACGCGCACTTCCAGCGCGTGCGCCATGCTGGCGCGGTCCACCTTGGTCAGGATGTCGCCGGCCAGGTAGGTCTTCAGGTCGAGGTATTGCACCAGCGAGAGCGGATCGTCGGTCGGTGCGCGGGCGGCGTGGCGGTGCAGCACCTCGACCGCGCCGTACCCCTGCAATTCGCGGCGCAGGGCAGGAGAAAACAGCCGCCGCCGCTGGCTGTCGGTCATGATCGAGACGCCGTGAAAATAGCCCTCCACCGAATTGCGGGCGAGCGCCTCGAACGTGGCCTTGGCGCGCAGCACCCTGGGCGCCCAGTCGGCCTTGGGATAAAGGCTGCCGAGCAGGCCGAACAGCGGTTTTCTGAGCGGCAACGGCAGCAGCGCGCGCATCCGCTCCTCGTGCAGATGCCAGCGGTAGCGGCGATAGCCGGCAAAATTCTCGTCGCCGCCGTCGCCCGACAGGGCGACCGTGACGGACTTCTTCGCCAGCCCGCACACCCGGTAGGTGGGCAGGGCCGAACTGTCGGCGTAGGGCTCGTCGTACATCGACGCCAGCCTGTCCACCAGGCCGAAATCGTCCTGCTCCACCTGCTCCACGCGGTGGCAGGTCCGGTAGCGCTCCGCCACGGTTTTGGCGTGGGCCGATTCGTTGAACGCCGGATCGCCGAAGGAAATCGAGCAGGTGTTGACCGGCTCGTCGGACAGGCCGGCCATCATCGCCACCACCGCGCTGGAATCCACCCCGCCGGAAAGGAAGGCGCCCAGCGGCACTTCCGCCACCAGCCGGATTTTCACCGCCTCGCGCAGGCGCACGACCAGTTCGTCGGCGGCTTCCTGCTCGGTCATTTCCGCGCCGGCCGCGAACGGCACGTCCCAGTACTCGCGCGGATGGGAGAACGCCTTGCCGCGCCAGACGGCGAGCGTATGGCCGGGCGGCAGTTTCTGCACGCGCTTGAAGATGGTGCGCGGCTCGGGGACATAGCCGTAGGCGAAATAGTCTTCCACCGCATAGGGATCGATCTCGCGGGCAAGCCCCGGATGGCCGAGCAACGCCTTTAATTCGGAACTGAAAATCAGCGTGCCGTCGGGCAGGCAGGCATAATGCAGCGGCTTCACGCCCAGGCGGTCGCGGGCGAGAAACAGCACTTCGCGCCTGCGGTCCCACAGGCCGAAGGCGAACATGCCGCGGAAGCGCTCGACGCAGCGCTCGCCCCACTCCTCCCAGGCATGCACGATGACCTCGGTGTCGCAGCGGGTGCGGAAGATGTGCCCCAGCGTTACCAGTTCACGCATCAGGTCGGGGAAGTTGTAGATCTCGCCGTTGAACACCACCACCACGCTGCCGTCCTCGTTGAACAACGGCTGCTGGCCGGAGGAGAGGTCGATGATCGACAGCCGCCGATGCCCCAGCCCCAGCCCCGGCTCAAAGTGCAGCCCGCCCTCGTCCGGACCGCGATGAAGCTGAGACTGGTTCATCCGGTCGAGCAGCGCGCCGTCGATGTCACGCTTCGCCAAAGTATCGAAAATGCCAACGATTCCGCACATGATTGCCCCCGATTGATCGTTCCCTCCCGCGAGCGGGAGAGTAATTAGGGAAAGTTTTTCCGCGGCATGCGGAACATCACCGCATGGGCGTGCGCAGTACGCGATCATTGCATTTCGCAAAAGGATTCGATTTCCTTTTTCATCCTTTGGCTTTCAGCAGCGCGCGCTTCATCGTCCAAGAAAACGCGCTCGCCTTTCTCGTTGATCGAGTACACGGCCCTCTCCATTTGCAGAGTATGTAAGTTTTGTCTGGCAAGAATACATCTCTGTTTTCGGACCAAAGCTTCGCGCTTAGCTGCCTCGCCCTTCTCCTCTTGTCTCTTCGCCGCCTCTTGACGCTCCGTGTGGCGTTTCAGGAACTCCAATTCCTGCTCCTGCCAGCTCTTTGCTGCTGGCTTACCGCTCTCGGTACCAGCAGGGGGCGTGGGCTGAACTTGAATCTCTTGCACCTTTTCCTTGGGTGGCTTTGCCTCCGAGTAATGGGTAACACCTTTCTCGTCGACCCATTTGTAGATTGTGGCACCCATGGTTGCCACCGCTAGCAGAGACAAGACAAGGAGCGGCATCTTCTTGTGCATTTGACATCTCCCTCGGCAGGATTCGCCTAACTCACTATAGTTCATCCCGGATCGTTTCATCTGAGCCGACAGGACGGATTCGGATCTACGAAAGTGGAAGTGCTACGGCCAGTCCAGGCGCGATCCCGTGGCGCCCGGACGATTCTCAAGATCGACAACCCTGCCGAAACGCATCTAAAATTGCATCATTTGATGCGTTTTCGATCGGATTCCTCACTCAGAAACCAGAAATTTTTGGAGCATAAAGATGCGAACCACTGTCACCCTCGACGATGCACTCCTGTCCCAGGCGCAAAACCTGAGCGGCCTCAAGGATCGAGGATATCTGTTGAAAGAGGCTCTGCGTGCCCTGATCGAGCGCGAGAGCGCCCGCCGCCTCATCCGGCTTGGGGGCACGGAGCCCCAAATAGAAAACATACCGCGGCGCCGGGAGCCGGCGGAGTGATCCTGATCGACACGCCCGTCTGGATCGATCATCTGCGGTCCAACGACCTCCATCTTGCCGAACTTCTCAGCACTGCCTGACCGCTTCGCTCCACACCCGACGGCCTCACTCCTCACCGCTCACCCCCTCAACGCCCTCTCGTAAACCTCCATGTACCCCGCCACCATCGCCTCCATGCTGAAGCGCCGTTCCACCACGCGGCGCGCCTCGCAGCCGTGCAACGCGCCGACGCCGCGGTCGCCGAGATAGGCGCGAATCGCATCCGCCATGCGGTTCGGGTCGCCGGGCGGCACCAGCAGCCCGGTGCGCCCGCTTTCCACCAGTTCCGGGTTGCCGCCGACGTCGGTCGCCACCACCGGCAAGCCGCTCGCCATGGCTTCGAGTATGGTGTTGGAAATGCCTTCCGCCAGGGACGGCAGGACAAACAGGTCGAAGCCGCGCATCAGGGCGGGGATGTCGTCGCGATCGCCCGGCAGCCAGGCGAGATCCAGCGCCCCGGCCTGGCCTAGCAGTGCCTGCGCTTCCTGCCGCAGCGGGCCGTCGCCGACGACAGCCAGGCGCAATACCCGACGCGCGTCCGGAACGGTTTGCACAAGCTGGATGAAGGCGCGCACCAGGGTCAACTGGTCCTTGACCGCCTGCATCCTGCCCACGGTGCCGACGACGAAGCGGCCGGGGCCGTCGAAGCCGGGGCACGGCAGCGGCGGGCGCTCGGCTCCGGCCGGACGGAACAGGGCGGTATCCACGCCGTTGTAGATTTGCGCGATCCGCTCGGGGGGCACGGCGACCTGCTCGCGCAAATAAGCCTCCAGATGCCGCGACAGGGCGATGTAGCGCTGGGCCAGCGGCCTGAACAGGCGCCGCAGCAGGCGATGGCGGCGATTGCCGCCGTCCAGGTTGCACATGTCCCAGCCGTGTTCGCTGTGCACCCGCGCCGGCACCCCGGCCAAGACCGCCGGCAGCAGGCTTTCCAGCGCGGCCAGGTTGCGGGTGTGGACGATGTCGGGCCGCAGCCGGCGCAACAGGCGCCAGAGCCGGACATGAACGCCGAAATTCTTGCCGGCGGGCTTGTCGAGGGCGAAGATCCGCACGTCGTCGCGGCGGATGCGCAAGCTGAAATCGGAGTAGTCGGCAAGGCAGATGACGGCGTGACGGAAGCGATCCTGGGGGATATGGTTGATCAGGTTCACCACCCCGTTTTCCAGCCCGCCGACGGCCAGGCTGTAGATGACGTGCGCGATCAGAGGCGGCTGTGCCGGCGCACTGGCGTGAAACTCGTGCAGCGAGACTTCGTCCCCCGCCACTGGAGGAGGGCCGGGGAGGGGCGGAGTCATGGCGAAACCCCATCCTGTACGCTGGGGGGCTTCAGCATGATGACCACGAGACAGAGGTTCAACCCCGGTTTGCCGCATCCAGGCTCCTTTCCGCCGCCGGCAGCATCTGTTCCAGGAAGTCCCGTAGCGGCGCTTCCGCATCGGCCGGCCGGTCCTCGTAGGGAGCGTAGAGGATGACGACGGCGGCGTCGTCGCCGGTGGCGAACAGCTTGGCCACCGCTTCCAGCAGCTTGCCGAAATAGGGATTGACGGTGCGCCGCCCCTCGACCCAGTACCAGTTCCAGGCCAGCAGATTGGCATGCGTTCCGCGCAGCCGCGTCTGGACGGCGGCCATCCGCTGCCCGCCGGCCCGCAAGTCGCGCGCGCTCTCGCCGGACTTGGCCCAAAGCTTGTTGCCCGAGGAAACCAGCATGTTCTCCGAACTGATCAGCTCCGCGCCCTGGTGCTGGTAATTGTAGTAGCCGATGTATAGCCCCACCCGGCGCCCGTCCTTGATGTAGACCTGGTTGATCTCGGCGCGCGGGTTGGCGAAATGCGGCGTCCAGTCGGTCATTTTGGCGGATACGGCTTGCCACCCGCCGCTGCCGGCGGGCGCTTCCAGCACCGGCGGCCGGGCCGGGCCGGCGTTTTCCAGACGAGAAGCGTAGAGCGGCCAGACCGTCACCAGCGCCCCGGCCGCCAGGGCGGCCAGGGCGATCCGCTCCGGCGCGGCGGACCGGGCCGCGGACGCCGGCCCCGGTTCATTCCGGCCCGGTTCGGCGGCCTGCTCGCGCCAGAATGAGCCGAACCAGAACAGCAGCAAGGTGACCAGGCTGAAAAATACCCAGCCGTAAATGACATGATCGACGCCGGTGGCGAGCTTCATGCCGCTCAAATGCCCGATCATCACGATCATGTAGGCGCGCAGCCCGTTGGCGACGATCGGCACGACCATCGACAGCGCGATGAAGACCGCCCGCCGCCAGGTACTGCGGTAGGTCAGGTAGGCGTAGAGCCAGCCCAGCGTGACGGACGAAATCAGGTAGCGCAAGCCGCTGCACGCCTCGATCACCGACCATTGCCCGCTCGGGATGGCGAAAAACAGCCCGTCCCGGTAGACCGGGATGCCGGTCAGCTGCAGTGCGAACACGGTGAAATCGGCGGTGTAGGCCATCAGCGGCGGCAGCAGGAATTCGCCGACCGGCACGGCGAACAGCAGGAACAAGAGTGGAAAAGCCAGGGCGCGCGCCACCGCGCTGCCGAGAACCAGCCACACCAGTAGCGGAATCATGATCACCAGGCTGTAATGCTGCACGATCAGCACCCCGGCCAGACTTGCCAGCATCCAGCTGAAGCCGAATGCCGCCAGTAGCGGCAGCACCCGGTAGTCCGGCTGCGGGGTGAGCGCCGCCAGCTCGCGCCGCCGGCTCCAGACCAGATAGGCGCTGACGGGAAAAATCAGGAAACCGTGGGCGAAAGTCTCGGAGCGCATCCAGATGGAGACGATCGACCAGGCCGTCGGCCAGTACCAGGCCAGCAGCCAGACGATCGCGCCCGTCGCCAGAGCCCCCGCGTAAAGCCAGTCGCGGCTGGCGGCGACCGCGTAGTCCCGGCCGGACTCCAGGGCGGCTTGTTCCTGCATCATGAGGGGCGCTCCATCGCGTCCGCCGGCGAGACGATGAAAAAATATTCCATGGCTGTGTCCTTAACTTTTGAACCGCAAAAGCGCGAGGGAAATCATGACCGTTTCCCTCTGCGCGAAACAGGATGAGCGATCTGTGGGTCAGGCTTTCTCGCCCGTGCGAGCAGCAGCCCTCTCTCCAACTCTCTCCCTTTGGGAGAGGGTTAGGGTTAGGGTGAGGGTCGGCTGCCGCTCGCGGCGGGGACATACGATCTTTCATCGACTTTAGTCGATAGAAAGTCGGAGTGCAGCTTGCCGCCACTCCTTGCGGGTGCAGCCTGACTGTATGGCTGCGCCCTAAAGGGCACAAGAGCCGTACCCACAATAGACGCCGTTTCATGATTCGGGGTGGCGATTCGCCATGACCGTTAGGTTGAATCCGGCAAATCATCCGGGCTACCTGTTTGTCCCTTGCCCCTTGTTCCTCGAACCTCGATCACCCCAGATTCTTCACTATATGCGGTCCGATCAGGTTGGCCAGGGCGAGCGGCATTTTTTGCCACAGCCGGATGAACAGCCGGTACTTCGGGCTCATCGGGTTGTGGTCGGGCACGCCCTTGGCCCGATACAGTTTGTATTCGTAATGCAGGGGGCGCGGCTCGAAGCCCCAGTTTTTCTTGAAATCGAACGAGCCGCTGCCGCGCTTGCTGCGGCCGTAGTCGAACACCTTGCAGCCGCGCTCGCAGGCGCGCCGCATCAGCTCCCAGTACATGAAATCGTTGCCGGCCATCTCGCGCGCTTCCCCGGTGCTGCCGCCGTAATAGGGCAGCACCTCGTCGCGGAAATAAAAGCTCATCACGCTGCTGACGGGCCGGCCATCCTTGGTCACCGTCATCACCTCGCAATCGGCGCCAAACACCTCGCGCAAAATCCGGAAATACCGCTGCGAGAACACCGGCGTGCCGAGCCGGTGGACGCTTGCCGCATACACCGGAAAAAACCGTTCCACGCCGGCATCGTCCAGCTCGCTGACCAGGCCCGCCTTGATGCCCTTGCGCACCATGGCGCGCTGCTTGCGGGGGATGTTGACCAGGTTTTGTTCGACTTGCGGGTCGAGCTCCTTGCGGAACGTGACGTACAAATCCTTGCCGTGCCAATCCGGGTTTTGCGGCGCCAGGTTGCGATATTCCAGATGACCGACGCCGAGCTTCGCCGCCAGCTCCTGCGCCGCCAGGTCGAGCAGCAGGCGCGCCGGCGCGGACTCCGCCGCGATGCCGCCGTAGACGCAAAAAGGCAGGGCGACCAGGCCATGGCCGAACAGCCGGCTGCGCACCTCGGCCAGCGGCAGGATGCCCTCGATCTGGCCGTCGGCCTCGGCGTAGAGAAAATGGGTGCGATGCCCGAATGCCCGCTCGATCACGCTCTTCCAACCCGCCCGGTGGAAAAACGTGGCCTCGTCGCATCCGGCGACGAAAGCGTCCCAGCGGTCGAAATCACCAGGTTCGAGCTCGCGCACGACGATGCCGAAAGGTGTGGTGGCGTTCATGGCGCTTTAACGCGAAACTCGTGAAACAGAATGCGTTGTGGGTCAGGCTTCAGCCTGACTGTACGGCTGAAGCCGTACCCACAACGGACCCGTTTCATGATTCGGGGCGGCGATTCGCCATGACCGTTAGCCCATCTCCCGTCTCGCCAGGATGAGCAGCTTTGCGGTTCCATCTCTCTTGATCTCATTTCCCTTCCCCTTTCAGAAACACCCTGTCCGCCCGGTCCCACTCGAAATCCGCCAGCAGCGACCGCAGGCGCGTTTCCATCCTGGCCAGGTTGAGGTAATGGCGGAACCGGGTTTTCAGGCCGATGCCGTGCTGCCGCGGCTGGTCTGGATCGATTTCCCAGGGATGGAAATAAAACATGCAGGGTTGCCCGTCGTCCCGGTTGACGCGCTCCAGGCACCAGCGCGAAAAACTGTAGGGCAGCAGGCGGAAATACCCTCCTCCGCCGGCCGGCAGGTTGCGGTCGAACAGCTTGACCGTGGTGATCGGAATCTCCAGCACGCCGCCCCGGCCGGCCGGATGGTGCGGGAAGCGCGGCGCGTCGGGCATGCCGTAGTGGTCGTGGCGGATCGGGTAGATGCTGGAACTGTAGCGGTAGCCCGCTTCCCGCAGGCTTTCCAGCGCCCACAGGTTGCGCCGGCCGATGGAGAAGCTGGGCGCCCGGTAGCCGTTCACCCGCACGCCGCCGATCTGCTCCAGGATGTCTTTTGCCCGGCGGACGTCGTCCGCGAATTCCGCCCGGTTCTGCTCCGACGCGCGCCGGTGGGCGTAGCCGTGGCTCGCCAGTTCGTGGCCCGCGGCGACGATGCGGCGCACCACCGATGGATAGCGTTCCGCGATCCAGCCGAGGGTGAAGAAGGTAGCGTGCGTCCGATGCTCCGCCAGCATGGCGAGGATGGCATCCACGTTGCGCTCCACCCGGCACGGCTGGAACTCCCAGCTGTCGCGGGGGATGTGCGGCGCGAAGGCGGAAACCTGGAAATAGTCTTCCACGTCGATGGTCATCGCGTTTTTGATCGGGCGCGCGGTCATGTCGTTTTCCTGCGTGAGAGAGGCTTCTCAATCCTGAAATGTCGTAGGATGCGGTGAGGAACGAACCGCATCGCTCGCGATTGATGCGGTTCTCCTCACTCCTCACTTAGATTCACGCCACCATGCGCCGCCCGTTGCCCAGCCATTCCTGCATGATTTCCGCGATCCGCTCCGACGCGCGGCCGTCCCACAGCTCCGGGATCCGCCCGGCCCGGCCGCCGCTCTGCAGGATCTCGTCGCAGGCGGCGAGCACATGGCCGGGATCGTTGCCGGCGAGGATGTTGGTGCCCTCGGTCACCGTGATCGGGCGCTCGGTGTTGTGGCGCAGGGTCACGCACGGCACCCCGAGCGCGGTGGTTTCCTCCTGGATGCCGCCGGAATCCGTCAGCACCAGGCGCGCATCCTTCATCAGGCCGAGCATTTCCAGGTAGCCCACCGGCGGTATCTGGATGACGGGAAAGTTTTCGATGAAGCGGGCAAGGCCGTATTGCTCCATCCGCGAACGGGTGCGCGGATGCACCGGGAAAATCACCGGCAGCCGGCGGCTGAGTTCGGCGATGCTTTCGAGCAGGGACTTGAAGGTGTCGGGGTCGTCCACGTTGGACGGCCGGTGCAGGGTCAGCAACGCGTAACCGGCGCCGGTCCTGTTCCAATCCGCCAGCCCCGCCTGTTGCATGGTCTGGGCGACGGGGACGGCTTTCTTCAGGTTGTGGTGCAGGGTGTCGATCATCACGTTGCCGACAAAGTGGATGCGCTCGTCGCCGATGCCCTCGCGCAACAAGTTGGCGCGGGCATCGCGCTCGGTGGTGAAGAGCAGGTCGGAAATCTGGTCGGTGAGAATGCGGTTGATCTCTTCCGGCATGGCACGGTCGCGGCTGCGCAAGCCGGCTTCGACGTGCGCCACCGGCACGCCCTTTTTCACCGCCACCAGGGCGCAGGCCAGGGTCGAATTGACGTCGCCCACCACCAGCACCGCCGACGGCCGTTCCTCGTCCAGCACCGGCTCGAAGCGGCGCATGATTTCCGCGGTTTGCACCGCGTGGCTGGCGGAGCCCACCTCCAGGTTGACATCCGGCGGCGGCAAGCCGAGCGCGTCGAAATGCTGGAAGTTCATCGCCGCGTCGTAGTGCTGCCCGGTATGCACCAGACGCACGAAAAAATTCGGCGAAGCGTTTTTCAGCGCGGCGATCACCGGCGCGATTTTCATGAAATTGGGGCGCGCCCCCACCACGCACAGGATGCTGTGCGCGGTACAACTGGAATCCGTGTTACGCATCATTCTTCCTCCCCTCTGAGACGCCGCACGCGGGCGAGCGAAAGCACCTCGCGCAGCAGCTTCAATACGTTGGAAACGGAATGTTCCATCTGGGAAATCCGTTCGTTCAGCTTCGCCAGGCCGAGCTGGCTTTCCAGCTCGTGCTCGTAAGCCTCGTCCAGCTCCGCCGCGACCAGGGCGCCGGTCTGCATCGGCGGGATGGACATTTCCTTCTGCATGTCGCGGCTGACCTCGTTGACGGCGGCGCCGTCGAACGCATGCATTTCCTCCAGGTAGCCCATCAGCATCAGGCGGTCGCAGAGCACGTTGATTTTCCGCGGGATGCCGTCGGTGTAGGCGTAGATCGCGGCAAAGGCTTCCTCGCCGAATACCGGATCGCCGTTCCAGCCGGCGTGGTGCAGGCGGTGCTCGATATAGGCGCGGGTTTCGTCGCCGTCCATCGGCCCCAGGTGATACGAGGCAATCACGCGCTGGCGCAGTTGCTGCATGCCTTCGCCCTGCATGGTGTAGCGGAACTCGGGCTGGCCGAGCAGGAAGCTTTGCAGCAGCGACTTGTCCCCGCTCTGGAAATTGGACAGCATGCGCAGTTCCTCCACCGCCCTCGGCGTCAGGTTCTGCGCTTCGTCCACCACCAGGAGCGCGCGTTTGCCCTGCGCCTTGCACGAGGCCAGGAACCATTCCAGCTTTTGCAGCAAAACCGCCTTGCTGGCCTGCTCATGCGGCAGGCCGAAAGCCGCCGCCACCGCCCGCAGGGTATCCTC
>JAQTMN010000052.1 GCA_028714315.1 Sulfuricella sp. | reverse complement strand
TTCCGTGGGCAGTGACGGCGTTTTCCGGGCGCAGAATCGCGGTCAATACCTGACTCGTCCTTTAACCGGGCAGTTTGCTCGCCTGAACGACTGGTTGGCGATGCACGAAGAGGCCCTGTTCGATGCTCTGGGCGAGTCCTTGATCCTTTTCGGCGAATGGGTTGCGGCAGTACATAGCCTGGAGTATCCCGGCCTGCCGGATTACTTTTTGGCTTTCGATGTGTACGACCGCCGGGAGAAAAAATTTTGGAGTACCGCGCGGCGCGATGCGCTCGTCGCCGAGTTGGGGCTGCATCACATTCACGTTATCGGGAGCGGCGAATATCAGTTGGGCGCCATCGAACAGTTGCTGCGCTCTGCTACCAGCTCCTATCGCCATGGGGCTTGCGAAGGCGTCTACCTGCGACAGGAAGACAACAACTGGCTGATTGCTCGGGCCAAGCTGGTCCACCCGGATTTCGTGCAAAACATTGGGGAGCATTGGCGTTCGCGTACATTGCGCTGGAATGTTGTGAGACCAGAGCTGCCGCTAGTCGTGCCATGCCATACCAGTGATGGGGCAGGTTGTTGATGGATCTAGTTTATCCGCGAGCGACATCAAACTCTTGCAACTCAAAAACGGCCAAGCCACCGAGCTGCAAGGCGACGCCTCCGACCTGGAAAACCCGCTGCAAGCCCTGATCGAGGTCAATCTCGAATCCCTTGCTCGGCCGACCTACAGGCTTATTCCCTGGCCAAATCTTTTTTTAAATTGAAACCGGAAGGCCGTAGGCGCGAATTCATTCGCACAATCCACGGCTGCTGTGCGAATGAATTCGCACCTACATGCCGTTTTAATGCCGTTTTAACGTCTTGAAGCGTGGCGGCTCATAGCTAAACCGTGCGAAGCGCGGCATAGCTACAAGCTACCGGCAACAAGCTGCCAGCTGCTCGCCGGATCAACCCTCGATCATGCGCCGGATCACCCGGTTGAACGGCTCGATCCATTCCGCGGCGAACTGGTTGTTGCAGGCGTTGACTTCCGCGATGGCGCGCAGGAGGGAGCGGTTGTGGCCGCGGTGGGTGTGCTTCAGCATGACGGCTTCGAAGGCGTCCACCATGGCGAGGATTTTCGCGCCGGGGCAAATCTGCCCGGCTTTCAGGCCTTGCGGATAGCCGGCGCCGTCGGGCATTTCGTGGTGCTGCGCCACGATTTCGGCGGCGCCTTCCCAGCCGTTCATCCGTTCCAGCAGCCCGGCGCCGAGGGCGGGGTGCGTGCGCAGCACTTTCTTGTCGTGCTCGCTGAGCCGCTGAAGCTTGAGCCATGCCTGTTCCGGCAGGAACATCATGCCGATGTCGTGCATGTAGACGGCGGCTTCCAATTGCACCGGGTCCACCGGCGCGCCGGCGATTTCGTTGGTATCGAGCGCGAGGCGCAGGGTTCGGGCGCTGCGTCCGGCGAAGTGGGTGGAGCGGCTTTCGAACTGCTGCGCGAGCGAACGGAAGAACAGCAGGTCGTCGGCAATGGCCTCCTGGGTGCGCGGCGGCGCCGCTTCCCGGCCTCCGGGAAGGCTCGCAGGGTTGGGGCGGAAGCCGGTGACCGATTCGATGACGTCGCCGATCGCTTCGTCCAGCCGGTCTTGCGGGGCGCGGATCAGATTTTCCAGACCGCGCACCAGGCCGACCAGATTCAAATCAGCGAGCGCCTTGCCCGCCGCCAGCATTTCCACGGCTTGTTCCAGGCGGTCGATCGACAGCAGGATGATTTCGCCGAGCAGCGGGGTAAAACGCAGTTCGCCCGCGCGCAACCGCCCCAGCACGGTTTCCAGCGGGTGGCTGATCAGCACGCCCAGTTCCACCTTGCATAGGGCCGCATCACCCTTGATGTTGTGCAGGGTGCGAAACAGGTTGGAAACGACATTCTGGTCGGACGGCGTTTGTTTAAGCGCGGCGACGTCGCGCTCGATCTTGGGAACAAGGTCGGTCAGGTCGTCCAGATATTCGTTCAGCGCTTCGCGATCCTCGATTTTCGGCTGGGCCAGTGCTTGAGCATTCGCCATGCGGCTTCCTTTTTTTGCCTAGCCCGGGTGGGCTGGAAAGATAGTATCCCGGCCCCGATGGATGGGCAATAGGGGCGGCGGGATGATCTATATTGAAACGAGCCGGATTCAAATGAGGTTTTCAGGATGAATGAGACGAGCCGAAAACGGCGTGGCTTTTGGGGTGCCGCATGGCGGTGCTCGGCGATTATGGCGTTTGTCGCGGCGGCATTGCCGGCTACGGCGGACAACCTCCGGAAAGGCAAGACGATGATGATGCTGACATCCACGGTGTTTTTTCACGGCGGGGCGATCCCGCAGCGCTATACCTGCGACGGGCAGGATGCCTCCCCGCCGCTCGCCTGGGCCGGGCTGCCGGCCGGGACGAAAAGCCTGGCGCTGATCGTCGACGATCCGGATGCGCCCGATCCGGCTGCGCCCAAGACGACCTGGGTGCATTGGGTGCTGTACAACATCCCGCCCAGCGCGGGCGAACTGCCCGAGGGCATTCCGGCCAAGGCGCTGCCGCAGGAAACGCTGCAAGGGCAAAACAGCTGGCAGCGCACCGGCTACGGCGGGCCGTGTCCACCCATCGGCCGCCATCGCTATTTCCACAAGCTCTATGCCCTGGACACCCAGCTTCCCGACCTGGACACCCCCACCAAGGCCACGCTGGAAAAGGCGATGCGCGGCCATATCCTTGGACAGGCGGAGTTGATCGGGTTGTATCAGGGAGTAGAGCGGTGAGGGGTGAGGGGTGAGGGGTAAACGGTAAGCGGTGAGCGGAAAAGGCAAAAACACCCCGCTCGCCGCTTACCGTTTACTGCTTACACTATTACGCTCCAGCGCGATGCCGGCGAGTTCCACGATCACGCCCAGGGCGAGCAGCACAGCGCCTTGCCAGACTTCGGGGGCGAGCAATATCAGGATGGCGCCCACCACGATCAGGATCGCGGCGCCGGTTCGCCGAATGCGTTTGTTTTTGATCATTTCGGACCACCTGGTGCCAGCCGTTTGACTAATCACTGAAAACTGACGACTGAAAACTGATCACTAGATCCACTGAAAACTCACGGCAAGACCCGCCACAGCGCCAGCAGGACCAGCAGTTTCTGCCTGTCCTGATCGGACTGGCGGCAGGCATCGGGCACCGGATCGGAATTTTTCCTGGCTTGTTGGCAGGTCGCCATTGTGTCGCGGTAGGTTTCGCGCCTGGTGGCATCGGCTGTCTTGCGCGCGGCTCTTCCATCGGGCGCGTTCGCCGTCTCCTGGATGCGCGCCTCGCTGCGGGAAATGAGGGGGATTGAATCCGTATCGGTCAATACGGCGAGCAGCGTGCCGGTCAGCAGGGTGCCCATGATTACCGCGATGCCCGTCAGTGCCTTGACCGGTTTCGATGGTCCAGATGTTCTGTTCATGATCGATTCCTTTCCCGAATGACAAACCGGGCCGTTCCGGATGGATTGGCGCCACCGGCGTTGGCCGTTGGCGGGGAATCTGTTTTCAGAAGGGTGAATTTCTCGTCAGAGCGGTCATGACCTAATAGCAGCAACCGCCATGCCAGAATTTCAACGTCATGTTAATTATGGATATTCCGGAGAGTAGAGAAGCAAAGATGTATGGCAATTGATACGGCAATGCCGGGAAAATAGATTAACTTGATGAAATTACAATAGTTTTTTGTGTAACAAAAAATTATCAACCGGGCCAGGGGCTGACGACACCGTCGAACATCTTGAAATTGTTCTTGGTCCTGGTTTTGACCTGATACATGGCGGCATCGGCTTTTTCCAGCAGGGTCAAGCCGTCGGCGCCATGATCCGGGAACAGCGCGATGCCGATGCTGACGCTGACGTCGATTCGCTGGTCCGCCAGGACGAACGGGGTGTGCAGCAGGCCCAGGATTTTATCGGCGACGCCTTCCGCGCTGTGCTCGCTGGAAAGCTCGTTGAGCAGGACGACGAATTCGTCGCCGCCGAGCCGGGCGACCGCGTCGCTTTCCCGCACGCACTGGGTCAGGCGCTTGGCGACCTGCTGCAACAGCAGGTCGCCGGCGCCGTGGCCCAAGGAATCGTTGACCTGCTTGAAGCCGTCCAGGTCGATGAACAGCACGCCGAGGGAATGGCCGTGGCGTTGCGCCAGCGCGATGGCGCCGGACAGCCGCTCGTTGAACAGGATGCGGTTGGGCAGTCCGGTGAGCGGATCGTGGTAGGCGAGGTATTCGAAGCGGGCCTCTTCCCGTTTTTTTGCGGTGATGTCGATGAACTGGTTGATCAGATGGGTGACCTCGCCGTTTTTGCCGGCAACCGTGCTGACCGTCAGCCATTCAGGAAAGATCTCGCCGTTCCTGCGCCGCCCCCAGGTTTCTCCTTGCCAATGGCCTTGCGCGATGATTTTTTCGCGTATCCACGCGGCGGAAAGCACGTCTTCCTCGCTGGAATAGAGAAAGCCGGAATTCCTGCCGATCACTTCTTCCGCCGGGTAGCCGGTGATTTCGGTGAACGCCCGGTTGACGTCCAGGATATTCAATTGCTCGTCCGTGATCATGATGGCTTCGCGGCTGAAGCGGAACACCTTGAGGGCGAGATCGCAGGTGGGGTACTGCTTCCCGCGCTCGCGACGGACCTCATCGGCCCCCGGGTCGGATGGGTCGATGGGCTCGAACGGATTGGCCTGGCTGTCGGTCATGCCCGTCCCCGCTTCATGACCTGATCCTCCACAGCGTTAGCAGGACCAGCAGCTTCTGGCTGTTCTGGATGGAGGGCTGCGAGCCGCATTTGCCCGGCGTCGAGCCGGCGGCATCCTGAGGCTTGCAGGGCGGCGGCGCGCTGCGGCGAGTCTCCTCCCGGCCATCCGGGTCGAGGCGCATGATCGGGTTGGTCAGGCCTTCTTCCCGGTTCTGGGCGGCGGCCTTGCCGTTCCCGGCGGCATGGTCGGGGAGGCTGTCGGCGCCGAGATAGGCGGTGGAATATAGGCCGATGGCGATGCCCATCAGCAGGATCGCCAGGACAGCCGCGGTGCCGGCTAATGCCCGGATCGCCCTGGTGAGCAGTGTCGAGGACGGGGTCATGGCCATTCCGCCGCAGGCGCCGATCATGTTCAAAACAGGCCCGCGCGCCGGAGGACGTAGCCGAGCGCAAAGCTGGTGGCGCCCATGGTGACATAGGCGGTCACGATGGCGGCAATGAGGGTGGATTTTTTCATGGCGGCTATCCCCGCTGGCAGGTGGTAATGCTGGCCCGGACCCTGGCCGGGGCCGAACCGGGGCCGCTGGTTTTTCCCGATTCGTCCCACAGGATGATCACCGGAATTTTCATTGCCGGCGGCGCGGACCGGTAAAGATTGGCCGATAGCCGGCGTTCCGGCGCGCCTCTGCCCAATGAATTTTCCGGCGCCGGCTGGGTGCGGGCTTCGGCGGTCATGTCGTTCCCTGTGCTGCCGGGCACCTGGGAAGACATCGCCATCGGCGAGATCGACAGCCAGACCGTCAGCCAGAATGCCCGTTGCAGCAGGCAGGGGTTGCAAATTGGCCGCGCGGCCAGGCGGATATATTTGCTCATGATGGTTACTCGCTCGATAGTTGTCAGGTACAACTCCAGCAAACACTATGCCAGCCACGCAACCTGTTGTTGTGATTGATGTATACGCGACCGCCAGGTGTCGTCCCGAGTGATGATGTAAATATTTTGTTGCTTTGCGGCGATGTCGTCAGCCGAATTACCTGATATTTCAATGGATTGGGTCAATGTAACGTTTTTGGTGCGGTTTACGGATCCAAAACCGGGCTACATCGTTCCCTGAGCATGCAGCCCGCATTTTTCCATCAGGCGGTACAGCGTAACCCGCGACACGCCGAGCTCCTGCGCCGCCCTGGAGACGTTGCGGTGGGTGCGGCGCAGCGCGGTCTGGATGGCCTCGCGCTCCGCCGCCACCCGCACCGCGTCCAGGGTGAGCGTGCAGCGGCGTTGTTCGCGGCGTTCCATGCCGAGGTCGGCGGGGGTGATCAGGCGGTTTTCGCACATGATCATGGCGCGCCGGATGCGGTTGATCATCTCGCGCACGTTGCCCGGCCAGTCGTGGTCGTTCATGACGCGCAACGCTTCCTGGGTGAAGCCGTGCACGTTCTGGCGTTTTTCCGCGCCGAATTTCTTGAAGAAAAACCGGGCCAGCAGTTCGACGTCGCCCTGCCGGTCGCGCAGGGCCGGCATTTTCAGGTCCAGCACATGCAGCCGGTAATACAGGTCTTCGCGGAAGCGCCCGTCCTTCACGGCGGCTTCCAGATCGACGTGGGTCGCGGCGATGACGCGCACGTCCACGCTGTGATGTTCGTTGGAGCCGACGCGCTCGATGGTCTTTTCCTGCAAAAAGCGCAACAGGTTGACCTGCATGTCCATCGGCAAGTCGCCGATCTCGTCGAGGAAAATCGTGCCGCCGGCGGCGGCTTCGATGCGCCCTATCTTGCGCTGGTGGGCGCCGGTGAAAGCGCCTTTCTCATAGCCGAACAGCTCGGACTGGATCAGGCTCGGCGGCAGCGCGCCGCAGTTCACCGCCACGAACGGCCCACCGGCGCGGTGGGAGCGCTCGTGGATGGCGATCGCGGAGAGCTCCTTGCCGGTGCCGCTTTCGCCGGTGATCAGCACCGGCGCATCGACCCCGGCGATTTTGCGCAGGTTGGCGAACAGCGCCAGCATGGCCGGGCTGGCGCCGACCATCTCGTCCTCGCCCGGATATTCCACGTTCTCGACCGACGGGCTTTGCCGGATGCTCGCCATGCCGTAGGCGTGGCCCAGGATCGGCAGCAGGCGCTCGCAGTCGGCGGGGAGCGTGTGATAGTCGAAAAAGTGATCCTTGATCATCTGGCTGATATCCTCGTTTTCCAGGCAGGCGTGCGGCAGCATGGCGATCCAGGCCATTTTCCCGCCCGACGAAATCAGGTCTTCCGCCGGCAAATCCTCATTGGCCGCGGAATCGAACAGTGCCAGGCCGACGTTGAAGCGCTGCGACGCGATCATGTCCCTGGCCTCGTCGGTGTGCTCCGTCACTTTCACGTCCCATCCCGCCGAACAGATATCCGACAGCAGGACGGGAGAGACCTGCGGGGGTTTGAGATAAAGCAGCTTGCGGCTTTCCATGTCGAGTACCTCTTGTCTTGTTGGTTTTGTTCCTGCGCCATTTGAGCTGGTAGGCAGTCATGTTGAAACGCTTGGATGTGGAGACGGCACAGCCGCCTCCCCCTTTGAAAAAGGGGGATTGAGGGGGATTTGACGGCGGTTGCTATGCGTCACATTTTTAAATCCCCCTAGCCCCCTTTTTCAAAGGGGGAATCTCTCTGTTTCAAATTGACTGACTACTAGTAGCTGGTAGCGAAACTCGCCCGCTCCGCTGGCGACAACCGCTACCAGCAGGCCATCCTCAAATCGCCTTTGGCAACGCCGATTTGCCCCGAATGAATCAGCGCTTCCCTTTGGCAATCCAACACCGTAAATTACGTTGACCGACTGCTACGCAGCCTTGCTGCGCTCCTCGACCATCTGGCGTTTTTCGCTTTCCAGCGCCGACAGGTCGATATCGAAAAATTCCATCAGCAGTTTTTCGCGGCTGGCGTGGAACGGGACATACCACGCGTATTGCGGCTTGTATGGCTCGCACAGGCACAGCCCCTTCTTCTGCTCGGTCCATTCCAGGAAGCTGGCGATGGTGTGGGACAGGTCGCTGACACGGTCCAGACGGTCTTTCAACGGGTATTTGTTTACATCGGGCATGTCGTGTTCTCCTCGGTTATGTTGAGTTGCGGTTTTGGCTGGTTTGTCCAAACCTGTATAAAAGCGGTTGGTGCCAAAGGGCCCGTGTAGGTGCGAATTCATTCGCAAACTATTGGGTTGTGCGAATGAATTCGCACCTACACCGCTGCTTCCAGGTTTAAAACATCGGCTCGATATAAGCCTCGGCGCCCAGCCAGTCGTCTTCCCTGGCGCCGAATCCTGAATTCGTCCTGCTGCGTACCGCCGCCGTGCCGCCGGGGTTCGCGTTGCCGGGCAAGCTTGCCGGAGCAGCCACCCCGCGCGCGTGCCATGTCAGCAGTTCCTTGCAGTTCGCCAGCAGGTTCTGGCGGTAAGTTGCGTTCAACATGGCTGCTCCATAAAAAATATCTGATAAATTATTGCGTTACGCGTGCATCACGCCGCCTGTCACGGTGGGCTGCGCATTTCCGAGCTGTTTCATCAGGGCCGTGAACGGATTGATCTGCAACGGCCGGCACAGCAGGCTGCCCTGCATCACGTTGCAGCCCTCGTCGTACAGCAGCATCATCTGGTTGGCGCATTCCACGCCCCAGGCGACCACACTCAGCTTCAGCTTTTCCGCCAGGGAGAGGATGGCGCTGACGATTTCGGCCGCATCGGCGCCGCGCGCGAAGCGCCAGAAAAACGGGCAGTCGATCCAGATGGCGTTGACCGGGAAACTGATCGGGTAGGACAGCTCGGAATGGGCCGAGCCGAAATCGCGGATGGCGATGCCGGCGCCGGTGTCCGCCAGCTTGCGCAGCGCGGAGGCCACCGCGGGATCCTTGCCCAGCAGCGTGCTTTCGCTGATGCCGAATTCGATCTGCCCGGGCTGGGCGCCGGCTTCCGCCAGCGATTCGCGCAGGCATCCCGGCAGTCGCGGATCGGTGACCTGGCGCGCCGACAGGCGTAGCGTGGTGCGCAGGGCGGGTAGCCCGGCCCGGTCGATGGCCCGGATATTCAGGCAGGCTTCCCGCACCGCCCATTCCGCCACGGAATATTCCGGCGAGATGCCGCCGCCCAGTGCGGCGATCGCGCCGCGCGACGGCGGTTCTAACTCCGGCCGCGTCCAATGCGGCAGCGCCTCCGCCCCGACGATGCGGCCGTTGCGCATGTCGATTTGCGGTTGATAACGCAGGCGCAGCCGCTCCCCGATGTCGTGGTTCAGGTTCCCGGCGTGGCGGGCATACTCCAGCATGCATTCGTCCGCCGCGAAGTCCGGGCGCTCGGCGTCCTTTACCAGCATGCCGCGGTAGCCCGGCCTGGCCAGGCCCGAGGCTGTGTGCATATCTACAAATTGCATCATCACTGTTCTCCCGTTGTGGATGATTCCGGCATTTGCGCGGACGTCGGCCAACCAGCCGCCGACGCGCGGAATGCGGGTGCATCGACAAAAAATGAGTGGGTCAGGCGGGTGCTAGGCCAAGCTGCATGGCGAGCCGCGGAAACTGGGCGGCTCTTTGACGTGTGGCTGAAGCGCTTTACTCGGGCGGGTGCGGAGCCCTTTCGATAACCTATCCTTCAATTCATCTTGCGCCTGATCGTAGGTGCGAATTCATTCGCACAATCAACGCCTGAGGTGCGAACCCTCGGCCAAAGCACCCGAGGACAAGTGAATTCGCACCTACAAAATCTCACATCTTCCGCTCGATCGCGCTGACCACCGCCACGGGCTTGCCGTTGCGCATCTGGTTGACGAGTTCGATGGCGCCGAGCAGTTCCTCGGCCACTTCGCCGATCTTGCGCCGTCGCGAGCGCGCGTAATCGCGCAGGAGCTCGAAGGCCGCGGTGCGGTCCAGGTGTTCGCGTTCCATCAGGATGCCGACCGCCATGCTGGTTTCGCGGCTGCTTGCGAGCGCCGTGCTGAGCTGCGTCTCAGTCTCGCGCAGGTGCACCAGTTCCCTGCCGCGGGCGAGCGCGGCTTCGATGGCCGGGACGATCTGCGAGATGTCCACCGGCTTGACCAGATAGCCCATGGCGCCCAGGTCCGCCGCCTGTTTGACGATTTCGCTGTCGCCGTAGGCGGTCAGGAACATGAACGGCAAGGAGGTCTGGGCGCGCAGCGCCCTGGCCACTTCCAGGCCCGACATCTTGGGCATGTTCACATCTAGCAGCACCATGTCCGGCTTGGTTTCCAGCGCGAATTTCAGCCCGGCCTCGCCGGACGACGCCTCGGCCACTTCGTAGCCCCACTGGCGCAGGCCCTTGGCCAGCGTCGCCAGCACCAGGCGATCGTCGTCTACAATCAGGACTCGGGTCTTGCGGGGCTGCGACTTGTCCGCGAACATGTCGTTCTGTTGCTGTGGCATGGCGGCTCCTAAACGGTCATGGCGAATCGCCATCCCTTAACAATAAAATTCATTCGCGCCATGACCGTTTCCCTCTCCCCTAACCCTCTCCCGTAAACGGGAGAGGGGGACGATGTACGCTTCGCGTGTTTCATTTAGTGCAGCGTCACGATCGGATTGGACAAATCGATCACCGTCTCGACGCCGCCGTTGGCCGCCATGATGTGCAGGCTGGCGCCCTGGGTGGGGAGCAGCGAATGCACCAGGTTGAGGCCGTTGCCGGTTTCCTGGCCGCGTTCGAAATTGAAGCCGAGCGGCAGCTTGCCCCGGTTGAAAATCCGCACCTGGGCGGCCTTGCGGGCGCAGGTCACGCCCAGCCGGACGGTTTTCTTGCCGTTGTCGGCGGGGGTGTGCTTGACCGCATTCATGATCAGTTCGTTCAGGATCAGGGCCACGGCGACCGCCTCGCTCTCCAGGATCTGCGCCGGCATGGCCGAATCCGCCATGATGCTGGTCACGATCTGGGCGTTGGTCAGGTCGCCCACCGTGCCGGCGATCTTGGTGACCATGTCGCACAGATTGACCAGGCTGCCGGTCTGCTTGCCCTGCAAGCCATGGATGGCCGCCACGGCCTGGATCTGGGTGATGGCCACTTCCATCGGGGAGCGGATTTCGGGGTGTTCGTCGGCGTGCTGGCGCAGCAAGCCGGCGACGCCCTGGAGATGGTTTTTGATGCGGTGATGCACTTCCCGTACCACCGTGTCGCGCACGCTCATCGTGTCGTCCGTATGCGTGTGCTCAACTTGCGCTTGCTGCATCTGCATGTTGTTACTCCCATGTGACAATTTTCCGCGGCAAAAACAGCCACCTCTCGCCTGCGAAGGCTATTTGGCGCGGTTTTCGTTGATCCCGATGAGTTGTAACTGTAGAGGAACGCAAAAACTAAATATATAAGCTGGGCGCGTAATCGCTAGTAAAGAAAATCTTTACAGATCATAGGGGAATTCGCTTGGTTTAAACCAATCTCTTGATGGGCGGGGATTCGGGGGGTATTGCATGCGAAATGGGTTTCGCGCATGGCGGCGGGAGAGGATTAATTTTTGTTAAGGAGCTTGCAGCTTGTAGCAAAAGCACGCGCGCTACCCGCTACAAGCTGCAAGCTCCTTCAAGCCTGTATCACCCCATGCCGTATCGCCAGCCGGGTGAGCTGGGCGGTGTTCTGGATGCTGAGTTTTTTCATGATGTTGGTGTGGTGGACGCCGACGGTTTTCGGGCTGATCGACAGGATCTCGGCGATCTCGATCACCGAATGGCCTTCCGCGAGCAGCTGGAACAGCTGGAATTCGCGCGCCGACAGGGATTGCAGCGGGTCGGACGAGGGCTTCAGGCGCTGGCGCATGATGTCCGGGATGTATTTCGGGTCGATGAACATGTTGCCCTGCGCGACCTGGCGCACCGCCTCGATCATCTGGCCGATGCCGCTGTGCTTGGTAAGGTAGCCCACGGCGCCGGACTCCATCGCCCGCAGGATCAGGGTTTCGCTGTCGTGCATGGTGAAGATCAGGACGCGCGCGGCGGGGTCTTTCGCCATAATGCGGCGCAGCGCTTCGAGCCCGCCCATGCCGGGCATGGAGAGATCGAGGATCACCACGTCGGGGTGGGTCATCGCGTACAGCTCGCAGCCGGTTTCGCCGTCGTCGGCTTCCCCCACCACCCGGATGTCCGGCGTGTTTTCCAGCAGGCGCGCGTAGCCGTCGCGCACTACCGGGTGGTCGTCGATCAGCATCACCTTGATGGACTTGTTACTTTTCTTGCTGGAAATTTGCATTGTCTTCCTCCGGTTGAGTAAACGGCAGTTTGATTTGGATGTGCAGGCCACGGCCCGGCGCGCTGTGCAGGGTGAATATGCCGTTGGCGGCGATCACGCGTTCGCGCATGCCCAAAAGCCCCAGCCCCTGGCGCGGCTGGCGCGGGTCCATGCCCTTGCCGTCGTCTTCCAGGGACAGCTGGATTCCGTCGGCCTCATGGCTCAGGGCGATGTTGAACCGGCTGGCGTCGGCGGCGTGGCGCGAAACGTTGGCCAGCGCCTCCTGGACGATGCGGTACAGTGAAATGTTCAAGGTTTCGGCCAGGCCTTCCAGCGGCCCGTCCAGGCGAAGGTTGCAGGCCACGTCCGGATGCTGGGTGCCCCATTGGCGCACCAGTTCGCGCAGGCTGTCCTCCAGCCCGAGCTGGTCCAGCGTGGCCGGGCGCAAGCGGCGCAGGATGCGGCGCAGCACCTGATGCATCTCGGACGCGCTGTAGTCGATGGCCTTGGCGCTGGCGACGCTTTTTTTCATGCCGCTGCGTTTTTCGTTGGACACGGCCAACGACATGATCGCCTGCGCTTCCGTCTGGACCGCGGTCAGCCATTGCCCCAGTTCGTCGTGCAGCTCGCGGGCGATGCGGCGGCGTTCGTCCTCCTGCACGGCGAACATGCGCCGGGTGAGGCGGCGATTTTCCTGGGTCAGCGCGCGCGCCTGGTGCTCGGCTTCGCGCAGTCGCGTGACGTCGAGGGCGACGCCGACGAGCCCGGCTATTTTACCGTCCGGCCCGAAGAACGGCGCCTTGGAAGTGGACAGCCAGACCCGGTTGCCGACGCCGTTTTCCATTTCCATCTCCTGGTTCAGGTTGGCCTGGCCGGTTTCCAGCACGGCCCGGTCGTCGCGCTCGCAGTCCTCGGTAAAGATCGAGGGGGCAACCTCCGAGATCTTCCGGCCGATCATTTCGCTCCTGGAGACGTTGAAGAATGCCGTGCAGGCCGCGCTGACGTTGATGAAGCGCAAATCCATGTCCTTGTAGTACGCCATCGCCGGAATCGTGTTGAACAGGGCTTCCAGCCTGAAGAAATCCCGTGTTACCTGCGTCGCCAGGCGTTTTTGTCCGGTGATGTCGATCATCACCGAGCGGCAGCTGCACGTCTTTTCCGGCGCCTGGCAGGCAGCCGTGCTTTCCAGCCGCACATCGTGGATACCGTCCGCTACCTTGACTTTCAGCTCGACGAAAGCATTGCCGATGGTGTGGAAAACTTGGCGCAGGTGGCCGAAAAAAGCCTCGCCCTCGCCCGCCGCCAGCCAGGTAAAGAACGGCTTGCCGACGACCCGCCCCCGCTCGCGGCCGAGCAGAGCGGCGGCGGTCAGGTTGGCTTCCAGCACGCGGCCGCTCTCGTCCAGCGTCAGGTAGCCGACCGGGGCGAAATCGTACAGGTCGGCATAACGGTCGCGCGCCTCCTCCAGCGCGAGCTGCGACTCGCGCAGCTCGCGGTTCTGCATTTCCAGCTCGATCTGGTGCGTCTGCAAATCGTGCAGCAGCCGCGCAGCCTTGGGGCAGCCGGTGGCTTTGCACTCATCGATCCGGTGGGTCAGGTCTTGGTCGCTCGGGTTGTCGTGGTGGGTCATGCCGCTATTCTCTGGCTCGGTGCTCCGTGATGGCGTTGACTGCCGTCCTGCGGGCCTGTCCCGGCAGCGCCCAGGCGCGCCGGACCGCGGTCGGGGGGGGGGGGGGGGGGGGGGGGGGGCTGCGCCGTGGCCGTGCTCGGGCGCGCCAACGGCCTCCGTATATGGGGCGCTGCCGATTTGCGCCATTGTGGGGCAGGCTTTCTCGCCTGTGCGAGCAGCCTGCTGCCGCTCGCGGCGGGGATGCCCCCTTGCGGGTACAGCCTGACATGTACGGCTGCGCCCAAGGGCGCAAGAGCCGTACCCACAACCCGGCCGGAAATGGCGCTCATGGTTTCACCGCCCGATTTCCCGTTCCGTGATGGCGATCAGCGCCGGCTTGCCGGCTTCGTCCGGCAGCGCGGTGGCGGTGAGGCGCACCTTGATCTGGCGGCCGTCCCTGGTCTGGCGCGCGAGTTCGACCGGCGCCGCCGCCTCGCCGCGCTTGAGCCGGCCGATCAGGTCGGCGGTCTCGCCCTTCGCCCCGCGCGGGATCAGCTCGCCGGCATCGCGCAGCACGGCGGCGAGGCGCTGTTCCTGGCGCAGTGCCTCGCGGGCGCGCGCGGCGTCCTTGATGTTGTCGATGTCGATGAACGTCATCACCGTGCCTTCGATGCGGTTGTCCAGCGTCTTGTAGGGGCGGATGCGCAGGGCGTACCAATGGCCTTGCAGGTCCTGAACCTCCAACGACTGATGCGTCATGGTTTCGATTACTTCCAGCGCCCGTTGTTCCAGGTCGGGCAGGACCACGTTCGGCCGGATGTTGCCGATCGGCCGGCCGACGTCGGTGTCGATCAGGTTGAGCAGCGATTTGGCTTTCGGCGTGAAGCGCCGGATGCGCAGGTCTTCGCCCAGGATCAGCACCGCCAGGTCCACGCTCGCCAGCAGGTTGGTCAGGTCGTTGTTGACCCGGCCCAGCTCCTGGTTGCGGATGTCGTGTTCCTCGTTGATCGTCGCCAGCTCCTCGTTGGTGGACTGGAGTTCTTCCTTGGCGGTTTCCAGCTCCTCGTTGGTGCTTTGCAGCTCTTCGTTGGCGGACTGGATTTCCTCGTTGGCGGATTGCAGCTCTTCGTTGGCGGCTTCGCGTTCTTCGATGATCGATTGCAGGTATTGGCGGCTGTTGAGCAGTTCCTGCTCCAGTTCGCGGATGCGGTGGACGGCGGCTTCGGGCGTGGCGGCGGCTTCCTCGGCGGGTTTTTCCTGCGGCGTCTCGCTGACCGGCTCGAACAGCACAAGGAAACAGCGCCCGGCAGCCTGCGTCTGGCGCAGCGGGATGACCTGGAGATTGAGCGCGAGGGTGCGGCGATGGTGGTGGATGTGCAGGCCTTCCTTGCGCGCCTTGACGTTGCCGTCGATGGCCTGGCGCAGCAGCTCGCGCAGGTCCATGGCGAGGTCCTGCCGCGCCATCTTGAGCAAATTGAGGCTGGCGCTGCCGGGGGCCGGTTCGATATAGGGGCCGGTCTCGCCGCGAAAATGGAGAATCTGCAAATCCTGGTTGACGATCACCCCGGGCGGGCCGTAGGCCGCCAGGATGGTGCGCTCGGCTTCCTGCTGCATGTCCGGCGCGGCGGGCGTGTGCTCTGCCGCCGGTCTTTCCTCCGCCTGGTGGGCGACGGCATGGGGATGCGCGCCGAAGTCGTAGCTCGGCCGGGTGGCCGCCGTTTTCTTGGCGTAAATCTTGTGCTTCTTGTCCGCCAGGGCGAACAGCTCGGCCAGCGCGCCGATGGTCTCGGAAGTGCCGAGCATCAGGAAGCCGCCGGCCCGCAGCGCGTAGTGGAAAGTGTGCAGCACTTTGTGCTGCAGTGTCGTGCCGAGGTAGATCATCAGGTTGCGGCAGACCACCAGGTCGATTTTCGAGAACGGCGGATCCTTGGTCACGTTCTGCACCGCGAAAACGCACGCGTCGCGGATCGCCTTGCCGACCTGGTAGCCGTTGCCGGTCCTGATGAAGAAGCGCTGCAGCCGCTCTGCGGAAACGTCGGCGCGGATCCCCTCCGGGTAAAATCCGCGGCGCGCCTGATCGATGGCCTTGTCGTCGATGTCGGTGGCGAAAATCTGGATCGGCGTGCGGCTGGCACGCTCGCCAAGAAATTCGACCAGGGCGATGGCGAGCGAATAGGCCTCCTCGCCGGTGGAACAGGCGGGCACCCAGAGCCGCAGCGGGGCTTCCGCCGGGCGTTTTTCCAGGAGGCGCGGAAAGACTTCCGTCTTCAACGCCTCGAAAGTTTCCGGGTCGCGGAAAAAGCTGGTGACGTTGATCAGGATGTCCTGGAACAGCGCGTCCAGCTCGGGCGGCTGTTTTTGCAGCAGCCTGACGTAGTCGTCGATCCGCTCCAGCTGGTGCAGCACCATGCGCCGCTTGATGCGCCGCTGGATGGTGCTTTGCTTGTAATAGGTGAAATCGTGGCCGGTGCGCGAGCGCAGCAGCACGAAAACCCTGCCCAGGTCGCCGCTTTCGTCGGCCCGCGCCGCCGCGTGGTGTTCCAGCATCTCCTGCCGCGTATAGGGATGGCGCGCGATGCGGGCGAGTTCGTCGGCGAGGGCTTCCGGCGCCAGGGCGAAATCGACGTGGCCCGCCGCGATGGCGCTGTGCGGCATGCCGCCATATTCGGCCGACTCCTCGCTCTGGGCGAAGGTGATGCCGCCCGCCGCCTTGATTGCCTTCAGGCCGAGCGTGCCGTCGGAAGCCGTGCCCGAAAGGATCGCGCCGATCGCGTTGGTTTGCAGGTCTTCCGCCAGGGTGGAGAGGAAATCGTCGATCGGCAGGTGCTTGCCCTCGCGGCGCGGCAGCAGGCGCAGCGCGCCATGCAGGAGCGCCAGGCCGTGGTTGGGCCCGAGTACGTAGACGCGGTTGGGCTCGATCGCCATGCCGTCCTCGATCTCCGCGACGGACATCGAAGTGGCGCGCGCCAGGAGTTCGGGCAGCAGGCTGGCATGCTTGGGGTCGAGGTGCTGGACGATGACGAAAGCCATGCCGGTGTCGGCCGGCAGCTTGTGCAGCAGCCGGGTGACGGCATCCAGGCCGCCGGCGGAGGCGCCGATGCCCACCACCGGGAATGCGTGCTTTTCCGGCGCGGCGCCGGCGTCGGTTTTCTTCCGGGGCTTCGCCGGCTTGTCGGTTTTTTGCGGCACGGGGTTTTATCGCTCCGATGGACGGTTCCGCATGGAACAGGTCGAGTAACAGGTACGAATTTTCCAGGGAACACGATGCCGCAAATTCACCTAGCATGCAATAAGGAAAATACTCAAAAATGGGGTCGGTGCAGGCGGGAGGTAAACCAGGAAATTTAGGTTGGTGTGGTGTAGGTGCGAATTCATTCGCACGATCGATCAATTGATTGCTTACGTGCGAATGAATTCGCACCTACTGGGTCCGGACGCTGACATCACCGCCAGTTCTCCACCCGGAGCCCGCCGACGCGCTCGAATTCGGCCAGGTTGGAGGTTACGACACATCAGTATGTTATACCTGACGGAAGGGTCGATTCAAGCATGACGGAGCTTGCAGCTGGTAGCGGGTAGCAAAGGCAGCGCGCTTCGCGCACCTTGTAAAGCTACCCGCTACCGGCTACAAGCCACCGGCTAGTCTTTTTCCGCCTCGACCTGGATCGCGATTTTCACTTCGTCGCCGACCAGGGGCACGTATTTGGCGATGCCGAATTCGGAGCGCTTGATGGTGGTCGTGGCGTTGGCGCCGCAGCGCATTTTCTTGGTCATCGGGTGGGGGCCGCAGGCGAAATGGTCGAGCTTGAGGTTGACCGGCCGGGTGATGCCATGCAGGGTGAATTCGCCGTCGGCGCCGACTAGTTTGCCGTCGGAGAACCTGAGCTTGTTCGAGACGAAAGTGATGGTCGGGTATTTCTCGACGTCGAAGAAGTCGTCGCTGCGCAGGTGCTTTTCCAGGTCGGGCAGGCCGGTGTCGATCGAGGCGGCGTCGATGATCACGCTGATGCTGCCGCTCTTGTTGGCGGCGTCTAGGGCGATCTTGCCGGCGGTGTGGTCGAAGCGGCCGCGCTGGGTGGAGAAGCCGAGATGGCTCAGCTCGAAGCTCGGAAAGGTGTGCTGCGGGTCGATGGTGTAGTTGTCGATGGCGGCGAACGCCGGCGCGCTCAGCGCGGCGGTCAGGGTCAGGGCAAGCAGGGTTTTTTTCATGGTGGTTCTCCTATGAGGTTGTTGCTGAAAAAATCAAAAAAACGGCTGTGGGTACGGCTTTAGCGTGAAACTCGCGATCTGTGGGTCAGGCTTTCTCGCCCGTGCGAGCAGCTCTGCTGCCGCTCGCGGCGGGGACACTCCTTGCGGGTGCAGCCTGACTGTACGGCTTAAGCCGTACCCACAACGGACGCTGTTTCATATGATTCGGGGCGGCGATTCGCCATGACCGTTAGCCGTACATGTCAGGTGATCGTTCCCGCCGTCATTTCGTCAAAACAAAATGAAACTTGACCAGCACCTCGTCGGCGACCACCGAAGTGTCGCCCCAGACGCCGGAGCCGATGCCGTAATCGAGGCGCTTGATCGGGAAGCTGCCGTCCATCGCCAGGCCGCCTTTCTCCTGCCGGAGGGTGAAGGGCACGCGCAGATCGACGGTCTTGCCCTTGAGCGTCAGCTTGCCGGTCGCCTCGTAGCGGCCGCCGCCGAGCGGCTTGACGCCGGTGGCGGCGAAGGCGGCCTTGGGGAATTCGCGCACGTTGAACCAGTTCTTGCCCTTGACCTCGTCGTTGGCCTCGTCGTTGCCGGTATCGATGCCGGCCGGATCGACTTCGATGCGGGCGCGCCCGGTCTCCGGCCTGGCCGGGTCGAGGGCGATTTGTGCGGTGAATTTCCGGAACGCGCCTTCGACCGGCACGTTCATCTGTTTCGACACGAACGAAATCGAACTCTTGTCGCGCTGCACGGCGCTGAATTCGGCGGCGTGGATCGTGCCCGAGGCAAGCAGGGCGAGGGTGGCGAGAAGGCGGATCATTGGGGTGTCTCCTGGTCGAGAAACGGCAGCATCCGGGCGAGGACGCCGTCGCGGTCGTGAAAGTGATGCTTGAGCGCGGCGCCGGCGTGGACGCCGACCAGCGCCAGCAGGCCGAAATTCAAGGTGCTGTGGACCTCCCCGAGCAGGTTGCCGAGCGCCTTGTCCTTGCCGATCAGGTCGGGCAGCGGCAGCAGGCCGAGATAGACGGTCTGGATGCCCTTGGCCGAGCTGGTCAGCCAGCCGGTGAGCGGAATCGCGAACAGCAGCACGTAGAGCAGGAAATGCAGGCTGTCGGCGGCGCGCCGCTCCCAGTCGGGCATGCCCGCCGGCAGGGGCGGCGGCGTGTGCGTGGCGCGCCAGGACAGGCGCGCCGCCGCGAGCAGGAACACGGTGACGCCGATCCATTTGTGGTAGCTCAGCAACCGGAGCTGGAGCGGCGAGAAATGCAGGTCAGCCATGTACAGGCCGAGCGGGAAGTTGGCGAGGATCAGGCCGAATATCAGCCAGTGCAGCGCGACGGCGGTGCGGGTGTAGCAGGCGGCGGTCACGCGGTTTTTTCCATGCGGCCGCGCGCCGCCGCGAACGCTTCGCGCAGCCGGCCGAGGCTGGCGTCCATCGCCGCCAGTTCGTCCGGGGCCAGCCCGTCGAAGGCCTGCCGCATGTGCGCCAGATGAGCCGGGAAGATGCGCGCGAACAGCGATTCGCCCTGCGGGGTGAGCTGCACGATCTGGCTGCGGCCATCGCTGGGCGAGGCGGTGCGCCGCACCAGTTGCTTGTCCGCCAGCCGGTCCACCACGCCGGTCAGCGTGCCCTTGGTGATCAGCGTTTTTTCGCCGAGCTCCTTGAGCGGCATGCCCGGCGTGTTGCCGAGCGTGGCGACGATGTCGAATTGGGCCGGCGTCAGGCCGAGGGTGCGGATGTGGGCCGACGAATAGGCCTCGAAGGCCTGGTAGGCGCCGGCCAGCTGGCGCAGGGTCGATAGGAAGGGTGCGTTGGGCATGGTGGTTCAAATTGGTTCTAGTTAGTACAATAATAGTTCTAGTTAGAACCACATGTCAATACCGTAAAAAGTAAATATAGGCTCAAACCACTGCCTATCATTATTTGGAGCGGCCATGAAATACCGTCATTCCGGGCTTTACCCGGAATCCAGGGGCCTCGTCGATACTGGATTCCCGCCTGCGCGGGAATGACGGGTGTTGCTCGAAACATTTTGTTTCAATTTGGGAATGTGGCCGTTACCTGTTTCTGGTAAATTTCGTTCGAAGCGGGCGGAGGCGTTGTGGGTCAGGCTTCAGCCTGACATGTACGGCTCAAGCCGTACCCACAAACCCATGCTCACCCTGACTCCCTTTGGTCGATAGAAAAAAACAATACGACGATGAATACGACATCCCCTCAACGGACTGAACGGCCCGGCGCCCCGAAGAAAATCCCCGGCCGGCCCTGGCATTGGCTGGTGGCGCTGGGCCTGCTCGCCGCCGGCGCCTGGTGGATTTTTGCTCCCTCTTCTTCCGACCAGCGCGGCAGCGCCAAGCGCGATTTCGCCGGGAAGGTCATTCCGGTGGTGGCGGCGGCGGTGAAGACCGGCGACATCGGCGTTTATCTCGGCGGTCTCGGCGCGGTGACGCCGCGCAACGCGGTGACGGTGAAATCCCGCGTGGATGGGCAGCTGATGAGCCTGCCGTTCACCGAGGGCGGGCTGGTCAGGGCCGGAGATTTGCTGGCCGAGATCGATCCGCGCCCGTTCCAGGTGCAGCTCACCCAGGCCGAGGGCCAGATGGCGCGCGACCAGGCGCTGCTCAAGAACGCCCAGGTCGATCTGGCGCGCTATCGCGCGCTGTTTGCCGAGGATTCCGTCGCCAGGCAGCAGCTCGACACCCAGGAAGCCCTGGTGCGCCAATACGAGGGCACGGTCAAGTCCGACCAGGGTCAGGTCGATAACGCCCGCCTGCAGCTGGCCTACACCCGCATCACCGCGCCCATCGGCGGCCGCGTCGGCCTGCGCCAGATCGATCCCGGCAACATCGTGCACGCCACCGACGCCAACGGGCTGGCGGTGATCACGCAATTGCAGCCGATCACGGTGGTGTTTACCTTGCCCGAGGACAACCTGCCGACGGTCATGCGCCGGCTCCAGGCGGGCGAGAAACTGCCGGTGGCGGCCTACGACCGCGAGCACAAGGCGAGGCTCGCCGAAGGCGCGCTGCTTACCGTGGACAACCAGATCGATGCCGCCACCGGCACGGTCAAACTCAAGGCCTTGTTCCCCAACACCGACAACGCGCTCTTCCCCAACCAGTTCGTCAATGCGCGCATGCTGGTGGACACGCGCCGCAACGTCCTGTTGACGCCGACCGCCGCCATCCAGCGCGGCGTGCAGGGGACTTACGTCTACGTGGTGAAGGCGGACCGGACGGTGACCGTGCGCCCGGTGAAGATCGGTCCCGCGGAAGGCGAAAACGTCGCCATCGACAGCGGCCTGGCGCTGGGCGAGCAGGTCGTGGTGGACGGCGCCGACAAACTGCGCGAAGGCGCCAAGGTGGAACTGGCCACGCGCGGCGCGGGCATGAGCGAGAAAAGCGGCGCGAGCAAGCCGGGCGGCGAAGGGAAGCGCAAGCGGGGCGGGCAATGAGGCCCGTAGGGGCACCCCTCGTGGGTGCCCGACATGCGCGACGCAACCCATGAACCCCTCCCGCCTTTTCATCCTCCGCCCCGTCGCCACTTCGCTGTTCATGGTGGCGATCCTGCTCGCCGGCCTGGTGGCTTACCGCATGCTGCCGATTTCGGCGCTGCCGGAGGTGGACTACCCGACGATCCAGGTGGTCACGCTCTACCCCGGCGCGAGTCCCGACGTGATGACTTCTTCGGTGACGGCGCCGCTGGAGCGCCAGTTCGGCCAAGTGCCGGGGTTGAACCAGATGTCGTCCGCCAGTTCGGGCGGCGCTTCGGTCATCACGCTGCAATTCAGCCTCGACCTGTCTCTCGACGTCGCCGAGCAGGGGGTGCAGGCGGCGATCAACGCGGCCGGCACCTTCCTGCCCACCGATCTGCCGGCGCCGCCGATCTACAGCAAGGTCAACCCCGCCGACGCGCCGATCCTGACGCTGGCGCTGACCTCGAACACCCTGCCGCTGTTCCGCGTGGAAGACCTGGCCGACACCCGTCTGGCGCAGAAGATTTCGCAATTGCCCGGCGTCGGCCTGGTCCGCATCAGCGGCGGCCAGCGGCCCGCCGTGCGGGTGCGCGCCAATCCCAGGGCGCTGGCGTCCTACGGCCTCAGCCTGGACGATTTGCGCACCGCGGTCGGCAATGCCAACGTCAACCAGGCCAAGGGCAGCTTCGACGGCCCCAGCCGCGCCTACACCATCGACGCCAACGACCAGCTCAAATCCGGCGCCGATTACCAGTCGCTGGTCATCGCCTACCGCAACGGCGCGCCGATCCGCCTGTCGGACGTGGCCGACGTGGTGGACGACGCCGAGAACGTGCGTCTCGCTGCTTGGCGCAACCAGGCGCCGGCGGTGATCCTCAACATCCAGCGCCAGCCCGGCGCCAACGTGATCGAGGTGGTGGACCGCATCAAGAAGCTGCTGCCGCAGTTGCAGGAAGCGCTGCCCGCCGCGGTGGAGATGACCGTGCTGACCGACCGCACCGTCACCATCCGCGCCTCGGTCAAGGACATCCAGTTCGAGCTGCTGCTCGCCATCGCGCTGGTGGTGATGGTGATTTTCGTGTTCCTGCGCAACGTGCCGGCCACCCTGATCCCCAGCTTCGCCGTGCCGATTTCGCTGGTCGGCACCTTCGGCGTGATGTACCTGGCCGGGTTCAGCATCAACAACCTGACGCTGATGTCGCTCACCATCGCCACCGGCTTCGTGGTGGACGACGCCATCGTCATGATCGAGAACATCTCGCGCTACATCGAGCAGGGCGAGAAGCCCTTGCAGGCCGCGCTGAAGGGCGCCGAGCAGATCGGCTTCACCATCATCTCGCTGACGTTCTCGCTGATCGCGGTGCTGATCCCGCTCTTGTTCATGAGCGAGGTGGTGGGGCGGCTGTTCCGCGAATTCGCCATCACCCTGGCGGTGGCCATCCTGATTTCGGCGGTGGTCTCGCTCACGCTCACGCCGATGCTGTGCGCCAAGCTCCTGCGCCACACTCCGGAGGAGGAGCAGGGCCGGCTGTTCCGAGCCACCGGGCGGATGTTCGACCAGGTGATCGCGCGCTACGGCCGGATGCTCGACTGGGTGCTCGACCGCCAGCGCGCCACCCTGGCGGTGGCTCTCGGCACGCTGGTGCTGACGGTGCTGCTGTATATCTTCATTCCCAAGGGCTTTTTCCCGGTGCAGGACACCGGCCTGATCCAGGGCGTATCGGATGCCACCCAGTCGGTGTCCTTCCCCGCCATGGCGGCGCGCCAGCGGGCGCTGGCCGACGTCATCCTGCAGGACCCGGCGGTGGAAAGCCTGTCCTCCTTCATCGGCGTGGACGGCACCAACGCCACCCTCAACAGCGGCCGCCTGCTGATCAACCTCAAGCCGCGCAAGCAGCGCGACGGCGCCTCGGACGTGATCCGCCGCCTCCAGCCCAAACTGGCCGAAGTGCCGGGGATTACCCTGTACATGCAGCCGGTGCAGGATCTCACCATCGAGACTCGCGTCAGCCGCACCCAGTACCAGTTCGCGGTGCAGGACACCGACCCGCGCGAGCTTAGCCAGTGGGTGCCCCGGCTGGTGGAAAAACTGGCCGCGCTGCCGCAGCTCGCCGACGTGGCGAGCGACATGCAGGACAACGGTTTGCAGGCCTACGTCGAGATCGACCGCGACAGCGCCGGCCGGCTCGGCATCACCCCGGCGGCGATCGACAACGCGCTCTACAACGCCTTCGGCCAGCGCATCGTCTCCACCATTTTCACCCAGGCCAACCAGTACCGCGTGGTGCTCGAGGCCAAGCCCGAGTTCCAGGCCGGGCCGGCGGCGCTGGAGGCCATTTACGTGCCGGTCGGGCAGACGGGCGCGGGCGTCCAGATCAGCGCCGCCACCAGCCAGCCGAGCGTCGGCACCCAGCCGCAGCGGCAGGTGCCTCTTTCCGCCATCGCCCGCGTCGTCGAACGGCCGGCCGCGCTGTCCGTCAACCACATCGGCCAGTTCCCGGCGGCGACCGTCTCCTTCAACCTCGCGCCCGGCGCCTCGCTCGGCGAGGCGGTCAAGGCCATCGAGGGCGCCGAGCGGGAGATCGGCCTGCCGCGGAGCGTGCAGACCAGCTTCCAGGGCGCAGCGCTGGCCTTCCGCGGTTCGCTCGCCAACGAAGTGTTCCTGCTGCTGGCGGCGGTGGTCACCATGTATATCGTGCTGGGTGTGCTCTACGAGAGCTACATCCACCCCGTCACCATCCTCTCCACCCTGCCTTCCGCCGGCGTCGGCGCGCTCCTGGCGCTGATCCTGTCGAGGAACGACCTCAGCATCGTCGCCATCATCGGCATCATCCTCCTGATCGGCATCG
>JAQTMN010000051.1 GCA_028714315.1 Sulfuricella sp. | reverse complement strand
GCGGAATACCGCGGCGGCAAGGAGAAGGTGTTCGGCTTCTTCGTCGGCCTCGCGATGAAGGCCTCGAAGGGCAAGGCCAACCCGGCGCAGCTCAACGAGATATTGAAAAAGAAGCTGGCGGGCTGATCGACTGTAGGTGCGAATTCATTCGCACAATCGATTGATTATGTGCGAATAAATTCGCACCTACATATTGGCCATGCCTGCGGCCTTAACCGCCGAAAGCCAGCTTGCTGCTCTCCAGCAGGTCGTCGAGCGGCTGCGGTTTGTGCACGTGGTAGCCCTGGGCGTAGTCCACGCCGATCGACCTGAGCCGGGTGAGGATTTCCTCGTTTTCGACGAACTCGGCGATGGTTTCGATGCCGAGCGCGTGACCGATCCGGTTGACCGATTCGACGATGGCGAAATCCGAGGCATTGCTGGTCATGTTCTTGACGAAGCGCCCGTCGATCTTCAGATAATCCACCGCCAGGTTCTGCAGATAGGCGAACGAGGACAGTCCGCTGCCGAAGTCGTCCAGGGCGAAGCTGCAACCCGAGCCTTTCATTTCGCGGATGAACGCGGCGACGCGGGGCAGATTGCCGATCGCGGCCGTTTCCGTGATCTCGAAGCAGATCGCGCCGCGCGGCGGGGTGTGGCGCTCGAATTCGCCGGCGACGAAATGAAGGAAGGCAGGGTCGCCGAGCGAGGCGCCGGACAGGTTGATGGCCCAGGTTTCCCCGTCAACGCCCAGCTCCAGCCGGCGCCGGTAGGCGGAAAGCGCCGCGCTCACCACCCAGCGATCGACCGCCGGCATCAGGCCGAAACGTTCGGCGGCGGGAATGAAGGCGCCCGGCAGGATGAGGCCTTCCCCGCCAGCCCCGTTCATTCTCACCAGGATTTCCAGATGCTCCCGGCCGTTGCGGTGCAGCGGGCTGATGCGCTGGAAATGCAGGCAGAAGGCGTCCTGCTCGATGGCGTCCGAAATGCGCGATACCCAGTGCATTTCCCCGTGGCGGCTGGCCAGCTCGGCATCTTCCGCGGAATACACCTGCACGCGGTTGCGCCCCCGTTCCTTGGCGATGTAGCAGGCGGTGTCGGCGGCGGACAAAATGCCGTGGATGTCGGTTGAGGCCACGCTGATGGCGGATACGCCGATGCTGGCGCCGACCATGAAGGTCTTGTCCTGCCAGGGGAAGCGGAAATCCTTGAGCATGTCGATCATCTCTTCGGCAATGCGGCTGGCTTTTTCCACCGGACAGCATTCCAGCAGCACGCCGAACTCGTCGCCGCCCAGCCGCGCCAGGGTGTCGGAGCCGCGCACCTTGCCCTGCAGCAGGACCGTCACCTGGCGCAGCAGCTCGTCTCCCGCGACGTGGCCGCAGGTGTCGTTGACTACCTTGAACTGGTCCAGATCCATGTAGATCAGGGCGTGGACCTGATTGCCGGCCTTGGCGGTGTGCAGCAGCTGGTGCAGCCGGCGCTCGAACTCGCGCCGGTTCGCCAGTCCGGTCAGCGGGTCGTGGCTCGCCTGCCAGGACATCTCCCGCGCCATTTCACGCTTCTCGGTGACATCGTGGAACACCATCACCACGCCGAGAATCTCGTCGTCCCGGTCGCGGATCGGGGCGGCGGAATCTTCGATCGCGTATTCCCGGCCGTCCCGCGCGATCAGCACCGTGTGGTTGGCGAGGCCGACGATCACGCCTTCCCGCAGCACCCGATCGACCGGCGTTTCCACCGCTTCGCGGTTGAATTCGTTGATGATGCGGAATACTTCCGTAAGCGGCCTGCCGTAGGCCTCCGCATTGCTCCAGCCGGTAAGGTTTTCCGCCACCGGGTTAAGGTAGGTGACCCACTCTCCGGCGTCGGTGGTGATCACCGCGTCGCCGATGGATTGCAGGGTGACCTGGGCCAGCTCCTTTTCGCGGTGAACCTGGGCGAGCAGCCCCTGAATGTCCTGCGCCATGCGGTTGAAGGTGGAAATGGTCGCCCGCATCTCCGTGCTGCCCTGCGGCGGGATGCGCGCCGAAAAATCGCCGCCGCCGAGCCGCCGCGCGCCCTGGCCGAGGGCATCGAGGGGCCGCAGGCCGGTCTTCAGGGTGAGCAGAATACCGAGGAAATTCAGCCCCAGCGCCAGCGTCAGGATCAGCAGGTGGCTCAGGAAACCGGCCCAGGTCTGATCCAGCGCGGGCGTCGCGGACATCTGGACGGTGACGGTGCCGTAGCGCCGCCCGCCCACCAGGATATCGTGGGAAAACGTGCCGCCATCGACGGCGGCAAGCTGCCGGAACCAGCGCGGCACGGAGCGGCGGGCCGGTTCGACCATCTCGGCGCGGATGGCGGCGCCGCCCGCATCGGCGAAACGCACGCTGTCGATGTTGTCGCGCCGGACCCGCGCCGACAGGCTTTGCTGGATGGTGGCGTAGTCACCGATGACGGCCTGTTCCGCCACCACCGCGGCGAGGGATTCCAGCTCGGTCTGCGCCTGGGTGGCGAGGTTGGCCTGGTGCCAGGCCGAATCGCTCTTCACGGAAGAGTAGAGCATGGCGCCCCCCGCGACGGCGAGCGCGAAGGCGGTGATAAACGCCAGCCGCGCCAGGAAGCCCAGGCGCGACCACCATGGAGTCCGCGCCGCCTTACGGGCGCTATCGGGTGCGGTCGGCGGATCAGGCATCATCGCGGGCAGCCGTCGCAGTCCTTGACCAGCGTGGTCTTGAAGTAGCGGTGGTAGTTCTCATATTCCCGGTCGCCCGCCCCGACGAAGCCATAGGGCGCGGACTGGCGGATCACGGCGGCGCTCGCCTCCAGGATTTTCAGGCCCTCAACGTCGGCGGCCATGCCGAGGAAGGCATTCTGCACCGCCCGGACTTCTTTCGCGCCGATCCGCGGGTGGGCGGCCAGGGGCAGGTTGAAATAATCCTCCGACGTCCACAGCGCGCGATAGCGGAAATTTTCCCGTCGCGCGAAGTCGCGCATGACCTGCGAATTCACTCCGGCGGCGGGCACCCGGCCGGCCTTGAGCTGGCCCATGATGCCCTCCTGGTTGCCGGCGAAGACCGGGGTCACCTTGATGCCGTCCTGCAGCAGGGCGTTCATCGGCACCGCATAGCCGACAAAGGCGGCGAGCGACGGGAAGCCCATTTCCTTGCCGGCCAGATCCTTGATGGAGCGGATCGGGGAATCCTCGGCCACCACGATCTGGCCCTGGATGGCGGGCTCGATCGGGCGGGCGAATACGCGATAGCCGGCCGGGGCGTTGGTGGGAATGAAAATGGTATTGGAATAGACGAAGTCGAACTCGCCCCGCCCGATCATGCCGGAGGTTTCCGGCGCGGTTTTGCCCATGCGGAGTTCGAGCGGCACACCGCTCTTGCGGCCGACGTATTCCAGGATCGGGTTCCAGTACTGGGCGGTAAGCAGCGCGCTGCGCTGGTTGAGCACGCCGAAGGAATAGCCCCTGGCCTCAGCCGCGCAAGCGGAGGAGAGTCCCAGCGACAACACGGCGGCACACAGGGCGAGGATGCGATGTCTCATTTTTTTCTTCTTGTTTCTTCTTGGGTTTTTCGGCCGACGGGTTTAATTCGATTTCCCCCGTGTTCCCCGTGGTTAACCGCCTTTTTATCCTAAAAACCTCATTTGAACCACGGAGAACACGGAGCAAGACAAGGCGTTTAGCGTGAAACTCGCGAAGCGAGCCCTCGTCCCCCTCGCCCGCTTGCGGGAGAGGGAACGGTCATGGCGCATCGCCGTTTCATGATTCGGGGCGGCGATGCGCCATGACCGTTAGAGAAATATCGAGCAGCCACCCAACGGGTGTAACGCCGGCGCCGGCATGGATTTTCTCCGTGTTCTCCGTGGTTAACTGCTTTTTTAGTGAAACGCTGATTTATTCGTCGCCCCGGCGAAAGCCGGGGCCCAGGGTTTTGATTTTCCTGGATTCCGGCTTTCGCCGGAATGACGGAATTCGATTTGTTCAGCGTTTCCTTAGGTTTATAGGTTAATTCTTCGCGCTGTCCTCGATCCTGTGCAGTTCGCGGAAGCGTTTCTTGTCGTCTTCGAATTTTGCGCGCAAGCCGTCCATTTCCTGGCGTTTCTGCTGCACCATTTCCTGCAGGCGCTTCAGCTCCTTCTGCGTCTCCAGCAGGTCCTGTTCCAGATTCGGCGGCAGCGGCTTCTTCCTCGCCGCCAGCGCGTCCGCCTGGCTGCGGAACTGGTTGTAGCGCGGCTGGATCTGCTTGATGCGCAAATCCATCCCCTGCAGCTGGAGTTCGGCCTGCTGCAGGTTGCGGTCGCGCACCAGGTCGATTTCCTTCTCGGTAGTGTAGGTATTGAGCAGCGCAGTGTCGCGCCGCTTCTGCTCCATCGCCGCGCGTTCTTCTTCTTTTTTCTGCGCCAGCTCGTCATCCCTGGCTTTGCGCTGCTCCGGCGTCAGGGCCGGGTCGGTTTTCTTGATGACCAGGCCTTTCTTGTTGAATTCTGTGCTCCCCTGGCCGGCATATTGGGCGGGGATGGTGTCGCCGAAATGGGTTTCGCCTCTTTCGTCGACCCATTTGTACATCTTTGCCGCAGCGGGAAGGCTGACCAGCGCCAGCAACAATAATGAAAAGATGTAACGCATTTTGCCCTCCCTTAACTCGCCGAAACGCCGTAGCGGTTTTTATAATCCAGTACGGCTTGCAGATTCTGCGCCATGCCCGGCTGCTGCCGCAAGTAGGCGATCATGTCCTCGAGCGTGGCGATGCTCACCACCGGGATGCCGTAGCCCTGCGTCACCTCCTGGGTGGCGGACAGCTCGCCGGTGCCGCGCTCCTGCCGGTCGAGCGCGATCATCACGCCGCACGGCTCGGCGCCGTTGGCCTTGATCAGGCCGACCGATTCGCGCACCGAAGTGCCGGCCGAAATCACGTCGTCCACGATCAGCACCCGGCCGGCAAGCTTGGCGCCGACGATGGCGCCGCCTTCGCCGTGATCCTTGGCTTCCTTGCGGTTGAACGAAAACGGCAGATTGCGGCCGTGGCCGGCCAGCGCCACCGCGATCGCCGCCACCAGCGGGATGCCCTTGTAAGCCGGGCCGAACAGCATGTCGAACGGGAACGGGGCGGAAAGAATGGCTTTGGCGTAAAATTGGGCCAGCTGCCCGAGGGATTCGCCGTCGTTGAACAGGCCGGTGTTGAAGAAGTACGGCGAGAGCCGGCCGGCCTTGGTCTTGAATTCTCCGAAGCACAGCACTTGCCGCTCGACGGCGAAACGGATGAAATCCTGGCGGAAATCCTGCATATTTGTTCCTGGAGAAATCGATTGCGCATTATAACCCTGAACCTGAACGGAATTCGCTCCGCCGTCACCAAGGGGATGCTCGAATGGCTGCCGCAGCAGCATGCCGACATCGTCTGCCTGCAGGAGCTCAAGGCGCAAACCGCCGACATGACGGCGGCCATGCTGAATCCGCCCGGCCTTTACGGCTACTTCCACTATGCCGGAAAGAAGGGCTACAGCGGGGTGGGGCTCTATTCGAAAAAACAGCCGGACAAGGTCACGGAGGGTCTCGGGCAGGCCGAGATCGACGCCGAGGGGCGCTATCTGCAAGCCGACTTCGGCAACCTCAGCGTCATTTCGCTCTACCTGCCGTCCGGCTCCAGCGGCGAGGAGCGGCAGGCGTCCAAGTTCCGCTTCATGGAATATTTCTTCCCCCATCTCAGGGAGCTGAAGGCGGAAGGCCGGGAAGTGGTGCTGTGCGGCGACTGGAACATCGCGCACAAGGAAATCGACCTGAAAAACTGGAAATCCAACCAGAAAAACTCCGGCTTCCTGCCGGAAGAGCGCGCCTGGCTCACCAAGGTGTTCGACGAACTCGGCTGGGTGGACGTCTACCGCAAGCTGTACCCGGACGCCACCGGCGAAGCCTACACCTGGTGGTCCAACCGCGGCCAGGCCTGGGCCAAGAACGTCGGCTGGCGCATCGACTACCAGATCGCCACGCCGGGCATCGCGGCGCTGGCGAAGAGCGCCGCCGTCTACAAGGAACAGCGCTTCAGCGACCACGCGCCGCTGACGATCGAGTACGATTATCCTGAAAAAGAGATCTGAGCCGCGAGGAAAACAAAGAATGCGTAGGATGCGGTGAGCCTAAGCGAACCGCATCAATCGCGAGCGATGCGGTTCGTTCCTTACCGCATCCTACGGGTTAACGGTCATGGCGAATCGCCGCTCCAAATCATGAAACAGTGCTCCGCCCTGACCGTTTCCCTCACCCCTAACCCTCTCCCGCCTGCGGGAGCACCCGCAAGGAGTGTCCCCGCCGGGATTGGCGGCAAAGCCGCTCAATCCGGCGAGAAGGGGGACGAGGTCTCGCTTCGCGAGTTTCGCTTTAATTGCCCGCCCGCCGCATGTAGCGGTCGCCATTTTCGCTCCACGGCGCCACTTTGACGAGCAGCGCCATTCCCGGCAGCGCCAGCGCGGTGCACAGCAGGAAGAAGGAAAACCAGCCCAGCTGCTCGACCAGGTAGCCGGTGGAGGCGTTGATGAAGGCGCGCGGCACCGAGGCCAGGCTGGTGAACAGGGCGAACTGGGTAGCGGTGTAGAGCGGGTTGGTGGCGCGGGCGATGAACGAGACGAACGCCGCCGTGCCCAGTCCCACCCCCAGCGCTTCGAAACCGATCACCAGGGCGAGCGTCAGCTTGTCGTGGCCGACCAGCGCGAGCGCGGCGAACCCCAGGATCGACACCACCTGCACCGCGCCGAACAGCCACAGCGCGCGGTTGATCCCCAGCCGCATCATCCACACCCCGCCCAGCAGGCCGCCGATGACGCTGGGCCACAACCCGGCGTGCTTGGCGATCAGGCCGATGTCGGTCTTGGTGAAGCCCATGTCGAGGTAGAACGGCGTCGCCAGGGCGGTGGCCATGCTGTCGCCGAGCTTGTAGAGAAAGATGAAGCCGAGGATCAGGAGCGCGGAGCGCCAGCCGCTGCGCTCGACGAATTCGCGGAACGGGTCGACCACCGCCGCCCGCAGCGTCCGCGGACCGGAACTGACGGCCAGGGGCTCGCTGACCATCAGCGTCATCGCGATGCCGGGCAGCATGAACAGCGCGGTGATCAGGAACACGCTGTTCCACGGCAGATGGTCGGCCAGGATCAGCGACAGCGAGCCCGGCACCAGACCGGCGAGGCGGTAGGCGTTGACGTGGATGGCGTTGCCGAGCCCCAGTTCGACGTCGAACAAGATCTCGCGGCGGAAGGCATCGAGCACGACGTCCTGGGTAGCGGAAAAGAACGCCACCGCCAGGGCCAGGTAGGCGATGCCCCACAGCTCCGCCTTGGGTTCGAACCAGCCGAACAGCGGCACCGAAAGTAGCAGCGCCAGCTGGGTCAGCAATATCCAGCCGCGCCGCCGGCCCAGCGCCGGCCACGCATAGTGATCAAGCAGCGGCGACCAGAGGAATTTCCAGATGTAGGGCAGCTGGATCAGCGCGAACAGGCCGATCACCTTGAGATCGACCTGCTCGGAACGCAGCCAGGCCGGCACCAGGCTGATCAGCAAATACAGCGGCAGGCCGGAGCTGAAGCCGGTGAACACGCAAATGAGCATTTTGCGGGTAAAAATCGCCCGCCAGATATTCGGGGAAATTTCGGACATAGAGGCGCTACCTTACCCGAAAACGGGGGGCGCAAACAGGGCGGGAAGCCGCTAAAAGCGTTGGCCGCGAAAAGGCGCAAAAAGCACAAAGGAAAAACGGGGCTATCTACTCCTGGCGACTTTTCCCTTCCGCGTGAGCATCCTTCCGGGGCCACGCGGAGGATAAGCGGATCATCGCGTGTCGAATTGGTCGGCGCCTCGCAAAGCGGCCTTCGATCTTTGTGCGAATTTTGCGCCTTTTCGCGGCCATGAGTTTTGGGGATTTTGTCGGCTGTGTCAAAATGGCCGGCCATGACCCTTCTTTCCCGAAACCACCATGCCTGAAATAAGCCTGGTCTCCGCGCTGCTGGTCGGTCTGCTGGGCGGCACCCACTGTGTCGGCATGTGCGGCGGCATCGTCGGCGCGCTGAGCCTGCAAATGCCGGCCAACGTGCCGCAATGGCGTTTTCACCTGGCCTACAACCTGGGCCGGCTGGCCAGCTACACCGTCGCCGGCGTGCTGGTGGGCGCGGCCGGGGCGAGCAGCATGATGCTCAGCGGCATGCTGCCGGTCAAACAGGGGCTCTACCTGGTGGCCAACCTGATGCTGGTTTTCCTCGGCCTCTACCTGGCCGGGTTATCCCACGCCGTGGTGCAGATCGAGCGCCTGGGCGGCGCGATCTGGCAGTACCTGCAACCTTACACGAGAAAACTGCTGCCGGTGCGCAGCGTGGGCCAGGCGTTCGGTCTGGGCGCGCTATGGGGATGGGTGCCGTGCGGCCTGGTCTACAGCCTGCTGGTGACCGCCATGTCCAGCGGCAGCGCGGCTCGGGGCGGAGCGATCATGCTCGCGTTCGGCGTCGGCACGCTGCCCAACCTATTGGCGATGGGCTATTTCGCGCGGCAGCTGAAGAGCTTCATGCAGCACAAGGGCGTGCGCCTCGCCGCCGGGTTGCTGGTGGCGGGATTCGGCGTGCTGGGGCTTTACCGGCTGGCGCTGCTAGTAAAATGATTGGGTGTAGTCGAAGCTGTAAGGCTGTGCCGCCCCTTCCGGCTTGACGCTGATGGTGAATTTGAGCGTGTCCGGCGGCTTCACCCAGTATTCGCCGAGATAGTAGATCGCGTTGCCTTCCTTGACTTCGCGCATGTCGATGTTGACCAGCTGGGAATAGATGGTGATCGCTTTGACCTTGACGTCCGCCGTCACCGGATAATTCGCGCCCATGCTGTTTTTCTTCAATATCGACAGCGTCAGCAGGCCGCGGTCCTTGCTGCGGGTGATTTTGTAGCCTCGGGCGATTTCCGGCGTGAGGTCGGTGGTGGGCAGCGCGTTGTAGTGGATTTCCACATCGCCGAATTTCTGCGCCTGTTCCGCCCGCGCGGCGGCGGGGATCAGCAGGGTAAGGGCCAGCGCCAACAGACTGAGTAGTGTTTTCATCGTTGTTCTCCTCAATCGGGATACAGGATGATTTCACTATAGACAATAAACCGCCTCAGTCGGGAACGCGCCGCTCGAGACGATAGACGGCCAGCTTGCCGAGCAGGTTGGGCAGCACGGTCACGCTCGCGCCGTCGCTCATGATGCGGCGTTCCAGCATCTCCACGCCATGGTCGCGGCAGAACGTTTCGAAGTCGGCGAAGGTGCAGAAGTGGATGTTGGGCGTGTCGTACCACTGGTAGGGCAGGTCTTTCGACACCGGCATGTTCCCGCCGAGCACCTGCAGGCGGTGGCGCCAGTAGCCGAAATTGGGGATGGTGACGATGCCGTGCTTGCCGACGCGCAGGATTTCCGCCACCAGCTGCTCGATGTGGTGCATCGCTTGCAGGGTTTGCGACAGGATGACGAAATCGAACGACTGCGACTCGAAGCCGGACAGGCCGGCCTCCAGGTCCATCTGGATGACGTTCACGTTCTTTTCGACGCAGGCGAGCACGTTGGCGTCGGCGATCTCGATGCCGTAGCCGCGGGTGTTGCGGGTTTCCGCCAGGTATTTCAGCAAGCTGCCGTCGCCGCACCCAAGGTCGAGCACCTTGGCGTTGGGCGTGACCCACTGGGCGATGGCGGCGAAATCGGAGCGCGCAATCATATCAAGCGCCTTTCACGTTAGCCTCCTCTCCCGCTGGCGGGAGAGGATTGAGGTGAGGGCGGCCCCCTGGGAAAGAACCGGGAGAGAGGGAAATGTTGTTCAGGTAGCCGCGCACCAGGCCGTGGTAATGCGGGTCGGGCATGAGGAAGGCGTCGTGGCCGTGCGCCGCGGTGATCTCGGCGTAGCTCACGTTGCGGTCGTTATCCAGCAGCGCCTTGACGATTTCGTGCGAGCGGCTGGGGGCGAAGCGCCAGTCGCTGGTGAAGGAAACCACCAGGAAATCGGCCGTGGCCGGCGCCAGCGCCTCGCTCAGGCTGGTGCGCTGGTGGTGGGTGGGGTCGAAGTAATCCAGCGCCTTGGTCATCAGCAGGTAGGTGTTGGCGTCGAAGCTGTCGGCGAACTTGTCGCCCTGATAGCGCAGGTAGGACTCGACCTCGAACTCCACGCCGTAGCCGAACTGGAACACATCGTTCTTCAGGATGCGGCCGAATTTCTCGCCCATCACGTCGTCCGACAGGTAGGTGATGTGGCCGAGCATGCGCGCCAGGCGCAGCCCGCGCCGCGGTACCACGCCATGCGCATAGAAATCGCCGCCGTGGAAATCCGGATCGGTCAGGATCGCCTGGCGCGCCACGTCGTTGAAGGCGATGTTCTGCGCCGTCAGCTTCGGCGCCGACGCGATCACCAGCGCATGGCGCACGCGCTGCGGATGCAGGATGGTCCAGGACAGTACCTGCATTCCGCCCAGGCTGCCGCCCATGACCGCCGCGAAAGTGTCGATGCCGAGCCGGTCGGCGAGGCGCGCCTGAGTCTCCACCCAGTCTTCCACCGTCACCAGCGGGAACGCCGCGCCAAAGGGCTTGCCGGTCTTGGGGTCGAGGCTGGACGGCCCGGTCGAGCCGTGGCAGCCGCCCAGGTTGTTGAGGCCGATGACGAAAAACCGGTCGGTATCCACCGGCTTGCCGGGGCCGATGATGTTGTCCCACCAGCCCGGCCGCTTCTCCTGGCCGGGATAGTAACCGGCGACATGGTGGTGGCCGGACAGGGCATGGCAAACCAGGATGGCGTTCGATTTGTCGGCGTTGAGCGTGCCGTAGGTCTCGTACACCAGGTCGTAGCCGTCCAGCACCGCGCCGCTTTTGAGAATGAGCGGCGCGTCGAAGTGCGCGGTTTGCGGGGTCACGAGGCCGACGGAGGAGGATTGCGAATGCATGGGTTGCGCGTGGTTTTTTGTTTATGCCTCGAATTATACAGTTTTCAGCATGTAGGTTGGGTTAGGCGCAGTTTTTTGCGCCGTAACCCAACGAACCCCAACCTACACGCTGGGCGCTACTCACTCATTCAATCGCGCCAACAGCTGATGCAGCTTTTCCGGCTCCTGCGCCTTGAGCATTTTCTGTGCGATGCCGGTGATGCGCGGCAGGTCGGACTTGAGCACCTGCTGCTTGACCGCGAGCAGGTGCGCCGGGTGCATGGAAAACTGGCGCAGCCCGAAGCCGAGCAGCAGGCGGGTGAGGCCGGCATCGCCCGCCATTTCGCCGCACACCGAGACCGGGATGCCGGCCTTGTCGGCGGCGGCGATGGTCATGGCGATCAGTTGCAGCACGGCGGGGTGGAGCGGATCGTAAAGATGCGCCACGGTGTCGTCGGTGCGGTCGATCGCCAGGGTGTACTGGATCAGGTCGTTGGTGCCGATGGAAAGAAAGTCGAGGCTCTTGGCGAAGGTCTGCACCGCCAGCGCCGCCGCCGGGATCTCGATCATGCCGCCGATCTGGATCGCGGTGTCGAAGGGCGTGCCCTCCAGCGCCAGCTCCTGCTTGGCGTGGCCGATCAGATGCAGGGTCTGGCGCAGCTCGCTCAGGCTGCTGAGCATCGGCACCAGGATTTTGATTTTTCCGTAGTGCGAGGCACGCAGGATCGCCCGAAGCTGGGTGTGGAACATTTGCGGTTCGGCCAGGCACAGGCGGATGGCGCGCAGCCCCAGCGCCGGGTTGTCACCGCTGCGGTCGGCGAAGCGCAGCTGCTTGTCGGCGCCCAGGTCGAGGGTGCGCACCGTCACCGGCAGTCCCTTCATGTCCTCCGCCACCTTGCGGTAGGCGGCGAACTGTTCTTCCTCGCCGGGCAGGTCGTCGCGGTTGAGGAACAGGAATTCGCTGCGGAACAGGCCGACTCCGGTTGCTCCGGCTTCGCGCACCTGCGGGATGTCCTGCGGCAGCTCGATATTGGCGTGGAGTTCCACCGCCGTGCCGTCGAGAGTGGTGGCGGCGGTAGTCTTGAGGCGCTTGAGCTTCTGCTTCTCGATTTCCCACTGGCCCTGGCGCAGCTTGTATTCGGCCAGGATGTGCTTGTCGGGATTGACGATCACCACGCCCTGCTGGCCGTCCACGATCAGCAGCTCGTTTTCGCGGATCAGCTGGCGCGCATGGTGCAGCGCCACAATCGAGGGCATGTTCAGGCTGCGCGCGACGATCGCGGTGTGCGACGTGGCGCCGCCGACATCGGTGATGAACGCGGCGAAGCGCTGCTGCTTGAACAGCATCATGTCGGCGGGGGAAAGATCGTGCGCGACCAGGATGCGGGTCTGTTCGGAGCCTGTCGCCGGGACGTGGCCGGAATGGCCGAGCAGGGCCTTGAGCACGCGCTCCACCACTTGCACCACGTCGGCCTTGCGCTCGCGCAGGTAGTCGTCCTCGATCTGCTCGAACTGGGTGAGCAAGGCGTCCATCTGCTGCTTCAGCGCCCATTCCGCGTTGATGCGCTGGCCTTTGATCAGGTCGATGGGCGCCTTCGACAGCACGCTGTCGCCCAGGATCAGGACGTGCAGGTCGAGGAAGGCGCCGAATTCCGCCGGCGACCCGGCCGGAATATTGGTGCGCAAGGCTTCCAGTTCGGCGCGGGTGGATTCGATCGCGGTCTCGAAGCGAACGACCTCGCCTTCGATCTGGGTTTTCGGCAGCGCATACAGCGGGACTTCCAGCGCGGCGTGGGAAACCAGATGGGCGTAGCCGATGGCGATCCCGCCGGAAACGCCGACGCCGTGCATGGCGAAGCTCATCGCGGCCTCTCCTTGGCGGAGGTAGCGCACCTCATTCGCCTTCTCCAAACCGGTCGGCGATCAATGCGGCGAGCGCCTGCATCGCCTCGTTTTCGTCCGGGCCGTCGATTTCGATCTGCACCGTGCTGCCCTTACTCGCCGCCAGCATCATCACGCCCATGATGCTCTTGGCGTTGACGCGGCGGTCGTTGCGGGTGATCCAGATCTCGCTCTTGTACTGGCCCGCCGTCTGGGTCAGCTTGGCGGAAGCGCGCGCATGCAGGCCGAGCTTGTTAATGATTTCAATGTCTTGTTGTAACATCGCAGGCTTCCTTGGTGACGTTGACGATGCCTTCGTGGCCGCCTGAGAGCGCTTTTTCGGTCACCTCCTCCAGGCCGTCGTTGCGGTAAGTGAGCGCCCGCACCAGCATGGGCAGATTGACTCCGCTCACGCAGCCGACCCGGCCGGGCTCGATCAGGCGGCATGCCAGATTGCTCGGCGTGGCGCCATAAATGTCGGTCAGGATCAGGACGCCGCTGCCGTCGTCCAGCTCGCCGACCAGCTTCTTCACTTGCGGCAGCAGCCGGCTGGGGTCGTCGAGCACATTGACGCCCAATTGTTGCAGCCGTTCCGGCGTGCCGCCGAAGACGTGGGCGGCGCAGTGGATCAGGCTTTCGCCCAGGGTGCCGTGGGCGATGATTAACATACCGATCATTGAGAGTCCTTGTTGCCATCGTTTCCCTCTCCCCTAACCCTCTCCCGCCAGCGGGAGCACCCGCAAGGAGTGTCCCCGCCGGGATTGGCGGCAAAGCCGCTCAATCCGGCGAGAAGGGGGGCGAGGTCTCGCTGCGCGAGTCTCAGTTTAGAGTGAAGGCGCGATTTTACCGCAGCCGTCACGGAACTTCATGCAGCGTCAGCCCTTTTTCCTGAAATTCCAGGCGTTTTTTCATCGACGGGGTCAGATGGATTTCGCCGCGCTCGTCGATCAGCATGGCGTTGTCCACGCCCATGGCTTGCGCCGCCGCGCGCCAGCCCGTTACCCCGGCGACGAAGGCCGGTTTCGAGGCCACATCGGACAGCGTGCCGGCCTGGCTCCCTTTGGGGATGAGCACGGTCACCGCCTCGACGCCTTGCGCCGGGTAGCCGGTGCGTGGATCGATGATGTGGCAATAGCGTTTGCCGTCGAGCATGAAATAGCGCTGATAGTCGCCCGAAGTACCGATCGCCTCGCCGTCATGCAGCTCCATCGCGGCGATCGCCCCCGGCTTGCGCGGATGCTGGATGCCAACGCGCCAGGCTTCGCCGCCGCGGCTGCCGACCGCCATGATGTTGCCGCCGATGTTGATCAGCGCCCCTTTCACGCCCTGCGAACGCAGATATTCCGCCGCCAGATCGAGCGCATAGCCCTTGGCATACCCGCCCAGATCGGCCTTGACCGCGGGGTTTTTGCTGTAGAACTGGATGCCGTCGATGACGATGTCGGTCATGCGCGGATCGGCCTTGACCAGCGCCTCGATCTCTTTCGGGTCGGGCCGCCGCGGGGTAAATTCGTCGCTCTGAAAGCCCCACAGTGTGATCAGCTTGCCGATGGCCGGATTGAACAATCCGCCCGACATTTCCGACAGGCGCGTGGCGTCGTGGATGATCGGCACCATGCCGGGCTGGATCGCCGCCTTCGCCGGGCTTTGCGCGAACACCGCGTTCATCCGCGACAAGGTGCCCGGCTCCCAGGCATGCAAGGTGCGGTGCAGGTAGTCGAAATCGGCCAGCACCCTGGCCGACAGTTCCCTGGCGCGCGCTTCCTCCTCGCCGGAGATAGTGATTTCGACCATGGTGCCGAAGACGAAGCTCTGCTCGTGGTAGAGCGGCGGTTGCTTGGCGCAGCCGGCGAGCAGCGAGAGCGGAATAAAAAAAAGAAACGCCAACCGCAAAGGCGCAAAGGCGCAAAGTGTTTTCAGAAGAAGGTTTTCTTTGCGCCTTTGCGCCTTTGCGGTGAAAAAATTCAAGAGCATGCGTTTTCCAGCCTGTCCACAAACATCCCCGCCACATCGAAATCGGTCTGGCTGGCGATTTCCTGCATGCCGGTCGGGCTGGTGACGTTGATCTCGGTGAGCCAGTCGCCGATCACGTCGAGGCCGACCAGGAACAGCCCTTCCTGCCGGAGTTTCGGCCCGATGGCGGCGGCGATTTCGTAGTCGCGGACGGACAGCGGTTGCGCCACGCCCTTGCCGCCGGCGGCGAGATTGCCCCGCGTTTCGCCCGTCTTGGGGATGCGCGCCAGTGCGAACGGCACCGGCTCGCCGTCGATCAGCAAGATGCGCTTGTCGCCCTGCGCGATCTCGGGAATGAAACGCTGCGCCATCACCGTCCGGTCGCCGAGCTGCGTCATGGTTTCGAGGATCACGTTGAGGTTGGGGTCGTGGCGATGGATGCGGAACACCGAGCTGCCGCCCATGCCGTCGAGCGGCTTGAGAATGATGTCGCCGTGCTTGTCGATGAACTCGCGGATCAATGCCTGCTGCCGCGTGACCAGCGTCGGCGGCATAAATTCCGGGAATTTGGCGGTGGACAGTTTCTCGTTGAAATCGCGGATCGCCTGCGGCCGGTTGAAAATCCGCGCGCCCTGCTCCTCGGCCAGCTCCAGCAGATACGTGCTGTAGACGTATTCCATGTCGAACGGCGGATCCTTGCGCATCAGCACCGCGTCGAATTCGGCGAGTGCCCGCCAGGCCGGCGCCTCGACCGTGTACCAGCGCAACGCATCGTCCAGCATTTCCAGCCGGTGGGCGTGCGCCTTGACCGCGCCTTCCACCAGGATCACCTCGTGCTGCTCCATCACGTAGAGCGCATGGCCGCGCGCATGCGCCGCGCGCATCACGGCGTAGGTGGAATCCTTGTAGGTTTTGATGCTTTCGAGCGGGTCGAGAATGATGGCTAGTTTCATAGGGTTGCGAAGGTTAAAGCCCCTCTGATGGAACTACTAGCCATCGACTAGGCTGGCAAACTACGCCAGCCAAGTCGGTGGTTATCCCGCAGGCGGGAGAGGGGTTGGGGTGAGGGGCTTTGCGCTTAGGCAACGCTTGCTGGGACGCGAACACCCTCATCCCCGGCCCTTCTCCCGCCTGCGGGAGAAGGGAGAAAAACGACCTGAGTGGTTACGATAAAAGTTGCAAAAGTTCAACATGGGCGGCAAATTCAAGCGGCCAACCGTTCCAGCTCGACCGATGCCGCCAGCAGCGCCAGCCGTGCCACCACGCCGTAAGCGTAAAAGCGGTTGGGCTCGGCATCCGGCGCGGCGGCGCAGTCGGGCAGGGTGCAGGCGGTTTCGAACGCCAGCGGTTCGAAGCGCATCCCCGGCGCGTTGAGGTTCTCGTCCTTGCCGCGGCCGGTGTGCACGCGGTAGAAGCCGCCCACCACGTAATGGTCGATCATGTACACCACCGGCTCGGCCACGGCCTCGTCGAGGCTCTCGAAGGTGTACACGCCTTCCTGGATCATCACGTCGCTCACCGCCAGGCCTTCCTTCACCACCGCCATCTTGTTGCGCTGCTTGCGGTTCAGGTCGCGCACCTCGGACGCATCCTTCACCGTCATGATGCCCATGCCATAAGTGCCCGCGTCCGCCTTGACGATGACGAAGGGATCTTCGTTCACGCCGTATTGCCGGTATTTCTCGCGGATATCCTGCAGCATGTCGTCCACGTAGCCGGCCAGGCATTCCTCGCCGCGCCGCTCCTGGAAATTGATTTCGCCGCACGTGGCGAAGAACGGGTTGATCAGCCATGGATCGATATGGATCAGCCTGGCGAATTCCTCGGCCACCTGGTTGTAGGCCTGGAAATGGCTGGATTTGCGCCGGTTCCACCAGCCCGCGTGCAGCGGCGGGATCACCGGCTGCTTCAGGTTTTTCAGGATGTCCGGGATGCCCGCCGACAGGTCGTTGTTGAGCAGGATGGCGCAGGGGTCGAAGCCGTCCAGCCCTAGCCGGTCGCCCTCGCGCCTGATCGGCTCCAGCGTCACGCTGCACCCGTTGGGCAGCTCCAGCGTGGTGGGCGCGGTAATCTCCGGCAACAGGCTGCCGATGCGCACCTGCAACCCGGCATGGCGCAGGATCGCGGTCAGCGCCGCCACGTTCTGCAAATAGAAAGTGTTCCGGGTGTGGTTTTCCGGGATCAGCAAAAAACGCTGCGCCACCGGGCAGACCTGCTCCACCGCTGCCATCGCCGCCTGCACGCACAGCGGCATGAAATCGCGGTTGAGGTTGTTGAAGCCGCCGGGGAAAAGATTGGTATCGACCGGCGCCAGCTTGAAGCCGGAATTGCGCAGGTCCACCGAAGCGTAAAAGGGCGCGTTGTGCTCCTGCCACTGGGTGCGGAACCAGTGCTCGATGCGCGGCTGCGCGTCCAGGATGTGCCGCTCCAGATCGAGTAGGGGGCCGGTGAGGGCGGTTGTCAGGTGGGGAACCATATTTCTCGGTGCTTAAGGGGTGGTAAGGATTGTAGCGGATTGGTTGCGATTCGTCAGGTTTCTAACATAGACATTCCAAAGGTGGTAGTCCGCAGCACAGAATGAGAAAACTTCTGATAAGATCAGGAAAAATATGCAATTGGGTTTGGCCAATAAGTAAAGGATGATGATTGTGGCGCCATGTCTTCATGATGAAAATTTGATATTGGCTGAGTCTCAGGCATTGTTGAGGCAAGGGCGGGACGTGGCGGCATCCAATTTGCTGGAAGAACGACTTGCCGCTTATCCGCATAGCGTCAAACTTTTGCGTGCGCTGGCTCAAATTCGTATGTCGCAGAAACGGCCACAGGAGGCTGTGCCTTTGCTTAAACAGGCTCTCGCAGCCATGGCGGGGGCTAAAGGTTATAGCAAATTATTCGGCAACGAAGACGCCGAGTATCTTGAACAAGAACACATGCAACAAATCAATCGGCGCGAATATGACCCATTGGCAGAGAAATCAAGTCCGCAGAATGGTCAATCCGCCATAGCCAATGCACTTTCAATACCTTCAGAGATGGATTTCCCTCCAATTCTCGATCATGAAACCGGCAAACAAGAGCTGATAAATTTGTCGGCTGAAATTCCCGACCTGATTGATGACCTGCTGTCCGAAGAGGGCAATTTTGTTGAGCAAGCAAAAGGACTGGATAGTCCAGCTAGTCCGGGGTCAATACTTTTGCCGGTAGCACCCGTTCAACCAGATGAGGATGATTTGTCCGCCACTGTGGATGAGAACGACGAGTGGGAAACGCCGGTTGTCGCAGACTCTACTGGCGAAGATGGGTTATGGGAGGGCACCCCCTCCGACCCCGCAGCAATTGAGCTCCCGCCCACTCGGCGAGATTTTTCTGATCTGCCGGATCGCCTGACGCACGCCGAGCGGGCATTACAAATTGCCGTTAAGGTTGGTGAAGAATTTGATTGGGATCAAAAAGGTATCAGGCTGCTGGCAACCATTAATAATAATGTGCTGTTTTTGGCCGATGGCAAGCCGCAAAGCCCCGAGCGGCAATTTTCGAGATGACCCCAGGGGCAAAACACCCGAAATACAACTTCGATGCTTGAACCACCCAGCGGCTACACCGACTGGCTGACCGAGCGGAAAACCCGCATCCATGCCGCCCAGCAGCGCGCTGGCGGTCAACCGCGAGCTGGTATTGCTCTACCAGCAGATCGGGCGCGACATCCTGGAGTGGCAGGACAATTGCCTCGATACTTATAAATCGTGATCCCCTGGTTTAGGCCCGAACAGCTTCCTGAATTCCGTGTGTTTGGCCTCCTGCCAAGTGCGTGGCAGATCGCCGTTGTTTTCGAGTGCAGTGAAAATTTCACGGACAAGATCGTTATCAATGGCTTTCGCGCCAAGCATCTTTTTCAGCAGTTCGTGGCCGTGCCAAATATCAATGTCGAAATCGCCGGCGAGCTTGTGCATACCAAGGTCGTCGGTCACGACGATAGCGGGCCGTATCTGGCCGTAAGCCAACAGGAAACAATCGGTCGGCGATGGCGGTGAGCGGCCAAGGGTAGTGTAGCCTTGCGAATCGGCCAAGACATAAGCGCGCAGCACGCTGGCGGCGGCTTCGATTCCTGCCCGCTCTTCTTTGACCAACCGGATTTGCTTCGATAGGCGTTCGTTCTTCAGGTCGGCATCGGAAAACCAAGGATAGTTGGACCTGAGCCGAGGGCTTCGTAGAACTTCGTCCTCGACCAGCTTCAGGACGGTGGGAATGTATTGCTTCTGTCCGAATTCGACTCCCAATAAAGGGCGGATCCGCTTGGCCAATCTCAGGTAGGCATTGGTATCAAGCAGCACCAGGGTCAACGGCGCAGTTCCTCGTAGAGTGCCATGGCGTCTTGCAGCGGCGTATCCAGCACTTGCTGGATATAGGCGGCACCGGTGCCACCTTCGACGATCATGCGTTTCAGCGCAAGGAAGAAGCCGGTCTGGAAGGTGTTTTCGCCGGCGGCGATATAGCACTGGGGAGAAGGCGGCATCGGGTCGAACAGGGCTTCGCTCACCAATGGGCCGCGCCGGCTGTTGCGTAGCGCGTGGATGGCTGTTTCGCCGAGGGAAAGCGGGAGCCGTCCGGTTGCTTTGGCGTATTGCTGGACTTGCAGATAAACGGTATTCAGCGAAATCGTGTGTGCTCCCGCTTGCCCCGCCAGCACTCCGATCATGCCGTCGGCTTTAGCATGCCGGGTGGCGGCGTGGTAAGCGGCCTCGGCACAGGCTTTCGGATACAGCAGCGCACCCGCGAAGGCGTCGGCGAAATCTTCACCTTCGTCGGTGCCGGAAAGATTCGGCGTCAGTACATGTGCCAATTCATGGGCCATCCAGAATTTAAAATCTTCCAGCCGGGTGTCGAGGTTGAGGAAGATGAATGTAACGTCCTCTTGTGGCAGGCGGATATGCAGCGCATTTTCATGGTTGCCTTTGGCACCCCAGAGCACCGGCACCAAGACGGCTCCGCAATCTTTGAATTCGCCGATCAAGTGTTCATACCCTAATATCGCCGCTTCGCCGATGCCGAGCCGGTTACGGGTTTGCGATACAGCGGTCTGGAGCTTGTCGTAATCGGTCGAGGGAGAAGTAATCAGCGTGCGTAGCGCTTGCAGTTCGGGTAGGTGCGCCACCAGCGGCTTGAGCAGCATGCCGACGCTTTCCGCTTTGGCTAGATGCGCAGCAGTCGTTTTGACATTTGCCTTCTTGCGGTAAGCAATGACGGGGCGGCCCGATTCGCTTTTTTGCACAAGCTGGTCGAATGTCAATCCCAGGGTGATTGCGAGTTTGAGCAGCGATGCTGGGCGGGGAAAGTCTTTCCCCTTTAACCAGTTGGTGACGGCTTGGGGCGAAATCTCAACCGCTTCTGCCAGCTGTTTTTGAGTGATCCCGCGCTCTGTGAGCGTGCGCTGGATTGCTGCTGAATTTAGTATTCGTTCCATGGCGCTACGAATTATAGCCATTGCAAATAGAAAATCAAGTTTAATCAAGTTTTTGTTTAAACCATGCTTAAGTCTGGCCTCCCGGCTGTTAGAAAGACCTGCGCGGTTTTGTTCAACTTGCTATAATGCCCGGTTTTTACAGCAATTTTCCAGGGTGTCACCGTGATCTCCACCTTCAACATCACCATGCAGTTCGGGGCGAAGCCCCTGTTCGAGAACGTTTCCGTCAAGTTTGGCGACGGCAACCGCTACGGCCTGATCGGCGCCAACGGCTGCGGCAAATCGACCTTCATGAAAATCCTCGGCGGCGACCTGGATCCGTCGGCGGGCAATGTCTCGATCGACTCCGGCGAGCGCCTCGGCAAGCTGCGCCAGGACCAGTTCGCCTACGAAGACAACGTGGTGCTCGACGTGGTGATGATGGGCAATACCGAGCTGTGGCAAGTCAAGCAGGAGAAGGACGCGATCTACGCCAATCCGGAAGCGACCGAGGACGAGTACATGCGCGCCGCCGAGCTGGAAGTCCTGTTCGGCGAGCTGGACGGCTACACTGCCGAATCCCGCGCCGGCGAGCTCTTGATCGGGGTAGGCATTGCGGTCGAGCTGCACGCCGGCCCGATGCGCGAGGTGGCGCCCGGCTTCAAGCTGCGCGTGCTGCTGGCGCAGGCGCTGTTTTCCGACCCGGACATCCTGCTCCTGGACGAACCGACCAACAACCTCGACATCAACACCATCCGCTGGCTGGAGGACGTGATCAACGCCCGTTCCAGCACCATGATCATCATTTCTCACGACCGCCACTTCCTCAACAGCGTGTGCACCCACATGGCCGACCTGGATTACGGCGAGATCCGCATTTATCCGGGCAACTACGACGAATACATGGTCGCGGCGACGCAGGCGCGCCAGCGGCTGATTACCGACAACGCCAAGAAAAAGGAAATGGTCGCCGAATTGCAGGCCTTCGTCGCCCGCTTTTCCGCCAACGCTTCCAAGGCGCGCCAGGCTACCAGCCGCGCCCGGCAGGTGGACAAGCTCAAGGACGGCATGGTGGAAATCAAGCCCTCCAGCCGGCAGAATCCCTATATCCGCTTCGAGACCGACGACCGCGAAAAACTGCACCGCCAGGCGGTTGAGCTGCTGGACGTGGCCAAGGGCTACGACAAGGTGCTGTTCCACGGCTTGAGCCTGCTGCTCGACGCCGGCCAGCGCCTCGCGATTATCGGCCCCAACGGTGCCGGCAAATCCACCCTGCTGAAGATGCTGGTGGGCGAACTCGAACCTGACCAGGGCAACGTAAAATGGGCGGAAAAAGCCAAGATCGGCTACTTCGCCCAGGATCACCACGCCGACTTCGAGCACGACATGACCCTGTTCGAATGGATGGAGCACTGGGGGCGCAAGAGCGACGACGACCAGATCATCCGCGCCACCCTCGGCCGATTGCTGTTTACCGGCGACGACTCGAAGAAGTCGGTCAAGGTGCTGTCCGGCGGCGAAAAGGGTCGCATGCTCTACGGCAAGCTGATCCTGGAACGGCCCAACGTGCTGGTGATGGACGAGCCGACCAACCACATGGACATGGAATCGATCGAGTCGCTGAACCTCGCGCTGGAGCAGTACAAGGGCACGCTGATCTTCGTCAGCCACGACCGCCAGCTGATTTCGTCGCTCGCCACCCAGGTGCTGGAGCTCGACGGCAAGGGCGGCTTCCGCCACTACACCGGCGCGTACGACGAATATCTGCACAGCCAGGGCATCGAGAATTAGCGCATCGCGCAACTACTCAGGTATTGCAGCGTTGCGGCAGAGATAGAGCCCCTCGCCCGCAGGCGGGAGAGGGGTTGGGGAGAGGGACTTTGCGCATAGTCAACGCTTGCAGTGGCGCAAACGCCCTCATCCCCGGCCCTTCTGATGGAACTACTAGCCATTCGACTAGACTGGCAAACTGCGCCAGCCAAGTCGCTGGTTATCCCGCCTGCGGGAGAAGGGAGAAAAACAACCGGTGTGGTTACGATATTTCACGATGTTTTCCCGCAAAGTGACCGCGAACTCAATGAGAACTCAAGGTTAAAGCCTCATTTCTCCGCCAGCAGCGGCTTCACCAAACTCTCCAGCCGGGCATAGTGCACCTGCCCGCTGATTTTGTAGCGCACCCGGCCCTGCCGGTCGATGAGGAACGAGGTCGGCAGGCGGCTGACGCCGCCCAGCGCGGCGGCCTGCCCCGCACCGGCCATGGCGGCGGGAAAGTGGTAGCCTTCTTTCGCCATGAACTGGCGCACCGGCTCCGGCGCGTCGTCCTGCGACAGCGCGAGAATTTCGAACCCCTGCGCCCGATAGTCCCGATAGAACCGTTCCATCGCGGGCATTTCGTGGCGGCAATAGGGGCACCAGGTAGCCCAAAAGTTGACCAGCACCACCTTGCCGCGCCATTGCTCGAGCCGGACTGGCCGGCCATCCAGCAGCGTCGCCTCTAGTGTCGGCGCGGCGCGGCCGTCGTCCGACACCCACGCCGGCGGGCGGAACCAGACGTAGACGATCAGCCCGAGCAGAATCAGCGTGATCCAGTCCGGTTTCAGCCGGGCGCCCCACCGCTGCCATGCTCCCTCTTTCACTTTCACCCCCTGTGATATAGTTGCCCGGATTTTAACAGGCTTGGAATGGCAATATGCTCTGGATCAAGGCGTTTCACATCATCGCCGTGGTGACCTGGTTTGCCGCGCTGTTCTACCTGCCGCGGCTGTTCGTCTACCACGCGATGAGCGAGGACGCGATCGGCATCGAGCGCTTCAAGGTGATGGAGCGCAAGCTCTACCGCGGCATCATGACGCCCAGCGCGATCGCGGCGGTCGGCCTCGGCTCGTGGCTATGGCTCGGTTTCGGCTTTCACGGCGCCTGGCTCCACGCCAAGCTGGCGCTGGTCGCGCTATTGCTCGGCTACCACTGGTATTGCGGCAAGTTGCTGCGGGATTTCCGGGACGACCGCAATACCCGCAGCCATGTTTTCTACCGCTGGTTCAATGAACTGCCGGTGCTGATCCTGGTGGCGGTGGTGATCCTGGTGGTCGTCAAACCGTTTTAGTAGAGTCAATTTGATTCACGGTGATCCGTGGGTCAGGCTTTCTCGCCCGTGCGAGCAGCTTTGCTGCCGCTCGCGGCGGGGACATACGATCTTTCATCGACTTTAGTCGATAGAAAGTCGGAGTGCAGCTCGCTGCCACTCCTTGCGGGTGCAGCCTGACATGTACGGCTGCGCCCTAAAGGGCACAAGAGCCGTACCCACGGCACAGCCGCTTCCCCCTTTGAAAAAGGGGGAATCTCTTTGTTTCAAATTGACTGACTAAAGCCTGATTCCGTTACGGTAAACCTGCTCGATTTCCCGGCTGAATCTGGCGGCAACGGCGGCGCGCTTCACTTTCTGGGTCGGCGTAAGCAGCCCTTCCGCCATCGTCCACGGCTCGCGCAAGGCGATCACCCGGCGCACCCGCACCCAGCGGGGAAATGTCTTGAGCCGGGCGTTGGCGTGGCGCAGCAGGGTTTTCTCGTCGCTTTCCCGGCTCACCGCCAACAGCACCAAGTAGGCGCGGCCTTCGCCCCCCAGCATGACCTGCTCGAACAGCGGGTCTTCCAGGATCGCCATCTCGGCATCCTGCGGCGACAGCTTTTCGCCGTTGGACAACACCAATATCTCCTTGGCCCGCCCCTTGAGATAAATCTTGCCGTCGCGGATGTCGGCCAGGTCGCCGGTGTTGAGCCAGCCGTCCGCGCCCAGCACCTCCGCCGTGGCTTCCAGGTTGCGCCAGTAGCCGCGCATCACCGAAGGGCCGCGCACCAGGAGTTCATGCGCCGGGTTGATCCGGATTTCCAGGCCGCGCAGCGGCGCGCCGACCGAGGCCGGATCGTTGTCTTCCTCGCGGTTGCCCGCCACCACCGGCCCCGCCTCGGTCAGGCCGTACCCCTGCCGCATGTCCAGCCCCAGGCCGATGAAGCTGCGCGCCACGCGCGGCTCCAGCGC
>JAQTMN010000050.1 GCA_028714315.1 Sulfuricella sp. | reverse complement strand
GCCGCGCCAACCTGGAAACCTACGAGCGCGCCCTGCGCCTCGCCCGCGTTCCCTATGTCAGCTCGCGCCAGGGCGGGCTGCTCGATACCCTGGAATGCGGCGACCTGATCGCGCTGCTGACTTTCCTCATCACCCCGTTCGCCGACCTGTGCCTGGCTCAGGCGCTGCGCTCGCCCCCGTTCGGCTGCACCGACGGCGACCTGATGGCGTTGGCGCAAGAGGCCGACGGTTCCTGGTGGGGGCGCCTGCACGCCGTGGCCGGGCGCGAAGGCGCCAGTCCGGCGCTGGCTCGCGCGCTGGCCCTGTTGCAAGGCTGGCTCGCGCTGGCCGACACCTTGCCGGTGCACGACCTGCTCGACCGCATCTATTTCGAAGGCGAGCTGCCGGAGCGCTACGATGCCGCCGTGCCGGAGGCGATGCGGGGCGCGGTGCAGGCCAATCTGCACGCCTTCATGGAACTGGCGCTGAACGTCGACAGCGGGCGCTACCCCAGCCTGCCCAAGTTCATCAACGAACTGCACGAACTGCGCCGCGCCCGCGCGGAAGAGGCGCCGGACGAAGGGCTGGTCGGCGACGCCGGCAACGCGGTGCGCATCCTCACCATCCACGGTGCCAAGGGGCTGGAAGCGCCCATCGTCTGGCTGCTCGACGCCCACGCTGCGCCGCGCAATGAGCGCGGCTACCGCGCCGTGCTCGACTGGCCGCCGGAAAGTTCTCGGCCGCGCAATTTCTTCCTCTACGCCGGCAAGCGCGAATGCGCCCGGCAATGGCAGCCGGTATTCGACGCCGAAGCCCAGCTGGAGCGGCGCGAAGACCTGAACCTGCTCTACGTCGCGATGACCCGCGCGCGCCAGGCGCTGATCGTGAGCGGCTGCGCCAGCGCGCGCAAGGTGGAGGCAAGCTGGCATGGGAAAATCACGAACGCACTGGGAGAGGCGGCGGTGATCGGCGCGATGCCATCGGTTCCCGGCGAGCCGGGTAGGTGCGAATTCATTCGCACAGGCCGAATGAATTCGGCCCTACAGGAGCCGGCCATCTCCAGCGCTGCCGCTATTCCCACCGGCAACCGCATCACCACCCGCCAAACCCCCGCCCAGCGCCACGGCATCCGCCTTCACGCGCTGCTCGAATGGATCGCGCCGCCACAGCCGATGATCGACCGTACTTGGCTGCAAGCCAGGCTGGAAGCGGATGACGCGGAATTCGACGCGCTCTGGCAAGATGCCTCGTCCCTCGTCCAGGCCCCCCACCTGCGCCGCTTCTTCGATCCGGACCGCTACCTGACCGCCTGGAAGGAACTGCCCTACCGCACCGCCGCCGGAGAAAACCGCCGCCTCGACCGCCTGGTCGAATTCGAGGATGAAGTGTGGATACTCGATTTCAAGGCCGCCGAACGCGCCCGCGAAGACAATCTGGCCGCTTGCGCCGCCCCCTACCTCGGCCAGATGAAGGAATACCGTGCCGCGATGGCGGGCGTGTTCGCGCTCAAGCCGGTGCGCTGCGCGCTGGTGTTCGGCAATGGGTTATTCTATGAAATTGCGCCGGATGTAGGTCAGGCTTCAGCCTGACATGCACGGCTGAAGCCGTACCCACGTGAAATCGGAGGATGGCGGTACATTGTGCGGGCAAAAACCCCTCTCCCGTCTCGCCGTGGTCGCTGCGCAGCAGCGGGCACCCGGCGGGGACACTCCTTGCGGGTGCAGGGAGAGGGGTTGGGGAGAGGGACTTTGCGCATAGTTAGCGCTTGCAGTGACGCAAACACCCTCATCCCCGGCCCTTCTGATGGGACTACTAGCCATTCGACTAGGCTGGCAAACTACGCCAGCCAAGTCGCTGGTTATCCCGCCTGCCCTAAAGGACTCCGATCCGCTATGGGCTAAAGCCCATGTGGAGTCGTATGCGGGAGAAGGGAGAAAACCGACTCGCGTAGTTGCTTTCACACAATCAACTCATCGAAAAATTGTGTGCATAGATCAGCCTTCCGCCGCCCCTCGCCAGCTTTCCAGCCGCTGCCTCATCCTCTTGTAATGCGACCCCTTCCAGTAAACCCGCCCGCACACCGGGCAGGCGCGCAGTTCCTCCTCCAGCCCGCGGACGTCCGTCGGCACCTGCCGCGCAAGCTCCGGGCCGGCGGAAACGAGCGGGGCGTTGTCGATCAGGCAGCGGGTAAAGGCGTTGCCAGTCCAGTCGATGCGAAATTGCGCGTTCAGCGCCGCCGCCTGGGCGTCCAGCGAGCCGAACGGAAGCTGGACCACGTGCCCGTCGGCCGCCTTGTGCAGCATGAAGCCGCGGTCCGCCGTCAGCAGCCAGCGGTCTTGTTCGATGGCCGCGCGCAGGATTTGCGCGTCCGGCGCGGTGGCGTCGGCGAGGGTGGTGTCGATCCCGGCCGCGCGCAGATAGCGCGCCAGCCGCGCCAGCATGACGTCGCACAGGAAGCGGGGGGATGCGTCAGCCATTTTTCGGTCGATGCCACAAAATCGTAGGGCGGATTAGCGCAGCGTAATCCGCCGAATGGGCTCGCCACCATAACTATCATACGGCGCAATGCCCGTTGGTTATTGCGCCCTACTCTTGCTGGTCGGGCTAATCAAGAAAAACTTAAAGCCCGCCGATAGGGCTGGTTGGCATAGGCCGGTTGCCATCCCCCATTACATTTTTACTTGCTTGATCCTTTTCCTTCTCACTGTGCTTCTGTTTGTCTTGCTGTTGTTGACCGCACCCAGTTAAACCGAGAACTAACATGCTCAAAATAATTAACGAAATTCTTTTCATAATTACTTTCATATTGAATGTTTTCTTTTTTAATTGATTTAAAGCCCCATAATTAGGCCCTAACTAAATATTAAAACCCTTCAATGCCTCCCCGTACTCCCAAATCCCCCCGCCCCGCGATCGCTTTCCTCGAAATCCTCCACCACGTTGAATTCCGCGTGGATCACCGGCACGATGACCATCTGGGCGATGCGTTCCATCGGGTTGAGGATGAATGGGGTCTGACCCCTGTTCCACATGGAGACGAAGAGCTGGCCCTGGTAATCCGAGTCGATCAGGCCGACCAGGTTGCCGAGCACGATGCCGTGCTTGTGGCCGAGGCCGGAGCGGGGCAGGATCATGGCGGCCATGCCGGGGTCGCGCAGGTGAATGGCGATGCCGGCGGGGATGAGCTCGGTCTGGCCGGGATGGATGGTCATCACGTGTTCGACGCAGGCGCGTAGGTCGAGCCCGGCCGAGCCGTCGGTGGCGTAGGCGGGCGGATGCTGCTTGAGGCGGCTGTCGAGGATTTTGACGTCCACGGTTTTCAGGGTTTTTTTCATTTTGGGCCTTTTTCCTTGTGGTAGAGCCTGGCGGTGCGCTCGATCAGTTGCCGCGCGAGCACGATCTTGGGCGCGCGCGGCAGCGGGTGGGCGCCGTCGTCGTCGAACAGGGTGAGTTCGTTGTCCTCGCTGCCGAGGGCGTTCTGCACCAGGTTGGCGGCGAGGAGCGGCAGGCGTTTGCGCTTGCGCTTCATTTCGGCGAATTCGTAGAGGTTCTCGCTTTCGGCGGCGAAGCCGACGCAGAACGGCGGATTGGGCAGATTCATCACGTTCGCGACGATGTCGGGATTCGGCGCCAGTTCCAGGGTGAGGATGTGGGCGTCCTTCTTGATCTTTTGCTCGCTCGGATTGAGCACGTAGTAATCGGCCACGGCGGCGACGCCGATGAAGATGTCGGTGCCGGCGATCTCGGCGTTGACCGCTTCGAGCATTTGCTGGGCGCTGGTGACAGGCAGCAGTTTGGCCGCCGTCGGCGGGGTCAGGCAGGTCGGGCCGGATACCAGCGTGACTTCGGCGCCGGCCTCGATGGCGGCGCGGGCGACGGCGTAGCCCATCTTGCCCGAGCTCAGGTTGGTGATGCCGCGCACCGCGTCGATCGCCTCGAAGGTCGGGCCGGCGGTGATCAGCACGCGCTTGCCGGCGAGCAGCTTGGGGTGCCAGTACGATTCGACGTCTTCGGCCAACGTGGCGGGCTCGACCATGCGGCCGGGGCCGGTTTCGCCGCAGGCCTGCGCGCCGCTGGCGGGGCCGAGGATGACCACGCCGTCGCGCTTGAGCTGCGCCACGTTGCGCTGGGTGGCGGGGTTGTCCCACATTTCACGGTTCATCGCCGGAGCGACCAGCAGCGGGCAGGCGCGCGCCAGGCACAGGGTGGAGAGCAGGTCGTCGGCCGCGCCGTGCACCAGCTTGGCGAGGAAATCGGCGCTGGCCGGGGCGACCAGCACCGCGTCGGCACCGCGCGTGAGCTCGATGTGCGCCATGCCGTTGGACGTCGGGCCGTCCCACAGGTCGGTCAGCACGGGCTGGCCGGACAGCGCCTGGAAGGTGGCGGGGGCGACGAAATGGCGGGCGGCTTCGGTCATGACGACCTGCACCGCGACGCCGTTCTTCACCAGCAGGCGGGTGAGCTCCGCGGCCTTGTAGGCGGCGACGCCGCCGGTGACGCCGAGGACCAGGCGTTTTTTCTTTATATCAGTCATAATCCACTCATTCTACATAAAAAGAATCCGTCATGGCGATTACCGACTGGCCGGAAGGCGAAAGGCCGCGCGAGAAGCTTTTGCAAAAGGGCGCGGCGAGCCTGTCCGATGCCGAACTCGTGGCGATTTTCCTGCGTACCGGGCTGCCCGGCAAGAGCGCGGTGGATCTGGCGCGCGAACTGGTCGGGCGCTTCGGCAGCCTGGCCGCGCTGTTTTCCGCCGGCGAAAAGGATTTCTGCCTGACGCCCGGCATGGGAACGGCAAAATATGCCCAGTTGCAGGCGGTGCTGGAAATGGCCAAGCGTGCCTTGCAGGAGGAAATTTCCGGCGGCAGCGCGCTGTCTTCGCCGCAGGCGGTGCGCGATTACCTGCGCCTGAAACTCCAGTCCCTGCCTTACGAGGTGTTCATGGTGCTGTTCCTCGATGCGCAAAACCGCGTGGTCGGCGACGAGGTGCTGTTCCGCGGCACGCTGACCCAGACCAGCGTCTACCCGCGCGAAGTGGTGGTGCGCGCGCTGCACCACAACGCCGCCGCCGTGATCTTCGCCCACAACCATCCTTCCGGCGTGTCCGAACCGAGCCACGCCGACCAGACGCTGACCCAGGCGTTGAAGAATGCGCTGGGGCTGGTGGACGTGCGCGTGCTCGATCATTTCATCGTCGCCGGCAGCGGCGCGCTGTCGTTCGCGGAGCGCGGTTTGCTGTGAGCGCTGCAATTTTGTCTTGAGTTGTCCGGGCAAAATATGGTATAAATCGCGTTTTTCCGAATTCACCATCTAATTTTTGGAGCAATACCATGGCTCGCGTATGCATTGTCACCGGCAAGAAGCCGATGTCGGGGAACAACGTTTCCCATGCCAACAACAGGACCAAACGCCGTTTTCTGCCGAACCTGCAAAACCGCAAGTTCTGGGTTGAGAGCGAAAACCGCTGGGTGAGCATGCGCCTTTCCAACGCCGCCCTGCGCACCATCGACAAGAACGGCATCGACGCCGTGCTGGCTGAGCTGCGCGCTCGCGGCGAACGCATTTAAGGAGCTGAGAAATGGCCAAGGGCGGACGCGAAAAAATCAAGCTGGAATCCACTGCGGGTACCGGCCACTTTTACACCACCAACAAGAACAAGCGCACCATGCCGGAAAAGATGCTGATCAAGAAATACGATCCGGTTGCGCGCAAACATGTGGATTACAAGGAAACCAAGCTGAAGTAAGCGGCTTGGTTTGCAGCAGACAATAAAAACCCGCTTCGGCGGGTTTTTTATTGTCTTTCCGGAATAGCATAATGTTCAGTAGAACATGTAGGAGCGGCCTCCTGGCCGCGATACGCACTATCGCGGCCGGGAGGCCTCTCCTACGTTGCAATGTTTCGGCGCGGTCCATTGTCGAAGCTCAAAAATTAGCTGAATGATCGGCAGCACTTAACTTTTTTCAGTTTCTCGGCGCCACGTTCCTGATCCGCGCCAGTCCGACCAGGGCCAGCATGCGGATATACGCCCAGCCGATGTCGAACTCATACCACTTGTTCGAAAGCCGGGCCGAGCCGGCGTAGGCGTGGTGGTTGTTGTGCAGTTCCTCGCCGCCGATCAGGATGCCCCAGGGCAGGATGTTGCGGCTCTGGTCCGGGCTGGAAAAGTTGCGGTAGCCCCACCAGTGGCCGATGCCGTTGATCACGCCCGCCGCCCAGAACGGAATCCACGCCATTTGCACGCCGAACATCAGCAGGCCGGGAACGGCGCCGAACAGGGCGACGTCGAGCAGCGCCATGGCGGCGATGCCGAGCGCGTTGTGCGGCGTGTAGACGTGCCGCTCCAGCCAGTCTTCCGGCGATCCCCGGCCGTAGGTTTCGACGGTTTCGCGGTTGGCGCTTTCGATCCGGTAAAGCAGGATGCCGCCCCACAGCACGCGATTGATGCCGAGCACTTGCGGGCTGTGCGGATCGCCGGCGGTTTCGCATTTGGCGTGGTGCTTGCGGTGGATGGCCACCCATTCGCGCGTCACCATGCCGGTGGTGAGCCACAGCCAGAAGCGGAAAAAATGGCTCATGACCGGGTGCAGTTCCAGCGCCCGGTGCGCCTGATGGCGGTGCAAATAGATGGTGACGCTGGCGATGGTGACGTGCGTCAGCCCGAGCGTGACGAGCACCAGCGCCCACCAGGGCAGGTCGAATAGTCCGGAAAACATGGCGTTGATCCCTTGCTTAAATATCCCAACGGCCATTCTATACTAAATTAGTCGGGAAATAACCCTCTCCCCTAGCCCTCTCCCGCAAGCGGGAGAGGGGGACGAGGTCTCGCTTCGCGAGTTTTACGCTAAAGCAAGGGAATTCGGGTTGGCCGATTAACCCGGCCGCCCCTTGGCGGAGAGGACCGATACGTTGTCCTGCAGGGCCTCCGCCTGACCGCCGACGATGCGGATATCGCGTTGCGGGAAGGGAATCTCGATGTTTTCCGCCTGGAACCGGCGCCAGATTTCGAGGTTGAGTTCGGAGCGCAGGTTGAGCTGCCCTTCTTCCGGGTCGATGATCCAGACCGCCAGTTCGAGGTCGATGCCGTTGTCGCCGAAGGATTTCAGGAAAGTTTTCGGCGCCGGATCCTTGAGCACGCGCGGATGCTTCTCCGCAGCTTGGCGCATGATGTTCATCGCCTGGTCCAGATCGCTCCGGTAGCCGACCTGGATCGGGATGGCGATGCGCATCTGGCGGTCGGAGTAGGAGTGGTTGACGACGGTGGAGCCGATCAGGGTTTCGTTGGGGATGATCGCCTCGGTGCCGTCGTTGCCCCGCAGCACCAGGTAGCGCGCGGTTAGCCGCGAAACCGTGCCGAACCGGTTGTCCACGGTGAGGACGTCGCCGGGATGGATGGAGCGGTCGAGCAGGATGATGAAGCCGCTGACGTAGTTGCTGGCGATTTTTTGCAGGCCGAAGCCCAGTCCCACGCCCAGCGCGCCGCCGAACACCGACAGCACGGTGATGTCGATGCCCGCCGCGGGCAGGGCGATCAGGACGCCGATCACGATCAGCACGGCGCGGATCAGCTTGGACAGCACCACGCGCAGGTTCATGTCCATTTTTTCCGCCCGCATCACCCGGTTTTCCAGCGCCCGCCCCAACCACATCGCCACCAGCAGGGTGACGGCGACCGACAGGATGCCGCTGAGGATCATGAGCAGCGAGATATGCTGCCTGCCGACGTGGAAGCCGACGTCGTCCAGCGCGTCGAGAACGTCGGGCAGGAAACCGGTGAGGTGCAGGGCGAGCCCGATCCAGGTCGCCGTGGCGATGAAGCGCTCGGAAGTCTGAAGCCAGCCGCTCGGGGCGAAGGCGTGGCGCAGGGCATAGACGGCGAGGCGGACCAGGGCCAGCGCCAGCAGCAGGGAAACCGCGATATTCAGCAGCTTGACCGAGATCCAGCCCTTGAGCAGCGTCTTGCCGATCACCACCAGGAGCAGGGCGGTGAGCGGGAAAGCGATCCGCGATACGCCGCCCAGGCCGATTTTCCAGGCGCCTTCCGGCTCGGGAAAGTGCTTTTTCAGCAGCCGGTTGAAAACCCAGGCCAGCGCGAGGCAAGCGGCCAGCACGGCCAGTTGCCACAGTATCGTGGTTTTCTCCAGGTCGGAAAACAGCTCGGCGATGGGATTGAGAGTGGCGCGGTACATGGGCGGTATCGAATGAATTGATCGATTTTAACATGCTATAAAAAATCATGAAGATCAAAGTGCTGGGCTGTAGCGCCGGAATCGGCGACAGCCGGAGAACCTCCTGCTGCCGCCTCGACGGAGACATCCTGCTGGATGCCGGCACCGGCGCGGGCGAATTGTCGCTGCAAGACTTGATCGGCATCGAGCACGTGTTTTTGACCCACGCCCACCTCGACCATGCCGGACTGCTGCCGCTGGTGGTGGATGCCGCCGGCCATTTCCGCGACCGGCCGGTGACCGTGCACGCCCTGGACGGCACCCTGTCGGCGTTGCGGGAATGCATGTTCAACGGCCGTCTGTGGCCGGACTACGCCGCCTTGCCCAGCCCGGAGCGGCCCTTTCTGCGCTACAAGGCGCTCGAAGTGGGCGCAACGCTGAACCTGGATGGCCGCAAAATCACGCCGCTGCCGGCGCGGCATGCGGTTCCCGCCGCGGGCTATCTAATCGACAGCGGCCGGGCGAGTCTGGCCCTGAGCGGCGATACCACGCTGTGCGACGCATTCTGGGAAGCGCTGGCCCGCGTCGAGAACCTGAAATACCTGCTGATCGAAACCGCTTTTCCGAATGCCGACGCCGCCCTGGCCGCGGTGGCTGGCCACATGACCGCGGACTTGCTGGCGGCGGGGTTAAGTCGGCTGCGCCGCCCGGTCGAGGTTTACGTCACGCACCTGGAGCCGGGCCGGGAAGACCTTATCTTGGCTGAAATCGAGGCGGCATGCGGCGGCTTGAGCGTGCGGCGTTTGCGCCAGGGGATGGAATTCGAGTTTTAGAGTGAAATTCGAGCGGTTGTGGGTGCGGCTTTAGCCGTACAGTCAGGCTGAAGCCTGACCCACAAATTAGCTGTTTCATGTTAGCCGTTTCATGGTCTGGGGCGGCGATTCGCCATGACCATTAGGAGCCCGTCCGCGGCGCTTGGCCGTAGCTCAATATCTGGTGCTTTTCGCAGGTGATTTTGCCGGCTTCGTTCTTTACCAGCGCTTTGCCGCCATCGTCCGGAATGCAATTGTTGGTGAAGGTTTCGGACAGCGCCTGGGCCGCGAGCCGGTTGGCGTAGATGTTGCCGTAGGCCTGGGCGGCGACGATCACCAGGCCGGCGACCAGAACGAGCGCTATCTTATAAATGAAATATTTCATGGCGTTAATCCATAAAAATAGACAGATATAAACATAGACCATTCGCGCGGCAGTGCAATCGAACTGGCGATTTCGCCGCCTCGGTTAGCGTGAAACTCGCGAAGCGAGACCTTGTCCCGCTCGCCCGCTGGCGGGAGAGGGCTAGGGGAGGTCAGGTGCGAATTCATTTCGCACGGCGTGGGTTGTGCGAATGAATTCGCACCTACAGTTTTTTACAGCCACTTTTTCCTGCGGAAATACACCTGCATCGAGATGCCGACGGTGGCCATCAATAGCAGCGCCGCCGGGTAGCCCCAGCGCCATTCCAGCTCGGGCATGTTCCTGAAATTCATGCCGTAGAGCCCGGCGATGAAGGTCAGCGGCATGAAAATGGTGGCGATCACGGTGAGGGTGCGCATCGCCAGGTTCATGCGGTTGCTGACGCTGGACAGGTAGATGTCGAGCAGGCCGGTGGCGAGGTCGCGGAAGGTTTCCAGCGTGTCGATGATGTGCACGGTGTGGTCGTAGATGTCGCGCAGGTAAATGCGCGAGGTCTGCTTGAAGAACGGCGATTCGCCGCGCTCCAGCGCGCTGATCACGCTGCGGAAGGGGAAGATCGCCTTGCGCAGAAAGATCAGGTCGCGGCGGAGGATATGGATGTTCTGCAGCGTTCTGGGCGTGGGATTGGCGATCACCTCGTCTTCGAGCAGGTCGATTTCCTCTTCCCGCTTTTCCAGCACGCCGAAGTAGCGGTCCACCACCGCATCGAGCAGGGCGTGGGCGAGGTAGTCGGCGCCTTCCTTACGGATCAGCCCCTTGGCGTTGCGGATGCGCTCGACGATCGGGTGGAAGATGTCGCTTTCCCGCTCGCGGAACGAGAGCAGGAAATTGCGTCCCAGGATCAGGCTGATCTGCTCGGCGACGATCTCGCCGTGGCCGTTGCTGGTCAGCATTTTCAGCACGATATAGACGTAGTCGCCGAAATCCTCCATCTTCGGCCGCTGGTCGGTGTTCATGATGTCTTCCAGCACCAGCGGATGCAGCCCGAAGCAGGCGCCCAGCCGCTGGAACAGCTCGATCTGCTGGATGCCATCGACGTTGACCCAGGTGATGCCGGATGCCGTCCTGGCGGTGCAGTATTCCTCGGCGGCCTCGGCGTCCTTCTCGAAGAAGCCGGATTCGTCGTAGCTGACTACGTGGATGCGGGTTTTTTCGGCATGCGCCTGCCCGATGTGGATCAGCGTGCCGGGCGGCAGGCCGGCTTTTTTCGAGCGCTTGGCGTGTTTTGGCATGATCCCCCTGACCCTGCGTTTTAGCGTGTCGGCAGCGGTCAGGATAGCATATCCGGTGAGATCACATGGCCGCGTTGTCGGCGGGAACCGGCGCGAGCGCGCCGGCCTGCCGGGGCGACAGGCGCAGGGCGAGGTAGAAACTCATCGCTATCGTGCCGACCACGGCCAGCCCCATCAGCAATTCGCGCCCTTCGGTGTGGGCGCCGACCTCGGGGAAGAAAACCTTGGCGATGCCGAACAGCCCCACCAGCAGACTGAGGCCGCCCACCGCCAGGCCCATCACGCGCGAGGCGACCAGGGCGCGCTGGTCGGCGCGGTTGAGCAGATGCGAAATCCACAGGCCGTTGATGCCGTCGGTGGCGATCATGCCGAGCATGAAAGCCATGCCGAGCACCACCGAGAATAGCCAGCCCGCCATGCTCGACGCGGTCAGGGAAAACAGCGCGGTCTGGCTCAGGGTGTCGAACGACAGAGCGAACAGCGCGCCGACGCAGGCGATCAGCACGGGATGGCTGGCCTGGCTGAGCTTGCCCAGCCAGCGGCCTTTCAGCCCGGCCATGCGCACGACCTCGTCGGGGCGGGCGCGGAGGACGGCGAGGAGGTTGACCGCGCCGAGCGCAAGCAGGAACAAAATCGAGATCCACGCGCCTAAATCCTCGATCCAGGCGGGAATCGCCCAGCGCTTGGCGGCGACGCCGACCAGCACGGCCACCGCCATCACCACGGTGCCATGGCCGAGCGAGAACAGCAGGCCCGACCAGCGCGACAGTCTCGGCTTGTTGGCGGCGGCGTTGAAGCGGGTCAGGCCGTCGATGGTGGCGAGGTGATCGGGATCGAAGCCGTGTTTCAGCCCCAGCACGAATACCAGAGCCAAGAGCGCGAGCCAGTCGTTGGGCAGATTTTCCATGCGGTGTTCCTTGCGGGTATGATGATTATAGTAATCGTCATACAAGTTTCGTGCCATAGTTACAGGGTCTTGTATTGCGTGGGATTCTTCGTATTCCATGAAATAATCGGGTGGTAAGCCGGTTTGCATTGGCCGGCGCGCTGTGGCAGGCGGGCTTGCATTGCGAAAGCCGGGTTTTTGCGGGGGTGCGCCGCGCGCATCCCGCCCGTGCGGCGCGCGCGGCCTGCCTCGCCGGTTTTTCCAGGGCGGCATGGCATTTATATTGCGTGGTGGGCACTAGTTAAGATTGGGAGGCTATGGAACGCTTTACCATTTCGCTGGACGAATCGCTGGCGCGGCAGTTCGACGAGTTGATCAGGAATCGGGGCTACCTGAACCGTTCCGAGGCGGTGCGCGACATGCTGCGCCAGCAGCTCGACGCGCAGCGCATCCGCAGCGCCGAGGCGCCCGATTGCGTCGCCAGCCTGAGCTATGTCTACAATCATCACGAACGCGACCTGGCGGCGCGGCTGACCGGCCTGCAGCACGCCCATCATCACCTCAACCTGTCCACCATGCACGTTCACCTCAACCACGACGATTGCCTGGAAACCGTGATCCTGCGCGGGCCGACCGCCGAGGTGCGGATGTTTTCCGATAAAGTCATCGCCGAGCGCGGCGTGCGCCACGGCCAGCTCAACCTGATTCCGGTCAATCTGGATGTGGAGCAGCACGCGCACGGCGCGCACTCCCATCTGCACAGCCATCCCAATACCTGAGCGATCCCATGTCCGCGCTTAATTCGCCATCCGAATCCGAAGATCACCTGCATGAGCGGCACGAATCGCTGGCGGCGGCGCAGTTCTGCCCGATCGACGGCGTCGGCGAATCGGCCTGGATCGACGTCATCCGCAAGATGGACGAGGTCTACTCCAACCTGCTGCAATACCAAGTGGCCCTGGAGGAAAAGAACGCGGAACTGGAGGAAACCCAGCAATTCGTCCTCAGCGTGCTGACGTCGATGTCCGACGTGCTGATCGTGTGCGATCTCTACGGCAACGTGGTCGAGGTCAACCGCGCCTTGGTCAACCTGGTCGGACGCGACGAGAACGAGCTGCGCGGCCGGCCGGTGCTCGACCTGTTCGCCGACGAATGCTCGCGCGACAAGGCGAGAACGGCGCTGGCTTCGCGCGATCCGCAGTTGCAGGTGCGCGATTGCGAGGCGCAGCTGGGCGGCGCCGGCGGCGAGACCATCCCGGTGGCGATGAATTGCGCGCCGCGCTACGACCAGCGCGGACACGAGGCCGGCTTCGTCATGGTCGGGCGGCCGGTGGGCGAACTGCGCCGCGCCTACCGCGAACTGCACGATACCCACGAGGCGCTGAAACGTGCGCAGCAGCAGCTGGTGCACTCGGAAAAAATGGTGTCGCTCGGCCGCCTGGTGGCGGGCGTGGCGCACGAGCTCAACAACCCGATCAGCTTCGTGCTCGGCAACATCCACGCGCTGCAGCGCTACAGCCAGCGCCTCAAGAGCTACCTGGACACGATCCACAGCGGCGCCGGTCTGGCGCAGTGCGAGGAATTGCGCGGCGAATTGCGCATCGACCGCATCCTGACCGATCTCGATTCCCTGATCGACGGCACCGTGGAGGGCGCCGAACGCACCCGCGACATCGTCGAGGGCCTCAAGCGATTTTCCGCAAAGGACCAGGACGAATCGAGCCGCTTCAACCTGGCCGAGCTGATCGCCAAGGCGGTGCACTGGGTGACCAGCTCTTCTTCCACGCAATGCCAAGTACGCTGCGCCTTGCCGGACGACATTCCGGTGCTGGGCAATCCCGGCCAGATCCAGCAGGTAGTGATCAACCTCGTGCAGAATGCGCTCGATGCCACCCGGGGGCGGGAAGCCCCGGCGCTCGGCATCAGCGGCGGGGCCGTCAACGGACAGGCCGAAATCGCCTTCCGCGACAATGGCCCCGGTATCGAGGCGCAATATCTCAACCGCGTGTTCGATCCTTTCTTCACCACCAAGCCGGTGGGCAAGGGCACCGGCCTCGGCCTTTCCATCAGCTACGGCATCGTCGACCGCCACGGCGGACAGCTGACCGCGGACAACCATCCCGACGGCGGCGCGGTATTCACCTTGCGGCTGCCGCTGGCGGCGTAGCGTCCGATTCCATCTGGATGCGTGGATTTTTGGGTGTTGTAAAATCAGCGTATTATTCAAGATCGTGAAAAAGGATGCGCCATGAATTTCAGCATTGAATACGAACGCGAAGAAGACGGCCGCTGGCTGGCCGAAGTCCCCGAACTGCCGGGTGTGCTTGCTTATGGAGCCACCGCCGACGAGGCAATGGGTAAAGCCGAAGCTTTGGCCTTGCGCGTTCTGGCCGACCGCCTGGAAGTTGGAGAAAGCCGGCCCGTTCCCATCTGCATCAGTTTTCCCGCCGCTGCATGAGCCAATGGCCGTCCACCAAGGCCAAGCGTGTTTTGGCCGCATTGGTAGGCATCGGCTGGATCGTCAAACGCCAATCTGGGTCGCACCGCACCCTTTCCCGGCCCGGCTGGCCTGATTTCGTTTTCGCCTTCCACGACAGCGAGGAAATCGGCCCGCGCATGCTCACCAGAATTGCCAAGCATACGGGCCTTACCCCGAATAACCTGTAAACCGCAACAGCTTCGCGGACTTATCCCGGAAGCCGCACCTTGCCCCCTCTCCCGTCGGGAAGCCAGTCCAATTTTTTGAATTCCTTCGCATTTTATTACGTCCTTGGCGGTTGATTTCTCCCGGGAAAATTCATAGGCACGGGTTTGCCCGACAATAATGGCCGAATGAATTCGGCCCTACACCCTCAAGCCATGAGGCTTGGGGGGACGCGAGAACTCGCCATTTCACTTCGCAGTCGATCGCCCGTGGATTAGTCATTTCAAATAGGATGCGGTGAGGGACGAACCGCATTGGTCGCGATTGATGCGGTTGCCACCGCATCCTACAAATCGATTTTTCCGGTTCTGCAAAGCGGCTTTCCATCTGTTTCAAAAAATTGACACTCCACCTTACTGACAAATATCAACCGGCCTATATCTCGATCCATTTATCCTATTGTTTAGTCGAATAAGTTCTGTTGTGGCATGGTTTTTGATACTGCTAAGGCTGGGTTGCAAACCATAACAAGGGGGTTGAGGCGATGAACAAGAACACCATTGACAACGATGCAAGGGGTTGAGGCCATGGATGAGAATTTTCTTGAAAACGATGAGAGCCTGGTAGCGCTGGAAAACCGGCTCGGCATTTCCCGGCGCGCGTTCATGCAGTTGTGCACGGCGATGGCGGCGACGATGGGTCTGGCGAAGGGCGCGGATGCGGCGATGGTGGCCGCGGTGGCGACCAAGAAGCGGCCTTCGGTGATCTGGCTGCATTTCCAGGAGTGTACCGGCTGCACCGAGTCGCTGTTGCGCGCGGAGCATCCCACGCTGGAGAAATTGATCCTCGACGTGATTTCGCTGGATTACCACGAAACCCTGTTCGCGGCTGCCGGCCACCAGGCCGAGGCGGCGCGCCGGGCGGCGATGAAGGCCAACAAGGGCAAGTATCTGCTGGTGGTGGAAGGCGCCATTCCGACCAAGGACAACGGCATCTACTGCAAGGTCGGCGGCCAGACCGCCATCGAGATGCTGAAGGAATGCGCCGCCGATGCCGCCGCCGTGGTGGCGATCGGCAGCTGCGCGTCGTGGGGCGGCATGCCTTCGACGCCGCCCAACCCGACCGGCGCCAAGAGCGCGGGCGAGGTGCTGGGCAAGGTGATCCCCAATATTCCGGGGTGTCCGCCCAATCCCTACAACTTCCTGTCCACCGTGGTTCATTTCCTGACTTTCGGCAAGCTGCCCGAGGTGGATCACATCGGCCGGCCCAAGTTCGCCTATTCCCGCCTCATCCACGAAAACTGCGAACGCCGCGCCCACTTCGACGCCGGCCGCTTTGCCATGGAGTTCGGCGACGAGGGCCACCGCAAGGGCTACTGCCTGTACAAGCTGGGCTGCAAGGGTCCGGAAACCTATGCCAACTGTCCGTCGATCCTGTTCGGCGACGTCGGCAACGCGAGCTGGCCGGTCGGCACCGGCCATCCCTGCATCGGCTGCACCGAGAAGGGCGTCGGCTTTGCTAAACCCATTCACGAACTGGCGGTGCTGAAGACGGTGGTGCCCCCGGTCGGCTTCCCGCGTGTCGTCGAGGAGCAGGGCAAGGGCGCGTCCATCGGCGCGGCGGCGCTGACCGCGGCGATTGCCGGCGTGGCGGCCGGTGCCGGCGCGAAGATGGCGCAGAACCTCGGCAAGGGGGTCAAGACCGACGAGGGCACCTCCGGCAAGCATGAGGAAAGGGCCGAATCATGAGCATGAACCGGCGCAATTTCCTGAAAGGGGCGCTGGCCGGAGGCACCTTGCTGGCGGCGGGTGCGCCGGCCGAGGCGCGCCCCAACAAGACCATGCCGCCCGACGCGGTGGGGTTGCTTTACGACAGCACGCTGTGCATCGGCTGCAAGGCCTGCGTCGCGGCCTGCAAGGAAGCCAACGACATGCCGCCGGAGTTTTCCACCGCGGAGCAGTTGTGGGACACCCCGCTCGACCTTTCCGGCAAGACGCTCAACGTCATCAAGATGTACAAGGACGGCACGGGCGAGACCAAGGACGTCGAGAAGGACGGCTTCGCCTTCATGAAGGTGTCTTGCCTGCACTGCGCCGATCCGTCGTGCGTGTCCGCCTGCCCGGTGTCGGCGATGACCAAGGACCCGGTCACCGGCATCGTCGGCTACGACAAGAGCATCTGCATCGGCTGCCGCTACTGCGTGGCGGCGTGCCCATTCGGCGTGCCGCGCTTCCAGTACGACAAGGCCCTGCCGCAGATTTCCAAGTGCCAGCTGTGCCGCCATCGCATGGCGGACGGCAAGTACTCGGCCTGCGCGGAAGTCTGTCCGACCGGGGCGACGCTGTTCGGCAAGGTGACGGACCTGCAGGCCGAAGCGAAGCGGCGCCAGGCGCTGAAACCGGGCGAGGAGGCCGTCTTCCCGCGCGGCAACCTCAATACCCACGACCAGTCGCCGCATATCGCCAAGGCCGCGCATTACATCCCGGAAATCTATGGCGAGAAGGAAGTCGGCGGCACCCAGGTGATCAAGCTTGCCGCCGTGCCGTTCGACCAACTGGGCATGCCGAAGCTGCCGGAGCGCTCCTTTTCCAGCGTTTCCGAAACCATGCAGCACACGCTGTACGGCGGCCTGATCGCGCCGCTGGCGTTCCTCGGCGTGCTGACCTATGTCGCCAAGCGCAACGTGAAGGATGACGACCATGATGAAAAAAAATGAACCGCAAAGGCGCGAAGGCGCAAAGAAAAGCCAAGTAATTCTTCGCGGCACCTTTGCGTCTTTGCGCCTTTGCGGTGAAAAACACGAAAAGGAGATCTTCCATGTCTAACGTGTCTCATCCCGCTCCCGCGCCGCTCGGCGGCCCGCTGGTGACGCCGACCACGCTGCTCCTGGCGGCGTTGGTGGTGATCGCCTTCGGCATCCTGGCGGTGCGCTTCCTGTTCGGCCTGGGCGCGGTCACCAACATCAACGACGGCTACACCTGGGGCATCTGGGTGGTGTACGACGTGGTGATCGGCTCCGCGTTCGCCTGCGGCGGCTATTCGGTGGCGCTCCTGGTCTATATCTTCAACAAGGGCGAATATCACCCGATGGTGCGTCCGGCGCTCCTGGCCAGCCTGTTCGGCTATACCCTGGCCGGCGCCGGGGTGATCTTCGATCTGGGCCGCTACTGGAACTTCTGGCACATCTTCTGGCCGGGCTACGCCCAGGTCAATTCGGTGATGTTCGAGGTGGCGGTGTGCATCACGGCTTATATCATCGTGATGTGGATCGAGTTCTCGCCCGCCTTCCTCGAAAAGTTCGGCTTGAAGGACGCGAAGAAGAAGCTCTCCAAGGTGCTGTTCTTCATCATCGCGCTCGGCACGCTGCTGCCGTCCATGCACCAGTCCTCGCTCGGCTCGCTGCTGGTGGTGTTCGGCTACCAGATCCACCCGCTCTGGCAGACCGTGCTGTTGCCGCTGTTGTACCTGATGACGGCGCTGACCATCGGCTTCGCCATCGTCATCTTCGAAGCCTGCCTGTCCTCGTCCGGCTTCAAGCGGCCGCTGGAAATGCACCTGCTCGGCAAGCTGTCCAACGTGATGACCTGGATGCTGGCGGCCTATCTGGCGGTGCGCGTCGCCGATCTGGCGGTGCGCGGCGCGGTTCCGAGCATGTTCCAGCCGAGCGTCGAGGCGCTCATGTTCTGGATCGAGATGGCGCTGTTCGTCGCTCCGCTGGCGATCCTGGCCCGCCCCGAGGCGCGCCGGAACCCGGCCAAGCTGTTCGTGGCGGCGTCATGCCTGATGGCGGCGGGCTTCCTGCTGCGCATCAACTCCTTTCTGGTCGGCTACGAAACCGGACCGGGCTGGCACTACTTCCCGTCGGTTTCGGAAATCATGGTTTCGGTCGGCATGATCGCGCTGGAAATCCTGGGCTACATCGTGCTGGTGCGCTACCTGCCGATTCTGCCGAAGGAAGCGTGAAAATTTTTAACTGCAAATGCGCGAAGACACTTGCTCTGTGGGTACGGCTTTAGCCGTACATGTCAGGCTACACCCGCAAGGAGTGTCCCCGCCGCGAGCGGCAGCAAAGCTGCTCGCACGGGCGACAAAGCCTGACCCACACTGAATTGTTTTGCGGCTCGGAAAGTTTTTTCAGGAGAGAACGAAAATGGGAAAAAGAATCACGATAGACCCGATCACCCGGATTGAAGGCCACCTGCGCGTCGATTGCGAGGTGAACGGCGGCAAGGTTTCCAAGGCCTGGGCTTCCGGCCAGATGTGGCGCGGCGTCGAGCAGATTCTGCTGGGCCACGATCCGCGCGACGCCTGGGCGATCACCCAGCGCATCTGCGGCGTGTGCACCACGGTGCATGCGGTGGCTTCGGTGCGCGCGGTGGAAAACGCCCTGCAGATGGAGGTGCCGCTCAACGCGCAGTACATCCGCAACCTGATCATCACGGCGCACGCGATCCACGATCACATCGTGCATTTCTACCACCTCTCGGCGCTCGACTGGGTGGACGTCACTTCCGCGCTCAAGGGCGATCCGGCCAAGACCGCGTCGCTCGCCGGCGGGCTGTCGAACTGGAACGGCAACAGCCGGCAGGAATTCACCAAGGTCAAGGAGCGCCTCGCCGGCTTCGTCGGCACCGGCCAGCTCGGCATTTTCACCAACGGCTACTGGGGCCATCCGGCGATGAAGCTGTCGCCCGAGGTCAACCTGCTGGCGGTGACGCACTACCTGCAGGCGCTGGAAGTGCAGCGCTATGCCAACAAGATCGTCGCCGTGCTCGGCTCGAAGTCGCCGCATATCCAGAACATGGCGGTGGGCGGGGTTTCCAACCCGATCGCGCTGGATTCGCAATCGGTGCTGACCATCGAGCGCCTGCTTGCGGTGAAGGAGTGGATCGACAAGCTCAACGACTTCATCAAGAACGTCTACCTGGTGGACATCGCCGCCATCGGCGCGTTCTATGCCGACTGGACCGCGATCGGGGCCGGCGTCACCGATTACCTGTCGGTGCCGGACCTGCCGCTCGACACCAAGGGCACCCAGTTCGCCCTGCCCGGCGGCTACGTCAAGGGCGGCAACCTGGCCGGCGTCAAGCCGATCAAGAGCTTCAACGACGCCTACTTCCGCGACGGCGTCGAGGAAAGCGTCAAGCACTCCTGGTACAAGGGCGGCAAGGGCGCGCTGCATCCCTACAAGGGCGAAACCGAGCCGGACTACACCGACTTCCAGGACAACGGCAAATATTCCTGGGTCAAGTCGCCGACCTTCTACAGCAAGCCGGCGCAGGTCGGCCCGCTGTCGCGGGTGCTGGCGATGGCGGCGCAGAACCACAAGCCGACGCTGAAATACCTGACCGGCGTGCTCGACACCGCCGGCTCGCTCGCCAACACCAAGATTCCGCTCACCGCGGTGCATTCCACCATCGGCCGCCACGCCGCCCGTGCCGTGTCGTGCGCGGTCCAGGTGGACGAACTCGCCAACCAGTGGCAGTTGCTGGTGGACAACATCGGCAAGGGCGACACCAAGACCTTCAACAAGCCGGTGTTCCCCAAGGGCGAGGTCAGCGGCGTCGGCTTCCACGAAGCTCCGCGCGGCGTGCTGTCGCACTGGGTGGTGATCAAGGACGGCAAGATCACCAACTACCAGGCGGTCGTGCCGACCACCTGGAACGCCGCGCCGCGCAATGAAGGCGACGCGCCCGGCCCGTACGAGGCCTCGCTGATGAACACCCCGATCGCCGACCCGGAACGCCCGCTCGAAGTGCTGCGCACTGTGCACTCGTTCGACCCATGCCTGGCGTGCGCGGTGCACGTGCTCGATGCCGAAGGGAAGCCGGTGGTGCAGGTCAAGGCGCTTTAAGTGCCGGTGAGGGGTAAGATGTGAGGGGTGAGGCGGAAAGTCACTCGCTCCGACCGCGTTCTTACGTTTCACCCCTCACCCTTCACGCCTCACCTCATTTTAAGGAAATTACATGCGCATAATAGTCCTGGGTGTCGGCAACATCCTGCTCTCCGACGAAGGCGTCGGCGTGCGGACCATCGAGAAGCTGCAACGGGATTTCATCCTGCCCGCCGAAGTCGAGGTCATCGACGGCGGCACTACCGGCATGGAAATGCTGGAAGATCTCGCCGGCGCGGACCATATCGTCATCGTCGATGCGGTGCGCAGCGGCCAGGCCCCGGCGAGCATCGTCAAGCTCACCGGCGATCAGGTGCCGGTGTTTTTCCGCACCAAGCTGTCGCCGCACCAGATCGGCCTGTCGGACGTGCTGGCCACGCTGGAACTGACCGGCGAGGCACCCGGCGGCATCACCGTGATCGGCGTCGAACCGGCGTCCCTGGAAACCGCCATCGAGTTGTCGCCGCAAGTGGAAGCCCTGCTGCCGGAACTGGCGGAACTGGTCGTGGCCGAATTGCGCCAGCTGGGCGTGGCGGTCGGGCGCATGGCAAAGGCCGCATAGCCATGTGCATGGCGATTCCCTCCCGCGTCGTCGCCCTCGCCGGCGAAATGGCCACGGTCGAATGCTTCGGCGAACGGCGCGACGTCAGCCTGATGCTGATGGATGGCGGCGTGGCGCTGGGCGACTACCTGCTGGTGCAGGCCGGCGGCTTCGCCTACGAGCGCGTCGAGTACGCCAGCGCGCTGGAAGCGCTGCGCATTTTCAGTGAAGTGATCGGGCAGGCCGAGACAGCCTGAAAGATTCAGCCTCCGTTGACAGCCGGCCGCAAGGCCGGTTTTTTTGCGTCTGGAATTGAAAAGTGCAGGATGAGGCGGCACTGGACTCCAATTTGGAGTGAGTGGCCCGAATCCGGCACAAAGTCGGTCTTAGCCCAGATAATCCATTAGGCGGCCCTTTGGGCCTACGCGAGTGCTGGCGGCCGTTTTGCGGACATTTTCGCCGCTTGCTCGTCGCCCATGGAACAGCCATGGGACTCCTCCCAAGCAACGAAACTGCCTCGCAAAACGCCTCGCCATCATCTCGCGTCCTAATGGATTATCTGGGCTTAGTGCTTCCGAAAAGCAGTCGTTCAACGTTTGAATTTCACAGGCCTGCGGTTTTTTTCGCAGGCCCGTTGGAGTGATTGCCTTAACTTCCTCAGCGCAAATTTCGTGCAGCTTTGCTGTCATTGTGCATGTATCAAATTCATCATTTAAAAGGGTGGGCTTTTTGACCGGAAAAATCGGCGTACACATGTTGCTTCGGTCTTCTCCGTGGCGCGGATCCATGGTCTGCAACGTGCAATTAATGCATAAGAAACAAATTGATGCAAATTGTTTGTTGTGATGTTTTTGAAAATAAGCTCACTTTGACAAAGAATGCCCTTGACGCACAAAGCCAATAATGGTCGAATTCGATTAGCGCAATGTCGCGCTGAAAATGAAAAAAATGGAGGAATTGAAATATGGCAATGCATGAACTCAACAGCAAGGAAATCAACGAAGTCTCCGGCGGCCTGTCCCTGGGTATCGATTCCCCGTTCCTGACCGGTTCGATCGGCATCAACCCGGCCGGTATTTTTACCGTCCTGAGTGGTCTGCTGGGCGGCGTGATGGGCTTGCTGGGAGGTCTGCCCCTGATCGGCGGACTGCTGGGTAGCCTGTAGTAAAATCTGTATGCCCCCGGCACTCCGGGGGCATCGGCTTAATAGATCTGGGTCACGTCTTGTAATCCAGTCGGGATCGGATTCGTATCACCGCTTCATTCCACACCGCGTTACCGCTTTCGCGCCCTTGGTAAAACGGGCCTTGCCACCCTCTTAAACCCGCCCCACAGCCTCCGACACGCGGTGCGCTCGTGTTCTTAGCTTCGATTCTTCAAGTCCGACAGGCTCCTGGAAACCTCAGTTCATTTACCACAGAGCCACAGAGAAAACCAGAATACCACCATTAACTTACTCACCCATCGGGGTGATAAGCGTGGATTTGTTTTTGAATCCAAAAAAACGGTTAACCACGGAGAACACGGAGATCACCGAGAAAAATCAAGATGGTGCATGTGTGCTCGTGTCAGACCCATCGGGTGAGTGCCCAATATGCGCGATCAACACCGCGCCTCTGTGGATAACTGCTTTTTAAGGATGAATCGGCACATCGGATTCAGCCGCCAGCGACCTCAACCCGGTTGCGCCCGCTGTTCTTGGCGCGATAGAGCGCCTCGTCGGCGCGCACCAGGGCCGCATTGGTGCAGGCATCCGCCGTATCCATGGCGGCGACGCCGATGCTCACCGTGATCGGGATGGTCCGGCCGTCCTGCGCGAGGGGCGTTTCTTCCACTCTTCCGCGCAGGCGCTCGGCGAAAATTTGGGCGCCGGCAAGGTTGGTGCCGGGCAGGATGAAGGCGAACTCCTCGCCGCCCACCCGGCCCGCCATGTCGATCTTGCGCAAATCGTCGCGCATCAGCGCGGCGACGTGGCTGAGCATCGCGTCCCCGGTGGCATGTCCGTAGGTGTCGTTGATGCGCTTGAAGTGATCCAGGTCGAGGATCAGCACGGCGGCGTGCTGGGTCACGAGCCGCTGCAGCCGGGCCAGCTGTTCTTCCATATGGGCGAGGAAATGGCGGCGGTTGGGCAGGCCGGTGAGGAAATCGGTGTTGGCCAGTTCCCGCAGCTCGTTTTCCATCCGCACGCGCTCGGTGATGTCGCGAATGATCCCCAGGGCATGCAGCCGGCCGTCGAGCGGCAGGGTGGAAATCGACAGCTCGATGGGGAATTCCTCGCCGCCGCTGCGTAGCGCCGTCACCTCGCTGGTCAGGCCGATCAGCGGGCCGGTGCCGGTGCGGCAAAATTCCGCGAAGCCGCGCTCGATATCCTCTCGATAGCGGGGCGGCGCCAGCAGGTCATGCATGTGTTTGCCCAGCGCCTGCTCGGCGGGATAGCCGAACATGGCGGCCGCCGCCGGGTTCCAGTAAACGATTGCTTCAGCCTGGTCGATGATGAGAATGGCGTCCTTGGCCGAGGTACTGATCAGGCGGAATTTTTCCTCGCTTTCGGTGAGCGCTTCGCCCTTCTTCTGCAATTCCAGCGTGCGCTGCCTGACGAGCTCTTCGAGGTGGCCCTGATAATCGCGCAGTTCGTCCGTCGCCGCCTGCCACTTGTCGATCACGCGCCGTATCTGGCGGGCGAACGGCTCGAAAATGAACGCCGCCTCCAGCACGAGCAGCAGCAGGGTCAGCAGCCAGACGACGGTTTCCGCCGTTTGCAGGCGGCTGATGGCGGCTTCGCCCTCGGCCTGGTACAGGTTGACCATCTGGTCGAGCGATTGAACCAGCTGGTTCGGCGCGATGGTGATGATGTATTGCAGCGCCGTGTTGTCCGGCGTCAGGTCCGCGTCCTTCGCTTGCAGCAGCGTGCGGACCGCTTCGAGATAGCGGTTGACCTGGGAGTCGAGCGCGGCGGGGCCGTCGAAATAAAGGGCGTGCACCGCGGGCGACATGGTGGGTGGAAGCCCCATTTCGGCGTCGCCGTGGAGCAACCCGAGATGGGAGCGCCGCATCAGGTCGGCGGCGTGTGCGAGCTCGCTTCTGACCTGAGGGCGTCTTTCCTTCGGCGTATGCAGCAGCAGCGACGAGTACAGGGCGGTGCGCTGGCTCAGCATGCGCTGGCGGCCGCTGATGTTGACCACCGCGGCGGTGCTTTTCTGCTCGGAGATGACCAGGCGCAGGCTGATCCAGGCGGCGGTGGCCATGGTCGCCACCAGCATCAGGGCGATGAGGTAGCGCCAGCTGAGCGAGCGGGCAATCGACAGGTCGGTCTGCATTTCGTTTTACTCGTTTGCCCTGTCAGTTCATTCAGTGCCCCACTGTAGCAGGAGCATCGAATCGGCGGCAACTTCCGCGTGATATGGAAACCAGGTTTCCATTTTTAACCGAAAACTGTCCGCTCGCCTTGCTGCTTTCAGATTGACGCCATGCCGTCGTTTTGTGTGGCAGGCTTAAAAGTTGATAAATATCAGGATTAAACCGCCAGCAATGGCGCCGCATAAAAATCGGATAAGAAGTTCCCGTTAGCCGAAAGCTTGCGCCGAAACGGCTTCTCAAATGGCTTGGCACGGTTCTTGATAAATATCAACGCATGGCATTCCGTTCAA
>JAQTMN010000049.1 GCA_028714315.1 Sulfuricella sp. | reverse complement strand
AAGCAGCGCCCAGCCATAGCCCTGCTTGGCGCCGGCACGCGCGGATAGTATGGGTGACTCGGTATCCATCGATTTCTTTCGGCAGGGAACCTGATTGAAGCTTAATCAAAGCCGCGTCAATACGGCGCAAATTGTGGGCCGAAAGAAATATAAATGGCGTAAAAATTTGGCGGCAAAGAGGGTAGATGCGGTTGTGGGTACGGCTTCAGCCGTACAGTCAGGCTGAAGCCTGACCCACAAATTCCGCCGTTTCATTATCCAGGGTGGCGATTGCTATGACCGTTAGGGCGGAAAAAAGCCCCGCTTGCATCCGCAAGCGGGGCTTTCGATTCTTTCGATATGGCCGAACCGCGAGCGTTCGCGATCAGGCTTCGCGCATCATCATGTAGTACTGGATTTTCATGGTAATGGCCGAGCCGGCGACGATCGAGGCAAACACCAGGAACGATCCCAGCGAGAGCGTCGAAACCCCGGTGATGCCCTGGCCGATGGTGCAGCCCATGGCCGTGACGCCGCCGAACCCCATCAGCGTGCCGCCGATGATGTGGTAGAACATGTCCTGCGAGGAGGAAAAATGCTCCCAGCGGAAGGATTTGGTGATCAGCGCATAAATGAACGAACCGATGCCGACGCCGAAGACGGTGGCGATGGCGAAGGTGACGATGGTCGAGGTGTCGGTCCAGTATGCCCACAGCTCCATGGTGTAGGCGGTCGGCGCGATGAAGGACATCGACTCGGCCAGGTGCGAATTGGTGCCGAAGTAGGTGATTTCCAGCGTTTCCGGATTTTCCGCCAGGCCCATATGGCCGGTGACGTACCAGCCGCCGACCACGACCAGGCCGATGATCAGGCCGGCCAGATTGTTGTCGAAGTGCTTGCGGAATTCGCGGTCCATGAACACGAAAATCAGGATGGCCAGCACGATGATGCCGGTCACCGCCAATTGCAGGGCTTTGGCGTCCAGGCCGCCGAACCCGGTCAGCAGCGAGGGGATGGTCTGGCCGTGGTCGAGCTGGAGCGTGACGGCCGGAGCTTGCAGCACCTTGACGCGGAACGTGCCGAGGATGCCTTTCAGCGTGACCATCGCGGCGAAGCCCATGTAGATGAATACGACGACCGATTTCAGGTTGCCGCCGCCGACCCGCACCAGGGTCTTGTTGCCGCAGCCGGAGCCGAGGGTCATGCCGACGCCGAACACTGCGCCACCGACGATATAGGCCAGCCACGGGAAATTGCTGCCGGTGTAGATGGTTTTGGTCAGGTCGAGATAACCGAAGTAGGCCAGTGCGTTGGTGCCGATCATCGCCACGGCGATGGCCAGCAGCCAGGCGCGCATGCGGCCCCAGTCGCCCATGTTGACCACGTCGGAGACGGCCCCCATGGTACAGAAGTTACTTTTGTTGGCGATGAAGCCGAACACGGTGCCGAGTCCAAACCCCCACCAGGCAATTGTCGCGGCCAGATTGGATGTATCCATAATTATGTTTTCTCCTCCAGGTGAAGAGGGGATTCTAATCCAATCCGCTACGATCTCAATAGTCTGGATGGACTATGAAACTAATTTGGCGGGATTTTATGCTCCGCGCCGGTAGCGCGTCGGGTCGGTGATGCCGGCGCTGGCGAACCCCAGTCGGCGCAGCCGGCAGGAATCGCGGTTTTCCGCTAAACATAGGCCTGGAGTCCCGCCATGGTGCGCCGGAAATAGCCGGTTCCTGGCGGTCTCTTGATTCGTTCCTGCGGCCAGTATTCCCATCCTTGATGGCGCTTCTCGGCAAATTGAATTACCACGGTATGCCCCGATCCCATTTGTGGTGGCAAAAGCTTCGGTGTTGACGCTCTGTATTTCAGAGTTATATACTCTGCAAAACAGAGTTAATGAAACGGGGGAGGAACCATGCCGGAAACCGCTGCACGTCAGATCGACGCCATTCACTCAATGTTGTCCGCGGGCCACCGCAATCTGCGCATCGAGCGCCATAGCCTGATCCTGTGGGGGGTGGCCGGTGGCGTACTGTGCTTTTTCAGCGCGTTCATCCTGACCCCGGAACAGCTTCCGGATACCCGGCAGCGCGCGCTGGCGTGGCTGCTGTTGCTCAGCGTCGTGCTGGGGAGCGTAGGCATCGCCGACTGGCACCTCACCTGCCGCGTCAAGCTGGCACGCGCCGAAGCCTGGTCGTTCATCCATCGCCAAGTGCTCAAGATGTGGTGGCTGTTGATGGCGATGGGGACGCTGCTGACTTTCGCGATGTTCTTTTTCGGCGGCGGCTACATGCTTTATTCCGCCTGGCTGGTGCTGCTGGGCCTCGGGCTGTACGTGCACGGGCTGTTTTCCGAGGAATTGCTGGAATGGGTCGGCGTGCTGGTGATCGCCATCGGCATCATCAGCCTGGCTTATCGCCTGCCGACGGAAACGATGCGCTGGATCTGCGCTTCGGTGTTCGCTATCGGGCTTCCCCTGCTCGCCGCCATGCTGGATCGGGGGCGCGCCTTTCCGTCGCGGCGGCGGCTCGCGCAGACGCTCACCTGGATGTTCGTCGTGCTGGCACTGCCGTTGCTGGGGCAGCGCTACGCGGCGGCGCAGATGCCGCCGGATGCCCCGGTGATCTCCCTGGAATCTTTCCGGCAGCAGCGGGATGACGGTGGCACGCGCATCGTTGCGCTGCCGGCGGGCACTCTGGTGCCCGTCGAGGTGGAGCTTTCCGGCGACCTTTTCGATGGCGCGGTGAATCCCGTTTTGCCGCTGAAACTTGCCGAGCCGATAGAGGTGCTGATGGTGGATGGAAAACTCACCGGCGACATCCGTTTTGCCGGCGGTTCCTGGCTGCCCGCCCGCGAGGCGCGCTGGATTGGCATTCCCTGGATGAAGGCGGAGCTGAAGCCGGAGCAAGGCCCACTGGTGCGCGCCGGGCTGGTGGTTGAATTCAAACGCAAGTTTGACGAATAGTCATTGAAACTCACTCTCAAAACGGAGGTTTACCATGAAACTGTTCATTTACGCCGGAATCATCGTAGCGGGATTGTCTCTGGGCGGCTGCGCAAGCTTGTTTCCGCCCAAGGCGGAGACGCCGGTGGTTCGCTACGGCGAAGCCGCCCCGAATGGCAAGGAATTCATCACTCTCTTCCCGGCGGGCGCACCGCTGCCGGTGATCGCCACGGTGGATGGGACGCTGCTGGAACGCAAGGTGAGCGCTGCCATGCAGGTCGCCCTCAAGCGCGATGTGTACCTGTACCGGGAGTGGCTCAGTTTCGATGGGAAAAACTGGCTCTCCAGCCGGGACGCGGTAGGCGGCGAATTCCTGGTCGAACTGCCTGGCGTCAAGGATGGCAAAAATCCGGGAGCGATGAGCGCGGAGTTCAATTTGAAATGAGGAAAAGTTGATGGACAATCTCGACGCGCTGCTGCACCAGCCCTTGCGCACCCAGATCGCCGCGTACCTGGCGGGTTCCGGGGAAGCGGCCTTTTCCGAGTTGCGGCGCGAATTGGCGGTTTCGGACGGCAACCTGGAATCGCACCTGAAAAAACTGATCGCCGCCGGCTATGTGACGGTGCGCAAGGAAAGCGGCGAAGGCCGCCCGCAGTCATATTATGCGTTGACCGAGGCGGGGCTTGCCGCCTTGCGCGTCTATGTCGCCGCCTTGCAGCGTCTGCTGGCGTTCGATACGGCGGAAAGCGGCAGCTTGCCATCGGGGGCATTGAAACCCAATATCGCGATGTGAATGAGTGCCCTTGATCCTGGCGGAAAACCGATACGCCGCTTTGCCCTGAGCCTAGTTCTGGCGCTGGTGCTGCATGGGGTCGCGCTGCATTCCCTGCGTTTTCCCGTTTCGCCCGCCGGGCGCAAGGCGGCGCTGGAGGTCGTGCTGTCGGCGGCGCAACCGCCATCCATAGCGGATCTCCAGGATCTCCGACGCGGCGCCGCGATAACCGGAACGGTTGCGTCGAGTCTACGGCGCGCCGAACGGCAGCCGGTTTCCGCTGGGGATGAGCCGCCCCCGTCGACGCCGCTTCGGGAATCGCAACCGGCAATCGGTGCCGCGCGGTTGCTGGAATCGGCGCGGCGGATTGTCCGGGAAGAAGCCAAAATTATCGAGCGAGGCACGGTCGGGGTGAACGAGCATCCGCCCGATACGGTGGAAGGCAAACTGGCCAAGGCGCTTCGCCCTCCGAGTGCGGGCGAGAAGCGGCTGGACGGCGGCTGGGTCAAAATTACCACCGCTTTCGGTACCGGCTATTGCCTGAAAGCGCCGCCGGATAATTTGCGCGAAGGCCCAAGCGAGCCGATCAGCATTCCGATGACTTGTCCTTGATCTTATCGGCTTCCCCGCCGAAGCAAACGCAACGGAGCTTGCATCGATGTGGCCCTGGCACGCGCCAAGTCAAGCGGGCGCAACCGAGTGGAATCGCCATGGGCGGGCAAATCCAAAAGACCAAGCCTAGCCCGGCACGTCCGCTTTCCTGTAGCGTGTCGGGTCGGTGATGCCGGCGCTGGCGAAGCCCAGTCGGCGCAGCCGGCAGGAATCGCATTGGCCGCAGGCGGTGCCGTTTTCGTCGGCCTGGTAGCATGAGACGGTGAGGCTGTAGTCCACGCCCAGCGCGGAGCCGCGCCGGACGATGTCGGCCTTGGACAGATCGACCAGCGGCGCGCGGATGCGCATAGTGCGGCCTTCGATCGCGGCCTTGGTGGCGAGGTTGGCCATTTTTTCGAAGGCATCCAGGTATTCCGGGCGGCAGTCCGGGTAGCCGGAATAGTCCACTGCGTTGGCGCCGATGAAGATGTCGCGGCTGCCGAGCACCTCGGCCCAGGCCAGGGCCAGCGACAGCATGATGGTGTTGCGCGCGGGCACGTAGGTGACGGGAATGCCCGCCGATGATTCGGTCGGCACGGCGATGCCGGCGTCGGTCAGCGCCGAGCCGCCGAATGCCGTCAGATCGAGCTTGACGGTGCGGTGCTCGGCGGCGCCCAGCGCCCGCGCCACGCGCTGTGCCGCGTCAAGTTCGGATCGATGGCGCTGGCCATAATCCAGGCTCAGGGCGTGGCAGGCATAGCCTTCGTCCCTGGCGATGGCGAGAGTGGTGGCGGAATCCAGTCCGCCGGACAACAGCACGACTGCTTTATTCAAGATGGCGTTCCCGTTATTTGAGCGGCAATTGTACGCTTCGCCGTGCGCGTTTTGAATCGTGCGGGAAAAGCGATAAAATTCCTTCCTTTTGCGGGTGGAACTTATGATCTGGAAGCCTCATGTCACCGTGGCGGCCGTCATCGAGCGGGACGGGAAATTTCTTCTGGTGGAAGAGGAAACCGATGACGGCGTCCGCTTCAATCAGCCAGCCGGACATTGGGAGTCCGGCGAAACCCTGGAGCAGGGCGTGGCGCGCGAGGCGCTGGAGGAAACTGCCTACCATTTCTCCCCGGAAAGCCTGCTTGGAATCTACCGCTGGGCGCATCCGCGCAAGGACATCATTTACCTGCGCTTCGCCTTCACCGGGCAGGTGCTCGGACACGAGCCGCAGCGACCGCTGGACAGCGGAATTCTGCGCGCGGTGTGGATGAGCCCGGACGAAATCCGCGCCACGGCGGAACGCCATCGCAGCCCGCTGGTGTTGCAGTGCGTGGAGGATTACCTTGCCGGCAAACGCTATCCGCTGGAAATCGTGACCCACTACGCCTGATGGGCAAGTACCTGCCGCTCTGCCTGGTCTGTCTTTGCCTGACGGCGCAGGCCGACGAAGTCAGCATCTGCTACAACTACGGCTGCGCCGTCCGCGCCAAAGTCGAGTTCGACGACGGCGCGCTGCGCGCGGCGAGGCGGCTGCTGCTCGGTGCCGGCGATGCGGCCGGGGAGCGCGCGGCGATAGCGCGGGTGCTCGGCCAGTTTGAAACCATCGCCGGGCAGCAGACGCCAACGTGGGCCGACAAGGGCGGCAACGTCAACGATGACGGCGTGAATGGACGGATGGACTGCATCGACGAGTCCACCAACGCCACCACCTATTTGCGCCTGCTGGAAAGCCACGGCTGGCTGCGCCACCACCGCGTGCTGGAGCCGGTGAAGCGCGCGCCGTACTGGATCAACGTGCACTGGGCGGCGCATATCGCCGAGAAGCAGACCGGCCAGGAATTCGCGGTGGATTCCTGGTTTTTCGACAATGGCCGGCCGGCTGCAATTTTCGGGCTGGACGACTGGCTGGATGGAGCGCATCCCAATGAGTAAAAAAGTGGTGGTCGGCATGTCGGGCGGGGTGGATTCCGCCGTGGCCGCGCTGCTGTTGAAGCGGCAGGGTTACGAGGTGGTCGGCCTGTTCATGAAGAACTGGGAGGACGACGATACCGAGGACGGCTATTGTCCGGCCAAGCAGGATTTCATGGACGTGCTTGCCGTCGCAGACAAGATCGGCATCGAGGTCGAGGCGGTCAATTTCGCGAAAGAATACCGCGAGCGGGTATTCGCGCTGTTTTTGCGCGAATATCAGGCCGGGCGCACGCCGAACCCCGATGTGCTGTGCAATTCGGAAATCAAGTTCAAGGCGTTTCTCGACCACGCCATCGGCCTCGGTGCCGATGCCATCGCCACCGGCCATTACGCGCGGGTGCGCGAGCGCGACGGGCTGTTCGAGCTGTTGAAGGCGGAAGACGGCAGCAAGGACCAGAGCTATTTCCTGCACCGCCTCAACCAGGCGCAGCTTTCCCGTGCGATGTTCCCGCTCGGCGAAATCCACAAGCGCGAGGTGCGCGAGATCGCCCGCGAGGCCGGGCTACCGGTGCACGCCAAGAAGGACAGCACCGGCATCTGCTTCATCGGCGAGCGGCCGTTCCGCGAGTTTCTGGCGCGCTATCTGCCGAAGCAGCCGGGCGACATGGAAACGCCGGAAGGCAAGGTGGTGGGGCGGCACGAAGGGCTGGCCTACCACACCATCGGCCAGCGCCAGGGGCTGGGCATCGGCGGCCAGGGCGAGCCGTGGTTCGTGGCCGGCAAGGACATGGCGCGCAACGTGCTGATCGTGGTGCAGGGGCATGACCATCCCGCCTTGCTCAAGGACAGCCTGACCGCCGCCGACCTGTCCTGGGTGTCGGGGCAGGCGCCGCATACCGGCTGGGTCTATGGCGCCAAGGTGCGCTATCGCCAGGCCGACGCGCCATGCAGCATCGCGCGCGTGGACGGCGAAACCTGCGTCGTCGATTTCGCTGTGCCGCAGTGGGCGGTCACGCCGGGGCAGTCGGTGGTGGTGTACGAGAGCGAAGTATGTCTCGGCGGCGGAGTGATTCAATAACGTTGCTTCTTTACGGTTTGGGTTTTTGCCGTCCGGGAAACAGCGCCGATGCCCGCCACATATGAAAGGCGACCGGCGCGGAAGCGATCAGCGTCCGGCCGGACCGGTCGATCACCACGGCTTGCAGGGAGTGGGTGCCGCGTTCGATATTCGTCAGGGAAAAATGCGCTGAAGCGCGGGTTTCGAGCTGGGCTCCGTCCAGAAGCAGCCTGATCTTATGCCCATCCCGCAAAGCCGGGGAAAGCGCCAATGCCACTTCCAGCGTGCCGTTGTTGTCGTGGATGGTTTCGTCGTCGCCAGGCTGGACGATGGCGATTTCGGTATACGGCTCCGCAGCATATGCCTGAAGCGACCAGCAGAGGCAGAGCAAAAGCGGGAAGACGGCGCGCATGAAGGAACCTCCGTGGTTCCTTCAAATATAGCCGATGCGCCGGCCCGAATCCGGATTCCCGGAACCCACCCGTAGGGCCGAATTCATTCGGCCAAACGCCCGAATGAATTCGTCAGCTACACAGCCGGCGGCAGGGTGTCCTTGAACGGCGGCCGTTGCGACAGTTTGTCCGCCAGCCGCGCCAGTACCGGATGGGTTCGGCGCCATTCGATTTCGGGGAAGCGCAGGTCGAGGTAGCCCAGGGCGCAGCCGACCGCGATATCCGACAGGTTGAAGAATTCGCCGGTGCACCAGTTCTTGTCGCCCAGTTCGTCCGCCATGGTTTGCAGGCCAAGAAAAACCTTCCGTTCCTGGCGTTCGATCCATTCCCTGCTTTGCTGCGATTCGGGCCGTTTCCTTTCCAGGAAAATGGCGGAAGCCGCTTCGGAAATGCCGTCGGCCAGCGCTTCCCAGCGCCGGACCGCGATGCGCGGGCGGTTCTCTTCCGGAATCAGGCGGGAAACCGGGGTGATGGTGTCGAGGTATTCGACGATCACGCGGGAATCGAACAGGGTGTGGCCGTCGTCCAGCACCAGTACCGGGACTTTGCCGAGCGGGTTGAAATCGGGCACGTGGGTGCCGGCATCCCAGGGGATGTCCACCACCGGTTCGTATTCGATGCGTTTTTCGGCCATGACGATGCGGACTTTGCGCGCGAAAGGGCTGGTCAGCGACATGATCAGTTTCATTTTGGTTAACCTTGCGTCAGGTGAATGGTTTTGCGCGGCCGGTAGGATTCCATCCGGTCGAAATTGAGATAGCGGTAGATGCCGTCGCCCACGGGCGCGACCCTGCTTTGCACCAGTTCGAGGTACTCCTGCGCGGTCGGGATGCGGCCGAGGCGGGCGCAGACGGCGGCCAGTTCGGCCGAGCCGAGGTAGACCCTGGCGCCCTTGCCCATGCGGTTGTCGAAATTGCGCGTGCTGGTGGAAAACACCGTGGCGCTGTCTGCCACCCGCGCCTGGTTTCCCATGCACAGGCTGCAACCGGGCATTTCGGTGCGCGCGCCGACGCGGCCGAACACGCTGTAGGCGCCTTCTTCCCTGAGCTCGGCTTCATCCATGCGGGTGGGCGGCGCCACCCACAGCCGGGTCGGGATCAGGCTGGCGTCTTCGAGCATTTTTGCGGCGGCGCGGTAATGGCCGATGTTGGTCATGCAGCTGCCGATGAAGACTTCGTCGATCTTGTCGCCCGCGACGGCGGATAGCGGTTTGACGTCGTCCGGGTCGTTGGGGCAGGCGAGCAGCGGTTCCTTGATCGCGGCGAGATCGATTTCGATGACGTGGGCGTATTCCGCGTCGGCGTCGGGCTGGAGCAGTTCGGGATTGGCCAGCCAGGCTTTCATGGCGTCGATGCGGCGTTGCAGGGTATTAGCGTCCTGATAGCCATTTTCGATCATGTTGCCGAGCAAGGCGACGTTGGAATTGAGGTACTCGATCACCGGCACCCTGTCGAGGCGCACCGTGCAGGCGGCGGCGGAACGCTCGGCCGAGGCGTCGGCCAGCTCGAACGCCTGTTCGACCTTGAGATTGGGCAGCCCCTCGATTTCGAGGATGCGGCCGGAAAATATGTTCTTCTTGCCTTGCTTCCCTACGGTCAGCGTGCCTTCCTGGATGGCCGCGTGGGGAATGGCGTTGACCAGGTCGCGTAGGGTGATGCCGGGCTGCATTTCGCCCTTGAAGCGCACCAGCACCGATTCGGGCATGTCCAGCGGCATGATGCCCATCGCCGCGCCGAAAGCCACCAAGCCGGAGCCGGCGGGGAACGAGATGCCGATCGGGAAGCGGGTGTGGGAATCGCCGCCGGTGCCGACGGTGTCGGGCAGCAGCATGCGGTTGAGCCAGGAGTGGATGATGCCGTCGCCCGCCTTGAGGCTGACGCCGCCGCGGATCGCCATGAAGCCGGGCAGCTCGCGCTGCAGCTTGATGTCCACCGGCTTGGGGTAGGCCGCGGTGTGGCAGAAGCTCTGCATCACCAGGTCGGCGGAAAAGCCCAGGCAGGCGAGCTCTTTCAGCTCGTCGCGGGTCATGCCGCCGGTGGTGTCCTGCGAGCCGACGGTGGCCATTTTCGGTTCACAATAAGTGCCGGGACGCACGCCGGCCACGCCGCAGGCGCGGCCCACCATTTTTTGCGCCAGCGTGTAACCCTTGCCGGTGTCGGCGACCGGGGCGGGCTGGGCGAACAGGCCGGATGCGGGCAGGCCCAGCGCCGCGCGCGCCTTGGCCGTGAGGCCGCGGCCGATGATCAGCTGGATGCGCCCGCCGGCGCGCACTTCGTCTGCCAGCGTGACCGGCGTCAGGGTGAAGGTGCCGAGCGTCTTGCCGGCCTGGTCGGCGATCTTGCCCTGGTAGGGATGGATGACGATCACGTCGCCGCTGTTCAGGCCGGAGACGTCGCATTCGATCGGCAGCGCGCCGGAGTCTTCGGCGGTGTTGAAGAAGATCGGCGCAATCTTGCTGCCCAGCACGATGCCGCCGGTGCGCTTGTTGGGAATGTGGGGGATGTCCGCGCCGAGGTGCCATTGCACCGAATTGATGGCGGATTTGCGCGACGATCCGGTGCCGACCACGTCGCCCACATAGGCGATGGGCAGACCTTTTTCTTTCAGCCGCGCGATGTCGTCCAGCGCGCTGGGCATCTTGGAGACGAGCATTTCCTTGGCGTGCAGCGGGATGTCGGGGCGCGACCAGGCGGCTTGGGCGGGGGAGAGGTCGTCGGTGTTGGTTTCGCCCGGCACCTTGAACACCACCGCTTCGATGGTTTCCGGCAGGGTGGGCTTGGCGCCGAACCATTCGCCGTCGGCCCAGGACTGCATGAGCTTCTTCGCATGCGGGTTGCCCGCCTGCATGCGCTGTGCGACTTGCTGGAAAGCATCGAAAATCAGGATGGTGCGCGACAGCGCTTCCGCGGCGTCGGCCGCCAGATCGGTGTCGAGCAGTTCGACCAGCGCGGTGACGTTGTAGCCGCCGAGCATGGTGCCGAGCAGTTTCACCGCATGCCGTCCGCCGACCAGCGGCGATTTGGCCCGGCCATGGGCGATGTCCGCGAGGAAGGCCGATTTGACCTTGGCGGCATCGTCCACCCCGGCTGGAACGCGGTTCTCCAGCAGATCCAGCAGGAAGCTTTCCTCTCCCGCCGGCGGGCTCTTCAGCAATTCGCCCAGGGCGGCGGTTTGCTCCGCGTTCAGCGGCAGCGGCGGCAGACCAAGCGCGGCGCGCTCGGCGGCATGGTCACGATAGGCTTTTAGCATGGGAATGTACTCAGGTAGTGAGGTGCTTCGGTCAGAGCTAATTATATCCGGTATTGCGGGGCAACTTAAACCCGGATTTCGGTTAGCGTGAAACTCGCGAAGCGAGACTTCGTCCCCCTCGCCCGCATACGATTCCGCATGGGCTTTAGCCCGTAGCGGATCGGAGTCCTTTAGGGCTTGCGGGAGAGGGTTAGGGGAGAGGGAAGGGGCCGGGATGACGTGATGGGTTGGCCCATGACGGCGGCTTTGGCGAATGCCAAAAAAAATGGGTGGCCGAGGCCACCCAAAAACGGAGACACAACTCTAATTACAAGACACGCGAAGCGTTCCTCGCCCCCCTTCTCGCCGGATTGAGCGGCTTTGCCGCCAATCCCGGCAGGGACACTCCTTGCGGGTGCGCCCGCTTGCGGGAGAGGGCTAGGGGTGAGGGCATGCCTATTTCTTCTTTTTGATGCCAAGCACGCCGAGCACGTACTTCTCGTAGATCGGTTCGGTGGTGCCTTTCTTCATCTTGCGCAGGAAGTACTTCTCGAAGGCGATCTTGGCCAGATGCACCCACTTGCCTTCCTTGTACCAGTTGACGTTGCGCGGCGGGATTTGCGGCAGCGCCACGAAGGCCGCGCCGGTATCGCCGAAGTCGGCCAGGCAGATGGCGTTCCAGGTGGCCTTGAAGTCCGGCTCCTTGCCGTCGAGCACGTTGCGGATGTTGTGCACGGTGGCGGTGACCATGGTTTCGATCATGTAGCCGGTCTTGGGCGCGCCGGTCGGCACCGGGGTGGCTTCCACCGGCGGGATGGCGACGCATACGCCGACCGAGTAGATGTTGTTGTATTTCGGGTTGCGCTGGTACGGATCGATCAGGATGAAGCCGCGCGGATTGGTCAGCCCCTCGATGCCGAACACGGCGTCCACGCCCTTGAACGCCGGCAGCATCATCGAGTGCTTGAACGGCAGTTCATGCTCTTTCTTGACGTTGCCCATGTCGTCCAGTTCAGTGACGAACATCTTGCCGGGTTCCACCTTGGTGACCTTGGCGTTGCAGATCCACTTGATGTGGCGCTCGCGCATGGAGGATTCGAGCAGGCCTTTCGAGTCGCCCACGCCGCCCAGGCCGAGGTGGCCGATGTAGGGTTCGGCGGTGACGAAGGTCATCGGCACCTTGTCGCGAATCTTGCGCTTGCGCAGGTCGGTTTCCATGATGAAAGCGAACTCGTAAGCCGGGCCGTAGCAGGAAGCCATTTGCGCGGCGCCTACGACGACCGGACCTGGATCGCGCACGAACTGGTCCCACGCCTTGCCGGCTTCCACCGCGTGATCGACGTGGCAAACCGAGTGGGTGTTCTTGCCCGGCCCCATGCCTTCCACTTCGTCGAAGGCCAGTTTCGGTCCGGTGGCGATCACCAGGAAGTCGTAATCGACGATTCTGCCGTCGGTCAGTTCGACCTGATTTTTTTCCGGATGAACGCGCTTTGCCGGCGTGTCGATCAGGTTGATGTCCTTGCGCTCGAAATAGGGCGCGATGGGGATGGTGATGTCTTCCTTGGTGCGCCAATTGACGGCGACCCACGGGTTGGAAGGGGTGAACTGGAATTGCGGCGATTCGGAGATCACGGTGACCTTGTCTTCGGCCCGGACCTGCTCCCGCATTTCATATGCGCACGACATTCCGCCGATGCCGGCGCCCATGATTACGATATGTGCCATTTGCACGAACTCCTTGAATATTTAACGATATTTATAATATGTTTAATTTGCGGCGGCGATGGCTGGTGGCGTTACCAGACGAAAATCCTAGCCATCGCGTCAAGCCCCTCGTCCACGATGGTCTGAAGGTCTTCCGGCGCATCTTCGCTTTCCATCGCCAGGCTGGTATAAGCCGACAGCGATTTCAGCGCGCACGCGATCTTGGCCACTTCGGCAGCCGTCGTGCCGTCCATCTTTATGCCTTCTTGCAATTGCCAGGTTTCCGACATTCTTACTTCTCCTATGCGTCGTGGGCTAAAAGGTTGCGAGTGCATTCAATAGCAAGTGCTGTGCCAGATGCTACGTATCTGTATTTATAGGGGTTATTGGGTTGTTGCTGTCGTGGTTATGTCATGCCGTCATGACAATCTGGCATGCCGATTGACCGCGATCAATGTAATGACTTGGCCGATTAAGCCCAACTTTTTGTTTTACAAGGCGGATTGGCTATGGAATACTATGTCATGACAATCTGGCAGAAGCGATGCAAAAGATGAACGACCTGGCTATCGACCTGCAATCCCTGATCAATATGCAGGACAATCCTTTCGTCCTGATCGACGCGAATTACCGCGTGGTTTCCGCCAATCACGCCTACTGCCTGGTCTACGGCATGAGCCAGGCGGAGATCGTGGGGCGGCTGTGCCACGAGATTTCCCACCATTCTCAGGTTCCCTGCCACGAGAACGGCGAGGTTTGCCCGCACCAGAAGGTGTTCGCCAGCGGCGAGCCTTGCCAAGTGCTGCACATTCACTACGACAACCACAACCATGCCGAACGCGTGCGCCTCAAGGGGCACCCGATTCGCGGCCACGACGGCAGCCTGTATCTGGGCGAATCGATCCTGCCGCTGGGTTCGTCGGACGAGCTGGATTGCGACGATATGCGCATGATCGGGCAGTCGCCCGCGTTTCTCGAATGCGCCGACAAACTGGGGCGCGTGGCCGAATCCGAGGCGCCGATCCTGCTGTATGGGGAAAGCGGCGTCGGCAAGGAACTGGCGGCGGAATTCGTGCACAAGCAGTCGGATCGGAGCGGCCGGCCGTATGTCGCGGTGAACTGCGCCGCGATCGCGGAATCGATGTTCGAGAGCGAATTTTTCGGCCACGAGCGCGGCGCCTTCACCGGCTGTGTCGGGCGCAAGCAGGGGCTGTTCGAGCTGGCGCACGGCGGCACCCTGTTTCTCGACGAGATCGGCGAAATCCCCCTGTCGATGCAGCCCAAGCTGCTGCGCATGCTGGAAACCGGCGAATTCCGGCGGGTGGGTGGGACGGCGGTGCTGCGGGCGGATGTGCGCATCATTTCCGCCACCAACCGCAACCTGCTGGACCGCGTCGATCAGGGGCTGTTTCGCGAGGATCTTTACTACCGCATCGCCGGCATCGATGTCACCCTGCCGCCCCTGCGCGAGCGGCGCCAGGACATTCCCGCGCTGGCCGACGCGCTCTTGGCGCGCATCAGCGGCGCCGGCAAGCGGCCGCCGCGGCTGGGCGCGGACGCCATTCACCGCCTCAAGGCTTACGATTACCCCGGCAACGTGCGCGAACTGCGCAACGTGCTGCAAAAGGCGGCGGCCCTGACCGGCAACGGGATCATCCATGGCAAGCATATCCAGTTCGAGGGAGCGGGCGACGGCAAGCCGAAAAAAGGGCGGGCGGAGGCGCCGGCTCCAGCGGTGGCTGCCGATGCCCACGGGCTTTCCATCGAGGAACTCGAGATTCGCCATATCCGCGAATTGCTCGAACGGCACACCGGCCACCGGCGCCGGGTGGCCGACATTCTCGGCATCAGCGAACGCACCCTGTACCGCAAGCTGAACCGCTACGGATTGCACGCCAAGTAGCATGGAAGAGGTGATTCGCGAACGGCTGCTGACCCTGTTCCCCTCGCTGCGGGATGCCCCCCTCGACCTGTGGCGGCGCCTCGAACGGGACGCGAGCTATATCGAAGTGCCGGCGGGGACGGTGTTGTTCGAGTCGAGCGGCCCATGCCAGGCCTTTCCCCTGCTGCTGTCGGGTGCGGTGCGGGTGTCCAAGGCCGGGGTGAATGGGCGCGAATTGCAGCTTTACCGCGTCTTTCCAGGGGAGAGCTGCGTCATCACCAGCAGCTGCCTGCTGGGTAATGCCGCCTATCCGGCGCGCGGCGTGGCGGAGGGCGACATGACCGCGGTAGTAGTGCCGCGGCCGGTGTTTTCCCAGCTGATCGAACTGCATCCGCCGTTCCGTGCCTATATTTTCAGCCTGTTCGGCGAGCGTCTCGCCGACCTGATGCAATTGGTGGAAGAAGTGGCATTCCACAAGCTCGACCAGCGCCTGGCGGCACTTCTGCTGGCCAAGGGCGAGACCGTCAATGCCACTCACCAGGGTCTGGCCGACGAGCTCGGCAGCGTGCGCGAGATGATCAGCAGGCTGTTGAAGAATTTTCAGGACCAGGGCCTGGTCGCGCTCGGACGCGAACAGATCCGGATTGTCGATGCCGCCGCCCTGCACGATATTGCGCATGCTTCGTCGTGAATGTAACCTAAGTCACATACATCCACCCGCGCCGCGACTAAGATTCGACTACCGCAATTTTTTTACTGGAGGAAGCGAAGATGAAAGCAAACGTAGGTGGAATCGACAAGGTTTTGCGTATCGTGGCCGGCGTGGCGCTGCTGGGCCTGGGCTTTGCCGGCGTGGTGCCGATGATGGTCGGTCTGATTGGCATCATTCCGCTGGCTACTGGCCTGATGGGCTGGTGCCCATTCTATCCGCTGCTGGGCCTGAGCACCTGCCCGATGGAAAAGAAGTAATCGACTCAATACCGCCGTAAAAAAACCCCGCCTTCCAAAAGAAGGCGGGGTTTTTTCATGGTCCCGAGTCCCCGCATTAGCGGGGGTTTCGATCCGAAGAAATTATTTCTTGGTCGGAACCTGGACTTCCGGCTCCACGGTGACGCGGCGGTCGGGTTGCAGGCAGGCAACCAGCGCCTTGGTTTTCTTGCTGCCCTTGCACTTGTTGACGGTGTCGGCATCCGGGTCGGGTTCCGATTCGCCCTTGCCCACGGTCTTGATGCGGTCGGCGGCGACGCCCTGCTTGACCAGGTAGGCCTTGACCGCCGCGGCGCGGCGCTCGGACAGTTTCCGGTTGTACTTGTCGGTGCCGATGCGGTCGGCGTGGCCGGTCACCAGCAGCAGCTCCACTTCGGGGTGGGCCTTCATGCCGGTCACGACCTTGCCGTCCAGTTCTTTCATGCCGTCGGGCCGGACCACGGCCTTGTCGAAGTCGAACAGCGTTTCGGCCTTGAATTCGGCCTTCACCGCGGGTTTTTCCGGGCCGGCGGCGGGCGCTTCGGCCTTGGGCTCCGGCTTCGGCGCCGGCACCGGTGCGGCTTCCTTCTTCACCAGCGCCGGGTCGCATTCCTCGGTGGCCATGGCGGGAGTCCAGTAGCCGGTGCGCCAGCATTGGTTGTAGCTGTTTTTGGCGGGGTTGCCGCGGGAGTCGATCAGGTAACCCGAGTTGTCCACGGCGTGGGCAGCGATGCTGCCGACGGTGAGTGCGATGCCCAGGGCAAGGCGTTTGGCTGAGGAGATTTTCATGTTGTTTTTCCTTCTTGAAGTTGATTCTGGAGTGATGATGCCTGTTTCTTGTGATTTACAGGCGCGATCACCAAAATAGGCCTGAATATCATATACCATCGCAATGGAACTGCCAAAATAATGGGTATCTTTTAAAAGTGTAGCAGATGAATTCTGGTTTCCCTGGCCGAATTCCACCCCTATAATCCACGGCTTGAAAATTCTCCGGGACACCGTAAAAAAACGGGTGCCGCATTAACTCATGACCCCAGCCATCTTTGCTTCGCCCGAGACTTTTTCCCGCGCCTTCGCCTCAGGTTTGTCTTCGCTGCTGAGCGGCGGCGGACTGGGGCCGTTCATCCTGGTCTGCGCCAACGCCACGTTCGACCCGGACATTCATGTCGCGACCGTCGGCGGGCTGGAGACTTTGTATGGGGCGCTACGCGAGAAATATGTCCACGCCCTGGAAAGCGGCGCGGCGATCCAGGAAGTGGAGGAGGATTTGCTGGTCTTCCTCAAGATCCAGGCCATCGGCCTGGATCGGCTGAAACTCACGGAGCAGCGGCGAGCTGGGAAATGGGACGTGCAGTTCAACCATCTGCGCTCGTTCCGCCCCAAACGCATTGCGGCGCTGGCCCCGGCCGGACTCCGGGTGGACTTCGACGAGGCGGGCTTTCACTTCAACAAGGGGTTCATGCAGAAGGAAGCGTTCTGGGAAGGCGGTCTCGGGGGCAGGAACGCCACGCTGTATTACAACAAGTATCCCTTCGCGCCTTTCCATGGCTTGCTGGTGCCGGAGCGGGAGCGCAAACAGCCCCAGTTTCTCACGGCCGAATATCACACCTATGTCTGGGAGGTGGCGCGGCAATTGGCGCAAACGCTGGACGGCGTGGGCTTCGGCTACAATTCCATCGGCGCGTTCGCTTCAGTCAACCATCTGCATTTCCAGATGTTCATCAAGCCGGCGGGCTACCCGGTGATGGACGCCGGCTGGCGCCATAATGGCGGCGGCGACGCTTACCCGGCGCAATGCCTGGTTTTCGACGACAGCCGCGAAGCATGGCGTTGCATCGAAGAACTGCACTTCCGGGGCGAGGCCTACAACCTGCTTTACCTTCCCGGCAAACTGTTCGTCTTCCCGCGTTCCAAGCAGGGAACCTATACCCAGCCGGCTTGGACCAGCGGTTTTACCTGGCATGAACTGGCGGGCGGCATCATCGCTTTCAACCGGGAAGACTACGAGCGCCTGGACGAATCCGCCATTCAGGCGGAACTCGCTCGGCTGGGCTCCGGTCTCACATCCGCGTAGCGTTGACTCTCGACTTCGGCGGCGCGATTGGTGTAACGTCTGGTTATAAAGGGACTCTACCGATGAGCGACAACCCCATAGAAAACCGGTTAAGAGCCGCATACGGCGCGACGCTGGATCCGGACGGCAAGGATGCGACGGTGTCGGACTGCGTGGTGGAACTGAAAACCGAGCCGGTGATCTTCCCGCGGGAAAAAGTGCTGACCGTGACGGTTTATGTGCTCGGGGTCAACGATTTTCACGAATCGGATGTCTTTATCACCCAGGTGACCTGCACCGAGCAGGAATACTACGAGGAATTCCTGCATTTGGCGGTAGCGGAAGAACGCGCCAAGGAGCATGGCTTCGCCGATCCGCTGTTTTCCTTCGACGAGCGCGAGGAAAGCATCATCAACAAGCTACGCAGCCTGTTCGGGGAGGGGCGGCGATGAATTACTACCACGTATCTTTTGTGGACAGCGACGGGACGTTCTATTCCGCCTCGGTGGAAACGCCGCACGACCTGTTTACCACCGAGGGGATCGACGGCATCGCCCTGGAACTGGGCGAGAGACTGGATCAGGAAGAGCCGGTGGCGGTGATCAACGTCATCCCGCTGAAGTCCTGAATCCGCCGGTTCGGCCGGTTACATCACGCTGCCGAACGAGGCGTCCGCGCTGTATGGCGGGAGGGGCAGCCCCGCAATTTTGCAAGCCTGGACTACCGGGCCACGGGGGAACAAATGGTAAAGGTATTTTTTCCCGCCCTGCTGGATGAAGTTTTCCTCCAGCAACCCCAGGACAGCGCGCCCGCTCGGCCAAGGACCGCATTGCTGGTAATTGTCGCGGAGAAAATTGATTACTTGCCAGTGCTCTTTTGACAAGTCGATGCCTTCCTCCGCCGCCAATTTCCGTGCGGCCAGCTCGGACCAGTTTTCAAAATCGAGAAGATCGCCCTCGGTGATACGGCCTTCACGCTCGACGATTTGGTTGATGTCGTACATGTTGAGCCTCCTCCGTTCTATGCTCTATGCGGAACATTGCCGCGATCTGGCGGCACCATAGGAATTCTGTACTATCATCTTTTATATTTAGATTAGTTGAGCGTATTGGTCAAGTTAATTGTGCCGATTTTAAAATTCTGGAAATTCGAGGAAAGTGACAATGACAAGCGAAGCATTCGTACCGAAGAATGAACTTGAAAAAAAGCTCCTGGCCGCCTGGGACGGCGAGATGCTGGGCGAGGAATTCATGCGGGAGCTGCTGGTTTCCGAGGTTTTCATGCCGATCGAGAACGACGAAGTGATCCAGGGCCTGCAGCGTTCTTCCAGCGCCAAGCCGCTGGTGCTGCAAACCGAGGAGGGCGAATCGCTGCTGGTGGTGTTCACCAGCCCTGAGCGCGCCAAGCCTTTCCTTCAGGATTTCCCCGGCTACGGCGGCGGCCTGCTGACGGAGTTCAAGTGGATTCTGGAAAAAATGGGTGCGGGCCGCGGCGTGGCGCTCAATCCCGGCTGCGAAGTGGGGTTCGACATGGAGCCGGAGATGTTGAGCCAGTTGTAAAATGGGGAAGGGGCAAGCGGTAATAAGGGAAACGCTGAATAAGTCGTCATCCCCGCGAAGGCGGGGATCCAGGATTTTGATTTGACTGGGTTCCCGCCTCCACGGGAACGATGAAAAAGACTTGATCAGCGTTTCCATAAGACACTGACCAGCCGGAGAATTCGATATGCCGCAACTATTGAATTTATCCCGGGCGGCGCGCCTGGTGGGCGTCACGCGGGTGACGCTGCAAAAGAAGATCAAGGCGGGGCTCCTGCCTTCGTTCGACGGCATGGTAGCGGCCGAGGATTTGTTGCATGTTTATCCGGATGCCCAGCTCGAGGACAACACCGCCTACGAACGGGTGGCGCAGATCAAGGATCGGGCCTTCGGCAAGCGCGTGTTCGAGCGCACCCTGCCCGACAAGGAAGTTCTCGCCGCGCGGGTGACCGGCCTGGCCAAGGAACTGTCCCAGGCGCAATCCGCGCTGAAACAATATCGCGCCGTGGTCGATGGGCTGGAGGCGCGGCTCAAGGCGTGGGATCGCGCCGGGGAGGAATTGCAGGCGGCCGCGGCTTCCCTCAGAATGTGGGTGCACCAGGAACTGGCGGCGGGCGAATCCCGTGGCGGAATCCCCAATTTAACCATACAGGACAGCTTTCTCAGGATCATGGCAGCCCACGTAAAACTTCAACCCAGCGGCCACGAATTTTTTGTCGAGGGCGCCGATACATTGCTGGAAGGGGCGCTGCGCGCGGGCCTCGCGCTCAATTACGGTTGCAGCAGCGGCAATTGCGGCCAGTGCAAGGCGAAGGTCATCTCCGGCGAAGTGCTGAAAGTCCGCCCCCACGATTATGTCCTGAGCGAGTCCGAGAAGGCCGCCGGGCAGGTCCTGATGTGCTCGAACACCGCCGTGACCGACGTGGTGATCGAGGCGGGCGAGGCGGAAAGCACGGCGGACATCCCGTTCCAGCACGTCACGGCGCACGTCAAGAGCATCGAACCGCTCGGCGACGCCATGCTGCTCCTGCACTTGCAAACCCCGCGCAACAACCGGCTGCGCTTCCTCGCCGGGCAGAACGTCGTGCTTCAGCTCGGCCATTCGATTTCGGCGGAATTCCCCGTGGCGAGCTGCCCGTGCGACGACCGCAACCTGCAATTCCATATCCACAATACCCCAGGCAATCTTTTTGCCGATTATGTCGCCACCAGGCTGCAAAAGGGCGAGGCGGTGGCAGTGGAGGGGCCGACGGGCGGGTTCGTGCTCGATGAGGACTCCCCCCGTCCGCTGATTTTCATCGCCTTCGGCGCCGGCTTCGCGCCGGTGAAAAGCCTGATGGAGCACGCCATGGCGCTGGATACCGCCGAGTCGGTGCAGCTTTACTGGATCGCGCCGCGCGAGGACGATCTGTATTTCTCCAACTGGACCCGCGCCTGGGCCGACGCGCTGGATAATTTCATCTACACGCCGCTGGTCGCGGGCGGCGATCTCGAAACCGCCGCCGGGCGCCAGCAGGCGCTGGTCGGCGGCCTGTTGCAGCGGATTGTCGAGGATCATCCGAAACTGGGCGATTACGATGTCTATGTGGCCGGCTCCGAGCCGCTGCTGGACGTGGCGAAGAAATGGCTGCTGGCTCAGGGCTTGCCGGAAGCGCAGTTGATAGCGGGTGTGGTACGCTGACCGCTAGACCCACGAGACAAGAACGGAAAAATCATGCCCCATGTACTGAAAGACCAGGAAATCGCCATGCTGCGCGGCGAGCTCGAAATGCTGATGAGCGAGCGCCAGACCTTGCTGCGCATCGCCGGCGCGGCCGCCGCCTTCATCGCCGAGCTGGCCGCCGACGCGTTGCCGCCGGAAACCCTCGAAGCGGCGGAAATGCTGGCCGAATGCATCAATGCCGCATCCGAGGAAACCATGCGCGACGCGCTCGAAATCGTCAAGGCCGAGGTGGTCGGCGCCTGATCCAATGCCCGGCGAAACGCTCACCGACAATCGGGAGCTGCGGCATCAGCTCGAATCCCTGCTGGCGCAGGCGCGGCAAAACGAGCAGGTGCTGTGCCGCTTTCAGGAAGCCGAGCTGCGCATGCTGGGCATCGGCGGCCTCAAGGAGTTGCTGCACTACGTGCTGCTCGAGCTGAAAGGCAGCTTCGAGCTGGACATGGTGACGCTGGCGCTGATCGACCCGGAATACGAGGTGCGGCGCATGCTGATCGATCTCGGCATTGCCGCCGACTTTCCCGGCCTGATTTTCCTCGACAGCCCTGCCAAATTTCTGCGCCTTTGCGGCAGTTCGTTGATGCCGGTGCTGGGCCAGTACAACGCCGCCAGCCGCGCGCCCTTCTTTCCCTCCGGCTCGACACCCGCCAGCATCGCCGTCCTGCCGATGGTGCGGCAGAAAAAACTGATCGGCAGCCTGAATCTCGGCAGCGCCAACGACCAGCGCTTCGCTCCGGGCATGGCCACCGATTTCATCGCGCGTCTTGCGATGATCGCCGGCGTCTGCCTGGAAAACGTGACCAACAGCGAGCGCCTCAAGCATCTCGGACTGACCGATCCGCTCACCGGCGTGCACAACCGGCGCTATTTCGAACAGCGCCTGCAGGAAGAAGTGGGCCGGGCGCAGCGCCAGGGCTACCCGCTGTCCTGCCTGTTTCTCGACATCGACCATTTCAAGCGCATCAACGACGAACACGGCCACCAGACCGGCGATTGCGTGCTGCGCGAGGTTGCCTGGCGGATCAAGGGCCAGCTGCGTTCCATCGACGTGCTGGGGCGCTACGGCGGCGAGGAGTTTGCCGTCCTGCTGATCCAGACCGACAGCGACAGCGCGTTCAACGTCGCCGAACGCATCCGGCTCGGCATCGCCGAGCAGCGGTTCAAGAGCGAAGAAAATGCCGCCGTTGCCGCCACGATCTCAGTCGGCGTGGCGACCCTGCGCGACGGCAGCCGTGCCCACAGCATCGAGGCGCTGGCGCAGCAACTGGTCGCCCAGGCCGACCAGGCGCTGTACCGGGCGAAGCACGGCGGGCGCAACCGTGTGGTGGGCGGATAGCCAAGATAGGTTTTTTGCTTGCGCCTTTGCGGCTCAAAATGCCTCGCCATCATCTCGCGCCCTAATGATTCGGCCATTAAATCTCGTCATTCCGGGCTTGACCCGGAATCCAGGGGTCTTGTCGATACTGGATTCCCGCCTGCGCGGGAACGACGGAGCTTCAATATTTAGTGGCCGCCTCAATAATGGATTATCTGGGTTAAAATACGCCCTCACTATTTGGAGATCATCATGGCCGAAATCACTACCGCCTCCGGGCTTATTTACGAAGACATCAAGGAAGGCGAAGGCGATGCCGCCGCTGCCGGCAAGCACGTATACGTCCACTACACCGGCTGGCTCACCGACGGCACCAAGTTCGATTCGAGCAAGGACCGCAACGATCCGTTCGACTTTCCGCTCGGCGCCGGCCACGTGATCCGCGGCTGGGATGAAGGCGTGCAAGGCATGAAGATCGGCGGCGTGCGCAAGCTCACCATTCCCGCCCAACTCGGCTACGGCACGCGCGGCGCGGGCGGCGTGATTCCGCCGAACGCCACGCTGGTGTTCGAAGTCGAGCTGCTGAAAATTCTCTGATCCCCACCCGATGATTACGCGCAGGCCCGCCAGGGGCCGGGTGGGGCCGGTCGGCAAGCGCAGGGCCGACGGCGCCGCCAAGGCGACGCCCGTGGCCGTGCGTCCGGCAACGGAGAAGGCCGGCGTTTCGAGCGTTCAACCCGTCGGTCCGACTGGAACGGGCGCCGATTCCGGGCTGGTCCGCTTGTCCAAGCTCATGTCCGAGCGCGGCCTGTGCTCGCGCCGCGAGGCGGACGCCCTGATCGAGCGCGGCCTGGTGCTGGTCGATGGCGAGCGGGTCACCCAACTCGGCACCCGGATCGATCCCAGTCAGACCATCGTCCTCGACAAGCGGGCAGAAAAGCAGCAGGCGCAGCGCGTCACCATCCTGCTCCACAAGCCCGTCGGCTACGTCTCCGCCCAGCCCGAGAAGGGCTACCAGGCGGCGGTGACGCTGATCGGCAAGGACAGCCGCTACAAGCACGACCACTCGCCGCAGCCCTATTCCCCCGAGCATCTGCACGGGCTTGCACCGGCCGGGCGGCTCGACATCGACTCCACCGGGCTCCTGGTGCTGACCCAGGACGGCCGCATCGCCAAGCGGTTGATCGGCGCCGACTCCGAGATCGAGAAGGAATACCTGGTGCGGGTGGAAGGGCGCCTGAGCGAGGCCAACCTGAACAAGCTCAACCACGGCCTCAGCCTGGACGGCGAAGCGCTCAAGCCGGCAAAGGTGTCCTGGCAGAACCAGGACCAGCTGCGCTTCGTCCTGAAAGAAGGCAAGAAACGCCAGATCCGCCGCATGTGCGAACTGGTCGGCCTCAAGGTGGTCGGCCTCAAGCGCATCCGCATCGGCAGAATAAAGTTGGGCGATTTGCCGGTGGGCCAGTGGCGTTATTTGCAGGAAGGCGAAAAGTTCTAGCACTCGTGCCCGACGGGTTGGTTTTGTGGTGAAACGCGGTTTTTAGGTAGGTTTGGCGCAGGGTGCCCAACCTACGGGCCGCGAAAAGGCAAAAAATATAAAGGAAAACAGTCGCTGGGGAAAACAGTCGCTGTTTTCCTTTTTTTTTGCGCACTCTCACCTCCTTCGCTAAAAAATGAAAAAATCGTGAAAAAATGAACATCAGATGTGTTGCTATTATGAAACCTGATGATAGAATAAATTGTGCTTATTGCCGTTTGGGGTTCACGAATACGGAAATTGGCGCGTAAATAAGAAGTTGTTATTTAAATAAATCAAATAATTGGAGGTGGAGCGTGGATAAAGGCAACAATGAAATTTCGCGGCGTGGTTTTATCAAGATGGGAGGGGTCGCTGCCGCATCCTTGGCGACGGTGGGTTTGACTTCGCAGGCCGCGCAGGCGGACGACAAGAAAGCGCACATGGTGAGCATGGGTGCCAAGGCGCCGCTGCCCAAGGCCAAAGGGCCGCGTCTGGTCATCGTCGGCGGCGGCACGTCCGGCCTGACGATCGCCAAGTACGCCAAGAAAGAGTATCCCAAGTTTGACGTCGTGATGGTGGAAAAACGGGACATGTATTCCTCGTGCTTCTCCAGCAACC